>JBCBRU010000023.1:0-31740 GCA_039819565.1 Myxococcota bacterium | reverse complement strand
CGAGGCCAGACTCTGGGTATGACCTCGCCCGCACCGTCTCTCGTCCGGTGGACCTCGAGTTCGAAGTTGAGCGTCACGGCCTCCCCAGCCCCCGCCACATGACCTATTTGAGTGGCGGCACCGTCCACCAAAAGCGACCTGCCGATGGCCCCCGCATGGGCTTCCGCGGACCCTATGGTTGCATCATAGGACCTAGAGGTTTACCTAGGGATTCGACGCCATGAGGGCCAAGTCTTTTGCCGACATGCAGTGCTCGATCGCGCGGGCCCTCGAGGACGTGGGCGCGTGGTGGTCGCTCCTCATCATTCGCGACGCCATGATGGGCGCCCGTCGGTTCAAGCATTTCGAACGGTCCCTCGGCATTGCCAAGAACACGCTCGCGACCCGACTCGCTCATCTCGTCGAGCGGGGCATCCTCGAAAAACAGGAGCCCGCGGATGGGTCGCGCCACGACGAGTACGTGCTTACGCCGAAGGGGCGAGAGCTCGCCCCGCTGCTGATGACGCTGGCTCAGTGGGGTGACAAGTGGGCTGTCCACCCGGACGGGCCCACCTTCGCCTTCACGGACGGTGAGGGCGAGGTCATACCCAGAGTCTGGCCTCGGCGAGAGGACGGGCAGAGGATCGAGCTGCATGAGCTTCGGCTCAAGCGCCTCGTCGGGTCGCAGGGCGAAGACGGGCAGCCCCGAGGAGGAAGATGAGATGCGAGACTTCGAAGGCCAGAACGTATGGATCACCGGGGCTTCGTCCGGCATTGGCGAGGCGCTCGCTCATGCCTTCGCCGCCGAGGGGGCTCAGCTCATTCTCTCCGGACGTCGCTTGGCGGCGCTCGAGGACGTGGCCGCCGAGCTCGATGCGCCTTCTCTCGTCCTCCCCTTCGAAGTCACCGATTACCCGAGCCTGCCGGAGAAGGTTGACACCGCCTGGGGGTGGAAAGGTCGGGTCGACATTCTCATCAACAACGCCGGGATCAGCCAAAGAAGTCTCGCCCTAGACACCGCTCCGGAAGTCTATCGAGAACTCATCGACATCGATCTCTTGGCTCCCATCTGGCTCACCCAGCTCCAGCTTCCAAAGATGGTCTCAGCCGGAGGGGGCCACATCGTAGCCATCAGCTCGGTGGCCGGGCGTATCGGCGTACCTCTCCGCACCGCCTACTGCGCCGCCAAGCACGGCCTCATTGGATATATGGATGCCCTTCGCGCAGAGGCCGAAACCCTCCACAACATCCGCGTCACCAATGTCCTCCCGGGCTCCGTCAGAACCGACGTCGCCCGCAACGCCCTCACCGGAGATGGCTCTCCGCGAGGTCGCTCCGACCCCAACATCGAAGGCGGCGACGACCCCAACGACTGCGCCCGGGCCATCGTGTCGGCGGTCGCGGAAGGTGCCCCCGAGCTCATCTACGCCAAGGGGCGGGAGCTCGAGGTGACCGAGCTTCGCCATCGAAACCCCAACGCCTTCTTCGAGGCCATCGGACAACTCGGGACCCATATCGCCCAAAAGAAGGCCGCGGAGGACTGAGAGCCCCTTTCAGAGGAGTCTACTATGGTCAGCTGTACATGCCTCGTTCAAGCGGAACGCGTCTCGGCCGAGGTCGAGGATGCCCTGCGCTCGGCTCTGCAGGCTTTCTCACAACGGGCCTTCGGTGCTCCCTCGGAGCTCCTATGGATCGTCGTCCCAAAAGGCAGCGGCTTTACTGCGGCTCAACCCTCCAGGACGTCGGTGGTATCGATGCGAGCGCCCACCAAGCTCCAGCAGAGCGTCCGGGAGGCCCTGCTTCGTGAGCTCTGCGCGCTCTGGACGGGCGCCACGGGCTGTTCCCAGGACGAGGTCGTCGCCGTCATTCGCGACCCCCGTGAAGACTAGGAGGTCGAACATGCCGGTCTATATCTGCAACTCAGCTCTCGGCGCCGTCGACGAAGCGGCGAAACCCAAGATCGCGGCCGACATCACCCGCATCCACTGCGAGGTGACCGGAGCCCCGGCCGTCTTCGTGCACGCCGTCTTCGTGGAGGAGGTGCCGCTATATCCTCGCGGCGACAAGACCGCCTTCGTCGTAGGGAGCATTCGCAAGGGTCGGACGGACGACCAGAAGGGTCGGATCCAGAGCGAAATCCGTCGCTCCTTCGTGGAGCACGCCGGACTCTCGGCCGACGAGGTGGGCGTCCACACCGTCGACACCCCCGCGAGCTGGGTGATGGAGGGCGGCGACATCTTTCCGGAACCGGGCGAAGAAGCGGCCTGGCTGGCGGCCCACGGCCGGAAGGGATCGCTCGGGCCCAAACCTTAGTGCCGATAGCGCTCCGCGTTCGAGGCCCACCAGGCTCTCCACTTTCGAACGCTGGTGTGCTCCGCCTCTCCGGTGATGCGAGCCAAGGCCGCGCCGTAGCGGGTGGCCTTGGTGCCGGTGGCCCCGGAGAGCCGGTGGATGAGCTCGAGCGTGCCGCGGCCGTCCCCGAGGTCGTGGAGCGCCTGGGCGATGGCTTCGAGCTCGGCGTCGCCCCCGTCGAGCCCCGAGGCCAGCGCGGTGCTCGCCCCTGGGGGCTGAAGCTTGGCGAGCCCCGCAGCGAGCGCGGCACGAAGAGAGCTCACCCGCTCCTCCTCGAAGGCCCGAAGGAGCGCTTCACCGACGCGCTCCCGGTCTTTGGCTTTGGCCTGAACGAGGAGCGTCACCGCGAAGGCGCGCGCCCCCGCGTCCGAAGCTCCGGCCAGGGCCTCCAGAGCGCCGTCGATGTCACTGACTCGATACTTCCACCACTTCTTCCACTCCTCCCCGTCCGTATCTCGTATGCGTTGACCGGTGATCTTGCGGAGAGACTTGGCCAGATCCTCGCCGAGGGTGCTCTTGTTCCCGTGCCGGTACACCTTGACCCGATCGAAGCCCCGCACCAAGCAGTCGACGCTGGCGTCGTTGGGGTAGTTGCCCAAAGCCTCGGCCGCTGCGATCTGGACCCGCGCCTCGTCTTTCATGTCGAAGAGGATCTCGCAGAGGCGACGCTGCGCCGAGGGCGTCCCTACCCTCCCGTAGAGATAGACAGCCATCTTGCGCTGGTACTCGTCCTCGGAGCGAAACGCGGCATAGGCCACCCGCTCGTCCACCGAGCGCGCGTCGCGGGCCAGCTCCGCGAGGATCTTCGTGCGTTCGTTCCGCCCCTTGCGATCGTCTCGGGTGAAAAGCTTGAGGGTGTTCGCGTGTTCGTTGTAGCGGTCCACCACCGCGATGGTCTTGGACAGCTGATCCGACGCGTGCTCCGAGACCTTCGAGGCTCGCCAGCGCCTCAAGATCCGCTGCATTCGCGCGACATCGGTCCCGGTGGCCACGGTGGCCACAGCCCGCAAGGCATCCTGCTGAACTCGATGGTCTTCGTCCCTCTCCAGAGTGTCGAGGAGAGCGGAAGCCGTCTTCGGGTTGGCCAGAGCCACGAGGACTTTGATCGCGGTCCGCCGGAGCTCCGGCTCCGGGTTCTTCAAATAGGGGACGACCACGGGCGCCAGAGACGGCTCCTGTAGCTCGAGCAGGGCGTTGCGGGCGTCCCGTTCGCGCTTTCCCCCGAATCGAGCGAAGATCGGATCGAGGTGCTCAGGCTTCGTGGCGGTACGGGCGAGGGCTTTGAGGGCCCTGCCCTCTTCGTAGCCGCTGTCGGCGCGCTTCAAAAAGGCCAAGAGAACGTCGGCGCTGGCCGCAGCGCCCAGACGACCGAGCGTATCCAGGGCGCTGCGCCGGATGCCGGTGTTGTCGTGCGCGAGAAGAGCGTGAAGCGGAGGCGCGGTCTCCGGACGACTCAGGTACCGGAGAGACCGAGCCGCAAAAGGGCTGGACGCCCCCTGGATGCGAGCCACGAGGGCCTGGGCCGCCGCTTCCGTATCGTGCTTGGCGATCTCGTTGAGGACCTTGGTGTCTTGGGGGTTGGCTTTGCTCTCGGCCACCAGAACCGAGATGGGGCGAAGTTCCTGAGCTACGCCTGGCCGCGCGCTCGAGAGGATCATCAGGAGGGGAAGGATAAAGCGCATGACTCGATTCGGTTCCGTCAATACGTATTGACGACAAGCTTAGGGTGGAGCCAGAGCCAAGCCTCGACCCGAGCCCGAGTTCCGAGTTTTGGCAAGCTGAGCTGCTCTAGGATTTTACGTACACACGGTGCCGCGGCTCCGCGGGTCCGGCCCACCGCTTCCACCTCGTCGACCTTCCCGTCAGGGGCGACGGTGATCAGGAACCGAAGTCGGTCTACGGCCGGATCGGCGCAGGCTTCCAGAGCGGAGCTCCGCTTTCGAAGCGCCGCCTCCAGTCGAGAAGCCGGGGTGGGGCCGGTGGGCTTGGCCACGGGAGGAGAACGCCGCGGGGTCTTGGCGGGCGGAGCGGCCGCGGGCGGCGGGGCCGGCGGCGGTGGGGGCTTCGGCGGCACCACGTCGGTCGACGCCCGGGGAGGGGGAGCGGGAGGAGGAGCTTCGGTGGGAGGGGGCGCTGCGGACAGGACAGGGCCCGGAGGGGGCGCTCGCAGGGTCAGGGCGGTCAGGACGCCCACGGCGCCGATCACGACGACGGCGACCAGCCCCGCCCAGAGGCCCCTTCGGGTCTCGATCGCCACGGGCCTCTTGGGCGTGGCCCGCAAGGCGGCCAGCGCCGCCTCCGCGTCCAGCAGCGCGTCTCGGTGCTGCGGTCGGAGCATCCGCTCCAAGAGCGCCTCGAGATCCTCTCCCACCACGATCGCGGGACGAACGTCCGGCGTCCCGTCCCGCTGGCGGGGGAGCTCGTGGGGCGGGCGCCGAGCCAGGACGTGCACGAGGGTTGCGGCCACCCCGTAGAGATCCGCCTGAGCGGGGGGCACGGAGCCCTCGGGTCCATATCCCGGTCGCGCCACGACGAGATCCGTCTCCGCGTCGCGGACGGTATCCGTGGCCCGAGCGAAGTCGCGGAGAAACACGCGATTCGCCCCGTCCCAACCCACCGCGTCGGGGTGGAGGTTGCGGTGCCCCACGGGAGGAGAGAGCGCCTGCATGCGGGCCAGGGCGGTCAACAAGGAGCGGAGCAGGGTCCGGGCGCGGCCATCGTCGATGCGCAGACCCCGGTCGAGCTGGGCCCCCAGGGTCGGAAAGGGGGAGGCGCTCAGAACGAGGGCGGAGACGAGGGCGCTCACGTTCCCGGAGCCGAGCACCGCCGGCACCGAGGAGGACAAGGTGCCGGGCAGACCTCTGAGGACGGTCTCTTCTCGCTCCAGGCGCGCTCTTTGGCTCCCTTCGGCCAGCCGAACTTCGACGCGACGTCCGGTCTGGAGATCCTTGGCGCTCACGAGAGGCCCAGCCGCATCGACGGTGTCCTCGCCTCCGGACGGCGGAGGCGCTTGCGTCAGGACGAAGCGGTCGAGAATACGCAGCGCGGCGCTACAGTGAGCGCAGTCCGCGTCAGCGGCGGCGTTCCTGGCGTGGCACACGGGGCAGAAGACGATGTCATCCACGGATGCGCGTCACCGTACCATCCGGGGGAGGTCAGCGCGCCCCGCATGCACGGCGGCCATCTCTCCCCTTCTGGCGATACTCTCAGGGCTTCGAAACCATCGAGATAGAGACACTCTCCATCGACAGGGAGAGGGAGACGGCCGTGGACGATGGTAGAGATCGGGATTTTCGCCCGCATCCCCCAAGAGGGTGGTTGTGGCGAGGGCTCGGCTGAGACGCGGGCTCAGCGCAGAGCGCTGGTCACCACGGCCACGAGCTCGGCGCGGGAGCTGATCCCGAGCTCGGCATAGACCTGCTTGAGGTGCGTTCGGATCGTCTCGGGGCTTCGATGAAGACGCTCCGCAATCTCAGTGGTGGTGGCTCCCCGGCAGGCCATGGCCACAACCTTTCGGGCGCGGGGAGAGAGCGCGAAGATCTTCTCGATCGTCAGCGGCTCCACCTCGTCTACGGTCACCAAGACCCCCGAGTCCTCGCCCTCGAGGATCACCGTCCGCACCAGCGCTCCTTCCAGGAACTGGTCGGCCACGAGGTCTCCTGGTCCCGACTTCGAGGCTTTCCACGCCGAGCGAGCCAAGGCTTCGAGCTGAGCCAGAAAGTCCGGGGAGACATCCCTGCCTTGAGCGTCGCTCGTCATCCAGAGCTCGCCCGACGGGCGAAAGAGCCAAACCCCCTCTCCGGGGCTTGGCTTCCCGAACGGGGCCATGCCTTCCAGCACCGCCTGCACGTGGGGCTGCAGGTTCTGAAGCTGACGGAGCTCTCTCGAGGTGAACTCTGGGGAGCTCCCCGTCCGAAACAGGGCCACCTGCCCCAAGTATCGACCTTGGAGATCCTGAGAATTGAGGGCAGCGAGCGTGTGCGCCTGGATCGGGTCCCAAACCCGACGGAACAGCTCCGACTCGCCCTCGCTACGCCGCAGCCGGCTGAAGCGGCCAAAGGCAGGGGCGAGCTCGACCCCTTCGATGGGTTCGACCAGAGCGTCGTACGCGACGCCTTCGATCGACAGTAGGGTGGCTTGGGCTTCCCGCGAACCCACGGCATGCATGTCCACGAACCGGGGGATCTCATCCGAACCCACGGCGACCGTGAAATATCCCCCAACATCCGCCCTCACCTCCTCAGACAAACGCTCGAGCAAGGCGCGAAGAATCTCGCTTCTGGATCGATGGCGCGCGAGAGCGGCCAGCACTTCAATCATCTCAACCCCGTTCCGTCGGCCATGACCCTTGTGGGCGATCTCCGGCGTTCGTAGGTCCCTAGCACCGATAGCCAGCGAACGACACCCGGCACTTATCGCGGAGACCCAAGGTGCAAGTCTCGGAAAAACGAAGCTGTCACCCTCTGATGGGAGTTCCGAGAGAGGATGCCTTATCTATCGGACGATCTACGTAGTCCCGGACCCGAGGCTCAGGGTGAGAGCCCGTCGAGGAGATCCTGAGTGGCTTGGGTCTGGTCTTCTCGGCCGAGATAGGCCGAGAAGGTCTCGATATCGAGACCAGGAAGGACCCCGCTCGAGTCTCCGCGGAGATAGTCGTTGCCCAGATATCGATAGATATCGAGACGGTCCCCGACGCGGATCCAGAGCTCCGGCACCGCGATGCGTCGGTAGACTTCGAGCAGGGGCTCGACCTGCCCTTCCGCCGCGACCTCGAAGACGATGTCGGGCCGCCCCTCGTCGCCGGCGAGGGCGAAAGCCTCTTCGGGCTCGATGCCGGTGAGCGGCGCCCGCGCGGTGAGGGTTCGGGGACCGAGAGCCCGAAGGTCGACGTTTCGAGCCACTGCGTAGGCCCCCAGGAGCCGGGTCAGCGAACGGGTGACCCGCTTTTGAGGAGCGGAGGGGCTGCTCATCTCGATGTCTCCGTCCAGGTAGGCGAGACGGGGCGTGGCCCGAGCTCCACGAATGTCCACGACGGCCCGGAAGTCTTCCCAGCTGGCGTCGCGAAGGCGAACTTCGCTCGCTGTCGCCGCCGTCGGAGGGGCCGCCCGCTCGGGCGCCGAAGCCACCGCGGGACGCACCCGGGCCGTCTCCAGATCGGAAGCCTCGGCGGCGTAGGCCTGGATGACTCGCGACTGCCGCTCGATCTCCTGGTCCGCCTCCTCGAGAGCGAGGGACAGCCGCTCTACGGTCTGGTGGGAGTAGGCGAGCTGGCGCTCGAGACGAGGAAGGCCTTCGCTGGCCGCCACCGTCGGGGCCGAGCGTCCCCCGGAGGCGGCCATCGCGATCAGGGCGGTCAGACCCGCGGCCACTCCGAGAGTCCGCCAAGGGACCTGCGGCTCGGTCTCGGGGGCGTACCTTCGGAGCGCCTCGAAGATCTCATCGAGGAGCTCGGAAGGGAGCTGGGGAAGCTTGAGATGAACCGTCCACGCGTCCGGATGACGACCGGAGTCGACCGCGGACAGGGCGCAGGCCATCGACTCGACCTTCTCGTGGAGCTCAGAGTCGAGAAAGGAGATGAGCGCCATTTGCTTGCGGCTGAGGCCGCGCGCGAGAGGGCGCCCCGCGGGACCGAGCACCCGCACCTCGAAGCCTCGGCTGGACACCTCGGTCATGATGCCCAGCATCCGCTCCGCGATGCCGTGCTTGCCGCTCTCGTCGAGCAGCCTCAGGGTGACGGGAATGAGGGTGGGTGTGCTCCGAAGACGGCGCCGCGAAGGCGCGCGAGCCCCCTCTCCCCATTCGAGCGTCGCCGATCCGGCCATTGCGGTCAGAAAGTACCACGGTGCCCCTCCGAAGCGCACCGCGCCCCCTCCCCTCCGGGGACTACCGTCGGTCGACTCAGGCTTTCATCGGTCAGGGGACCAGGGTAGCTAGAAGCGATGGATGCGCCGTCCGGCCCCGATCCGAGCCCCGGCTCAAAGGTCCGAGTGCGCGTCGCGGGTCGGCCCGAGATCAGCGAGGGCACCGTGGAACGCTTCGCCGAGACCGGTGTCCTCCTCCGGCTTACACGCGCTCCGGACCTCGGCATGATGACCCTCATCGAGTTCCTCGGTTCGGACGACACCGTCGCCCTCCGCAGGACAGCCTGCATGGTCTTCCGGCGGGGGGGAGGCCGAGGTTCTCGTCCCACCTCCGTAGCTCTCGAGTTCGTAGACCTCGTGGGCGGAGAGGAGCGCCCGCGCTCGTGGCTTTCGATGCTGGCGCGACTCTTCGGACGCACGCCGAGCTCTCCTCCTTCGCTTCGCGACCAGCTCGACCTCCCCGCCCTGACCCGCACCGGACCGGTGGTGGGCATCGACCTCGGGACCGTGAACAGCTGCATCGCCGTACACGAAGACGGCCAAACCCGGGTCCTCGAAGTCCGCGGGCGCTCGACGCTCCCGTCCGTGGTCCACTTCGAGACCGGAGGCCGTCGCACCGTCGGAGAGCTCGCGCGACAACGCATGGTCCTCGAGCCCACCCGCAGCGTCTTCGGCTCGAAACGTTTTCTGGGGCGGCCCTTCGCCTCTTCCGAGGTGCGACGCTGGGGGCACTTCTTCCCCTACCAGCTCGTCCAAGGCTCCAGCGGTTCCACCGCGGTCAAGATCGGCCACGAACTTCATCCCCTCGAAGAGGTCGCCAAAGAGATTCTGAGCGCTCTCAAGACCCAGGCCGAAGGCCTCCTTCGCGAAAAGGTCCACCGGGCCGTGATCTCCGTGCCTGCGTATTTTGGGGAACCGGAGCGAGAGGCGGTGCGGACCGCCGGACACTGGGCCGGGCTCTACGTCGAGCGCCTGGTCAACGAGCCCACCGCCGCCGCCGTGGCCTACGGGCACCGCCTCAACGCTCAGCAGCGCATCCTCGTCTACGACCTCGGCGGCGGCACCTTCGACGTCTCGGTGCTCGAGGTGGCCGGCGCCGAGCTCAAGGTCCTGTCCACCGGGGGCGACCCCTTTCTCGGAGGCGCAGACTTTGACGACCGCCTCACCGAGTTCGTCATCTCCCGCTTCGAGTCCGAACACCCCGAGGCGGAGGTGCGTCGAGATCCGGTGGCGGTCCAGAGGGTTCGCTTCGCGGCCGAGGCCGCCAAGCTCGATCTGAGCTCGCAGGAGCAGGTCGAGGTGCGGGTCGATCAGATCTCCACCGAGCCGCCGGCGTCGCTGGCGGTAGAGGTGACCCGACGCCGGTTTCAAGATCTCGTGGGGGACCTGGTGGACCGGACCTTGGTCATCACCGACGGGGTGCTCCGTGAGTCAGGCCTTCTTTCCTCGGACATCGACGAGGTGGTCCTGGTCGGCGGCCAAACCCGCTCCCCGGTCGTACGCGAACGACTCCACACCCGCTTCGGCGACAAGATCAGCCGACGCGTCCACCCCGACGAGGCGGTGGCCATCGGAGCCGCGATCGTCGGCACGACGATCGACGGCGCGACCCCGATCGTCCTCCACGATATTCTCGCCGCCGCCATCCAGTGGAGCGTGGGCTCCGGGTCCCGAGAGACCCTCTTTGCCAAAGGCACGTCGCTCCCTGCGGAGGCCGCGATCGCGGTCGCGCCCTCCGTCGACGGAGGCCAGGTGCTTCGACTCTACCGCGGCGAAGAGGAGACGGAGGCGCCGGTGTTCATTGGGAGCCTCGAGCTGCCGGAGGAACAGGACGCGGATGAAAAAGTGCACGTATCCCTCAACGTCGAAGGCCTGCTCTCCTGTCGTCTTCGACGCGGAGACGACGACCCCGGGGAAGTGCTCACCCTGAGTCTGATGGAGAGAGGCTGAACGTTCCCATGAAGCTCATCATCGCCCTACTGGCTGTCCTCGCGGTTGCGAGCTGTGACCGACGCGACGAGCGTTGGGAGAGCCTGGAGCGCTCGCTCGAAGAGACCCGCGTCGAGCTCGAAACGCTCAAGAGGCAACAAGCCCTGCGGTCGCCGCTCGTCCATCTCGTGTTCTTCGACCTGCGTCCCGACGCCCAGCGCTCCGCTTTCATCGCCGAGATCGAGCGACTTCAGGCCATCGCCGCGATCAAGAAGATGACCTTTGGCCCCTTTGAAGACCTCCACGACCCGCGCGCCCTCTCCGAGTACGAGCTCGTCATGGAGCTCCGCTTCGCGAGCGCTGAGGACTACGCGGCGTATCAGAAAGACCCCTTGCATCTTTCGGTGCGCGAGGCCCTTCGAGCCTACCTACAGAAGCCTCCCGCGACCTATGACTTCGTGGGGCACTGAGGGACCGGCTAGCCCGCCCGCGCCCCAACCCGATCGTGAGCTGCGGTGGATCCGTGGAGGGCCGCCGCCCAGTCCTCCACCCGCCGGGCCCACGTACAGGTTTCGTTGAGGTCTCTCACCTGGGCCCAGCGGGCCGCCCACGCTTCTTCGTCATCGAAGCCCGTAGCTTCCTCGATGACCGCCTGGGCGAAAGCGGCCCGAAACGCGGAGTTCACGGCCACCAGCCGAGCGTGGCCTCCGGAGGTCTCGGGGAGCGCCCCCAGCGCGGAGGTGACGACCCGCGTCCCCGCGGCCAAAGCCTCCATGACGGCGATGCACCCCGTTTCTGGGAAGCTGTTCGGATACGCGAGGAGGCCGTAGCGACGGAGCGCTCCGGCCAGCTCGCCTTGGGCGAGAGGCCCCGGGCGCTCGACCCCGGCCAGCGTCGTAGCCCGCGCGTAGAGCGGCGCGTGCGGGTCCCTCTCGGAGCGCACCCCGTACACCTCCATCCCGGCGTGGATCTTGAGAGTGGCGGTGGGTTGGGCGGCATGGATCTCGGGCCAAACGTCGAGAAGGATGTCGAGTCCTCGAAACGGGGTGGAGGTATAGGCGATCTGGAGCGGCCCTCGAGTCTTGGCCGCGCGGAGAGACTCGGGACTCGAGAACAACCCTTCGAAGCAGGGGGCGATCGCGTGTCGGAGGACGACCCCGAGGGCAGGGGGGAGGCCAGGAAAGAACTTCAGGGTCTCTTGGCGCTGCCAGTCCGTGAGGAAGACGAAGCGGTCGAAGGCTCGCACGACTTCGGGGTGCTGTAGAGCGGCCATAGCCGGCTGGTCGGGGGCGTGACCGGTCCAGAGCCAAAGGGGAACCTCCGGTCGCAGATGCCGCCGCAAGACCGGCGCCGTCTCCCAGAGCCCGTTCTTGAGGACCACGACGTCGCGAGGCCTCCGCAGCAGATCCGGGGGAAAGTGAATCCTCCCGTTCGCGAAGGGGAGCGGGAAGGTCTGAGCCCCGCTCTTGGGATCCACGGAGGGGGTGGAGCAAAAGGTGAAGAGGGTGACTTGGTGCCCCGCCGCGGACAGAGCGCGGGCGAGATAGCACACCGCCGACTCGGAACCGCCGAGCGGACGCTCGTCGACCGACCCCACATGAAAGTTGGAACCCATCACGAACGCAAAGCGCATGCTGGAGGGTTCGGCAGACGCGGACGCGGCTGCACCGGATCCGCTCGGGGATCGAAACCGGCGGCAAACTTAGCGGGTCATCACCATTCGATAGGAGCCTTGGCGTAGTCGAAGAACTGCCCGTGGTCCTCGGGCTCGAGGTCGTCGATGACCTTCAGAAGAAGACCCACCGAGGTCTCGACCGAGAACAGCTTCCCCTCGGGGACCGAGCGCCGGAAGGGTTCGGTGAGACGCGTCTCGACCGTACCCGGATGAAGCACCACCGAGATGGCGTTTCGAGCTCGTCGCTTGAGCTCCACGGCGAAGCTTCGATGCAGCTGATTGAGGGCCGCCTTCGAAGACCGGTACCCGTACCATCCCCCGCGCCGATTATCCCCGATACTTCCCACCCGGGCGGAGAGCGAAGCCGCCACCGCCCGGCGGTCATGGGTGAGCAGGGGCAAGAGGTGCTTGAGGACCAGCATCGGCCCCACCGCATTGACGTGCATCAGGTCGAGCAGGGTCCGGGCCTCGAGCTCCTCCACCCGGCGCTCGGGTTTCAGGCCCTCGCCGTGAAGCACGCCGCTGGCGTTGACGACCAGGTCGAGCTGGGGCGTGTTCGCGCGAATGGCCCTCACCGCTTCGGCGATCGTGTCTTCATCCGTGACGTCGAGCCGGTGCACGTGGAGGGCGCTCTCTCGGGTGGCCAGCTCGGAGAGTTCGGCGGCCTGGCTCGGATCTCGGCAGGTCGCATGCACCGACACTCCGCGATCGAGGAGCGCGCGCACGAACCCGAGGCCGAGCCCCCGGCTCGCCCCTTGGATCACCGCCGATTTCGGCCACGTCTCGTCGGCGGGGGCGGTCAAGACCCCCTCCCTTCCCCGAAGGGCGCTTGGTCGGGTTGGGTTGCGGCTGGAGCCACGCCCAAACTCGAGGTGGGGTGCAGAGGAGTGCGCGGAAGACGCAGGGACAGAAAGTCGGCGAGCGCTCGCGCCCCGAAGGCTTCGCGCTCATAGTGTCGAACCAGAGCCGCCTTCAACCACCGATACACCTCGGTCATGTCCGGCGGTCGCCGGTCGGGATCTTTCGAGAGCATCTTGTCCACCAACTGGACCACCGCCTCCGGGATCGGTCGAGCAGATCGGGCCAACGAGGGGATTCCGGCCTGCACGATGCGCTGCATCGAGTCCATGGGATGGTCCGCCTTGAAGAGACGCTCCCCCGCGAGCAGCTCCCACAGCACGATGCCGGCAGAAAAGACGTCGGAGCGTTGATCCAGAGGATGGCCCTGGGCCTGCTCCGGCGACATATAGGCGGCCTTGCCCTTGACGAGTTTGAGGGCGGTCGTGTTTTCCCGGGCCTGATGACGCGCGATCCCAAAGTCGAGGAGCTTCACGCTCCCGTCGCAACCGATCATGACGTTCTGGGGTGAGATGTCGCGATGTATGATCCGCAGCGGTCGCCCGTCCGGGTCGGCGCGGCCGTGAACGTACGCCATGGCTCGAGCAAGACAGCCCGCAATGTAGAGACCGTGCTGCACGGGTAGGGGCTCTTCGCCGAGCCCCCTCTGAACATGCCGGAGATCTTGCCCGGGCACGAGCTCCATGACCTGCACCAGCCAGGGCTCCTGCTCGAAACCATCGAAAACGGTGACCACGTTCTCGTGGCGGAGCCGGCGGCTCACGGCCAACTCATCTCGCCACACCGCCCGCACCTGAGGTTCGGAGGCGCCCCTCATCATCTTGAGGGCGACCTCGGCAAGCCCGCCCCCGGCCTTCCTCTCTGCAACCCAGACTTCTCCCATGCCGCCTGCAGCCAGGCGGCGGCTCAGGACGTAGTCTCCCAAGTCGAGGCCCGGGTAGAGCATCTCGGCGTTCTCCGTCACCCCGTCCCCTCGAGGATCCAGAGCGCCGCGCCCGCGGCGGCCGCCCCCAGCAGGAAGAACAGCGGCTCCAGCCACGCCGGAGGCGTCTCGTCCCGCGTCTCGGTGGTCACGGCGCTGGGGTACGGGGTGGGGGCGGCTCGGGTAGGATCGGGAAGGTCCGCGGCATCCGAGCTGGCCCTGGTGACCAATGGGGCGGAGGACGACTCCGGGGGTGGGGGTGAAGGAACCTGGGTGGGCCCGCTTGCAGGAGGGTCTGCGGACACGGAGAGCACGGTCTGGCCCGCCGTGATCTCCGTCCGCGGAACCGGGTCGTGGGAGGTCGTGGCCACCGTGGGGGCGTTGGCCAGGTCGAGGCCGCGTTCGACCTGCGTGGGGGCCCGAACGAAGGTCCCGATGACCGACTCTCCCTCCAAGACGGAAGGGGGCGTGTTCTCCGAGACGAAAGCGTCGGCGATCCATCGCCGCAGCTCCGCGGCCGCCGCCTCGTCGACCCCATCGAGGTCCCGATAGAAGACGTAGCTCAAGTGATCCGCGAGCTCCGAGGCGGAGGGGTTCAGCTCTTCGCCTCGGCCGAGCCCATCGCGGAGGGCGTGCTCGAGCCCCTCCGGTACGTCCGGCACGAAGGCCCCGAGGGGGCGGTGCTCACCCCGGCGGGGCGAGGTGCGGTAGGGCTGGCCGGCGATGAGCCACCACAGGATCGCGGTCAACGCGTAGACGTCGCCGCGGGGATCGAAGCGGTTGGCCTCGAGCCACTCGGGGTGAACCCAGCGAAGGTCGACGGGTTCGGTGTCGTGCCTCACCGGATCTGCGGGACTCACGGCCAGGCCAAAGTCGAGTATCGGCTCGCCGTCGCGACCGATCCACACCGCGGCGGGGGAGAGATTGCCATGCACGGCGCCCAGACGGTGGGCATGGCCCAGACTCTCGAAGAGCTGCAGGCCTATCCACACCGCCGGGCGGAGAGCGAGAGACGCCCGCGCGGTGGCTGCGGGGGAGCGTCCGAGATCCACCCCTTGGGGGTCGTGAGAGATCTGAAGCAGCGTTCCCGAGTCGCTGCGGTGGATGCCGCACGCCACGAGAATATGGCGGGCCTGGACGGCGTCCGCGACGTCACGCGCGAGCTCGAGGCGCGCGTGAAGGTCGGAACGATCGGCGTAGTGAGCGGAGACCCGACGCGCCAGCACCGAGCCGGGAAGCCCGAGCGCGGACGCCGGCCGCGCCCGCCAGTCCTCGAAAGGGCCCACCTCGCGGATGCGCTCCTGCAGCAGGATGTCTCCCTTAGAGCCGCCGTAGGGGTCCTTCAACCCTCGCAACATCGCTCAGCCCGTGGACGAGGGAAAGGGGAAGCAAGGGAAGCTTGGACCGCGAGCCGATGATTCTCTCTATCAAGGACGGAGAGACGCTTGGCCTGGAGGACTCAGCCCGGATACTCAGCGGCGTGGTGGGCGACGTATCGTCACCGGAGAGCACTCAGATGATGCTCGTGGTCGACGACGAGCACGAGCACCTCGAGTCGCTCCGGCGTATCTTCGAGCGCGAGGGGGTTTCCGTGCGCACGGCCGCTTCGGGGGAGCTGGCGCTGGAGGTGCTTCGTGCAGAACCCGTCGATCTCGTCCTCGCCGACGTGATGATGCCGGGCATGACGGGGCTGGACCTCCTCCGGGCGACGAAGACCCTGCGACCCGAAGCGGACGTGGTGGTCATGACCGCCTACGCCACGATCGAGCTCGCCGTGGAGGCGATGCGAGAAGGCGCCTACGACTTCGTCCAAAAGCCCTTCAAGGCCGCGCTGATTCGACAGGTGGTCGGTCGAGCCCTCGAGCGTCAGCGTCTCGCCGCCGAGAACGTCATGCTCCGCCGAGAGCTCGCGGAGCTCGCGGGGAAGGAAGGCACCCGGGCCATCATCGGGCGCTCGCCCGCCATGCTGGAGACCTTGGAGATGGTCCGGCAGGCGGCCCCCTCCACCGCCACCGTGTTCCTCAACGGAGAGTCGGGCACGGGCAAGGAGCTCCTCGCGCGTGCCCTCCACGAGCAGTCGCCGCGTGAATCCGGACCCTTCGTCGTCGTGAACTGCGCCGCCCTGCCGGAGTCGATTCTCGAAGCGGAGCTCTTCGGCTACGAGCGGGGCGCGTTTACGGGGGCCCTCGACACCAAGGAAGGGCGCATCGAACGAGCCCAGGGAGGCACCCTGTTCCTCGACGAGGTCGGCGAGCTAACCCCCCCGGTGCAGGCTAAGCTGCTTCGCGTCCTGCAAGAAGGCGAGCTCGAGCGCCTCGGCTCGAACGAAACTCGTCAAGTTGACTTTCGCCTCGTGTCAGCGACGAATCGCAACCTCGAGCAGATGGTGAAGGACAACACCTTTCGCGAGGACCTGTTCTATCGCCTGAACGTCATCGGCATCTCGATTCCGCCGCTGCGCGACCGCATCGAGGACATCCCCCTTCTCGTCGACCACTTTCTCCGGCGCTTCGTCGCCAAAAACGACAAGAAGGTCCGAGGCGTAGCTCGAGAGGCGCTGGAAGCGCTCGCCGCCTGGGCCTGGCCGGGGAACGTCCGAGAGCTGGAAAACGTCATGGAGAGGGCGGTCGTCCTGAGCCGCGAGGACGTGCTCCGCCTCGACGACCTCCCGCCCCCTCTGCGCAAGGCCCAGAGCCCGGAACGCGCCTCCATTCGCCGCGATGGACGCACCGTGGTGATTCCCATCGGCACCAAGCTGGAGGAGGTAGAGCGAGAGCTGATCCATGCCACCCTGGAAGAAACGGGCGGGGACAAGACCCTCGCCGCCCAACTCCTCGGCATCGCAGCGAGAACTATCTACCGAAAGCTCGAAGCGGAGCGTAAGAGCCGCGGCGAGCCTGGATAGAGGGCTCGGTCTCTCTTCAAACCACCTCAACCCAATGGTGAATTAGGCTAGAAATGGTCTAGGTCAACTGAAGTCCCCTGATGCCTCGATGCGCAATGATCACGATCATCTGCGACCCTATCTGCATTGAGCGTGAGAGAATCGAGACCAATTGGCGGGCAATCGCTCTTAATTCCGTGAAGGTTTCTGTCCAAGATAACCCCCAGATTTTGGCACCTCGTCTGCTATTCTGAACGAAAGACCCTAAGCGCAGGGTGGAGGCGGTCGACCGGCGAGCTGCGAGAGCTCATCGATGCCTCATGAGGGCTACCGCTCGACGGCTTCGACCTCCGCGCAGCGGCGTCGCCGCCCTCGGTCTCTCCTCATCCAAAGCATCATCCCCGCCAGCAGCACCAGGGCTCCGAAGGAGCCGTGGGACCTCGTCGTCTGGCAACCTTGTCCCACAATCTCGGCCGGGTTGGGGGGAATCACCCCCGAGGAAGGGGGCGGTAGATCGTTCGCATCCGCGGGGTTACTCACCGCTGATCTCTCGGGCCCACCCGAGCGCCACGAACAGTCCGCATCTCCAAGCTCCGCTCCGTTGCTCGCGCCGTCGCCGTCGGCGTCCAGCGCACACAGCGAGTCCCAGTCCACGGACGCCATCGCTACGGGAGTGCCCATAAGGAACATCGCGGACTGCTGTCCGAATACGTTCATGGGCGAGCCGCCCCCCGCTGTATGGCATGTATTACATCCGCTAGGAGCGCTCGGGAGATCCGAGGTTCGGAAGGGACGTGCCTCCGCCCAGGAGGGAACTCCGAGGGCGGCGGCGACGAGAACTATAGGCGCTTTTGAGTTCATCATGTAATGGCTGTCTCCGGTCGCAACCCTAGACTTCGGATCCCTTGCACGTAACCCACCGACGATGATGCGCGCCCCAATCGGCGGGCCACCCGGCTAAAGACACAGCCTGCCTAGACCATCGGACTATATACCCGTCTTCCACCGGTCCCCGAAAAGGTATCTACGACCCATACCCCCAAGTCCCTCGGCGGATGGACACGGCACTCCACGACCAGGTAGGGGGGCGAGGATGAGGGACATATTGAGAATCGTCGTAGTCACCGGGGGCCCCAACTACGCGCGCTCCGGCCCAAGGAAGCACAAGGAGCGACTCAAGCTCCGGTCTATCCTCGAGAGACTCGAGCCCGATATCGTCATCCACGGTGCGGCTCCCGGAGCCGATGAAGCCGCTTCGAGGTGGGCTGTCAGTACCGAGACCCCTCAGCTCGCATTCCCGGCGAAGACTGGACTGCTCCCCACAAGAAATAAGCAGATGCTCGACTTCGTGCTCGATCTGCGGGGGATGCTTCACGACGTGGTCTTGGTCGCCTTTCCCGGTGGGGAGGGACGGACCAACTGTGTTCAGAGGGCGAGGAGGGTGAACATGCGGGTGCTCGAGGTGGAGAGATGACGGCGCCGTGGCCACCTCTTCAATGAGGGAGCTCCGCTAAGTCCAAGCTCAGAAACGCGTCCCGGTCGATGGTTGAATCGATGCTCCCCGCCGCTTCTCGCATGACGGGCATCGCGTCGCTGATACCAAATGGCCGATCTCCGCAGACCGCCCCAATGGCCTCGCGAACGAAGACCTTGGACATCGGACCTACGAAGCGGGCCAGGCCGAGGGTGAGGACACGCGCGACCTCCTCCGCCGCGGGGTCCTCGAAGGCTCGCCGAGACGGCCTCCGCAGATCCGGCTCCTGCTCTTCCGATTGAAAGTATATCTCGAGCCGCCGAGCGGCCGTGCTTGCCTCCTCCGCAATTGTGGAGCGATCCGCGCTTCTATCCGCGATGATGGCGAGCATCGAACCCGCCTCGCCGTCCGGGCCCACGCTCCCCCGCAGCGTGCGGAGAAGAAGGGTCCCCTCTACGAAGCATACGTCCGCGTTCTCCCAGCACGTCTCCAGCGAAGCCAGGGCATCCGCGCATCGGCGCAAGGCTCGCGCCACCGCGGAGATGGATTCCATCTCATGTAGCGGGATACTCACCTGGTGCAGGACCCGTCCCTCAGCGCTGATGACGAGGGTCGCGAGCACCCCCCTCTGTGCAAGCAGATTCTCGAGAATTGAGTTCATCACAAACCTCCTGGCCTTCTTCGTCCAGCATAGGACCCCATGAGACTACCCAGGAGGCTGCCCCTCCCCAACATCACGCGTCACCACCCCGCTCATCTGAGAGCCCAATCGAAGCTCCCCATCTATGGGACTCATTGTTTCGAAGTTTCGCGCGTCACCTCATCGCCGTCCCCCGGGTCCGGCCGAACCCTATCGCAGGAAATATCCATCGAGACTAAGAAAAGGATCTGCGAAAGGAACCTCTAGGGCGCCTCCGCGGCCTCGAGGCGGTCGTTCACTCATCTCGACGAACCTCTCTCAACTCTTCGAATTCCATCAACGTCGGCTCTCATTGCTTCGAGATATTTCTGAAATGAAATAGATTTGGCGTGCCGATTCTCGGAGCCCACGGGACCCCGGGACGCTCCTCCCGGAAAGTCCGGCCGCGACCCTCTCCCGCGGGGCGCGGAGGCGTCCATCCTGCCCAGAGATCGTAGTGAAACCCACCGGCTAACGTTGTAAGGTAGCGGGAATGGGTGAGAGACGAACCATTTGGGTACTCAAGTCATGGGACGGACAGCGCGGCGTATACAAGGCCGAGGTCTACGAGTGGAACGGAAGAGGACTTCCCGTAGTGTGGCATCCCAGCGGCTTCACCGAGAGCCTCCGCCGCAATGACTTCGCGCTCACTCGCCGCGAGGCGACGATCAAAGTTGAGGCGAAGCGACACCGGAAGGCCCACTCTCTTCGCTCTCGCCTCGAGGAGATCGAGACGGCCGAAGTCCACATCCCCGAGTGAGCACGATTGGGTGCGCCCACCCCCTCGCCGAGGAGCTGTGGGAGCACACCTATTCGCCAAGGGGCCGACCGAAGGCCTCGAGTCCTGAGACTCGAGGCCCACGGTCGCGTCGCCCGCTCGCTCGAGGCGACCGCGGAGATCGGGGGCCTGTCGTCCCCCGCTGCTTTCACTCGATAGAGTTGACGTATTTCACGAGAGCTCGCACGTCCTCCACAGAGAGATTTCTCGTCTCCCCATGCACGTCGACTTCGCCAAATCTATCGATGCCGTAGCCAACCTCCCCTTCCTCGAGCGCGGCATGACCCGGGGGCAAGATGGCCTGAGCCACGTTCTTGGCGTGGGTGTGGTGAAGTAGACCTGGACCCATCGACCAAACTCCGCGCAGGGAAGGAGTATTGACGCTGGGCTCCCCGGGAGCGTTGGAGGGGATGAACTGGCGCTCCGGATCCCCGAGGTTCACGGCGATGTGGAGGTCCAGTCGACGCGTCTCCTCGTCGAAGTTGTTCTGAGCAGCAATGGGGTCCTTAAAGGTGAGGCAGCTCTCGAGCACCGCGCAGATCGGAGTAAAGGACTCGATCGGCTCGACATGAACGTTGATCTCACGGTCCGGCTGCGAGCCGGTGAGGCCCTGGGTCATGGCCTCCGCGAAGGATCCGATGGAGCTGATGATTCGGTCGTCATTCTGGTAGCGGGCCACGAAGCGCTCGACATAGTCCGCGCCGGAGCCGTGATTCTTCCCGTCCATGAAGTTGTTCCCGGGGTCGTGGCAGCGACTGCAGTTGGCCACGTTGTTGAATACCTCACGGCCTCGCTCGAGCTCCGCCACGTCTCCCCGCGAGAGGTGCCCGTTCCGCCACATCTGCTGCATCGGATTAGGGGGAAGCCGAATCTCGCCGTTACTGAAGAGGTCGATGAAGAACGCGAGCTGGGTGCGCTCGATGCCGTCCGGGAAGCCGAGCTGCCCGATCCGGTCCTCGCCGATCACGTCCACCGTCTTGCGGCGTATCAGCTCGGCCACGATCGACTTCTGGATCGCGTTCTGCTCGGCGATGGCGGCGGCGTTGGCCGGGGTACCTTGGACCACGGGGCGCTCCGGCCGACACACGTCGTTGTCCACGAGCGGGATATTGGCGTCGAGGAACACGGCCAGCGGGTCCCCATCGTCGAGCTCGTCCCGAAGCCGCTCGAGGTTGGGCTCGTCGGTGAAGTTGAAGAGATCGCCCACTCGAACGTTCGGGTCGGACGCGGGTCCCTCCGTGAACGCGAACTGGACCATGTCGCAGTTCGTCCGCGTCTGGAACGAGAACGCGGTCGAGGTGTAGTTGCCGTTGCCCATGCCCCCGTTCCAGAACCATGGCCCCGTCCGGGCGAGGTTGTGCTGGGGCTTGATCTGCTTGTAGCCGGTGGGGGTGCCGGTGCCGTTGGCGAACCCGATCCCGTCGATATCCATCTCGTCGTAGTGGCACGACACGCACGACTTATCGCCGTTGTTGGAGAAGGTGGTGTCGTTGAAGAAGAGCTCGCCGACCTCCATGCCCGAGGCCGGAAACTCCGGCGCGGCATAGCCGAGATCGATCTGCTGGATGGGGTCCTCCTGGTCGAGGTCCAGGTCGAACACATCCAGAGTCTCACCCATGTAGGTGGATACGTAGAGAAGATTGTTCGCCTCGTCCAAGGCGACGGCGAGGGGGCGATGGTTGGTCTTGAGGGTCCGACCGGTGGGCTGAAGAGAGATCTGAGCCCCTGCCGCCACCGCGAACTCTTGGACCCCCTGGGATCCGGAGAGCGTCACCCAGATCCGAGTGCCGGCCGCGTTTCGGGTGATGCCCCAAGGGAGTCCGCCGTCCAGAACCTTCTGGTTGGCCTGGAAGTTGGCCTCTCCGGAGCTATTGTCGGTGTAATAGAAGCGATTGGCGAAGGAGCCGTCGATCTGCCAGATGCCGTTGCGGGCGTCCTCGAAGAGGTAGCTGTTGGTGGTGTCGAAGATCTCCCCGGGATGCACGACGTGGGGGCGCTCGTCGACACCGGTCATGACGGCGGGGCCGGCGCGGAGCTCGTCGGGGACTTGAGCCCCGCCGACGTCGGTCACCTGACCGCGGTCCGGCATCGTCGTGGGAACGAAGATTTTCGACTCGATGGCGATGACGTCCGCGGTCGGGGAGTTCACGGCCAGCACCCGGGTGGTGTCGGACTGCACATCGATGCGGGCCACGAAGCCTCCCTTGTTGCTCACTGCGTACACGGCCGTCTGCTGATCGTTCACGGTCATACGGTAGGGATTCAATCCCACATCGGAGATCTCCTCGAGGAGAGTCGCGACGACGTTGTCGGGACGGTTGTCACTGGGTCGTCGACCGATACGCACCCGGTACTTGAGAACGCTGTGCCGCCATCGGTTCGATACGTACATGAACAGGTCGTCTACGTCCGCATCGAGGGGATTTCGCCGAGTAAAGACGATGTCTGAGCAGTAGTACTCCGTGGGGATCTCCAGATCCTGACCCCCTACCTGCAGCTTCTCGTCCACCTGCGGGTCCAGCACCGAGATGTAGTTGGAGTATTGGTTACAAACGAAGACGAGCCCCGCGGGATGAACCTCGACGCTCTGGGGGCGAACGCCCACCTTCACCAGGCTCCGTCGCCCAATCTGAGATCCCTCCGCATCGAGGGTCACGATGGCCACCTCGTTGCCAGGGACCATGACGTTGCCACCGACCGGCACGAACACTTTGGTGCGCTGACCCACCCGGAAGAACTTGACGTCGGAGGGCTTGCCCCGGAAGGGCATCTGTTGTGAGAGCAATCGGTCGTTCCCGGCGGAGATGATGTTCCTTCCCGCGGCGCCATCCGGGTTGAGGACGAGCCCCTCGAGCTCGCTCATCTTGGCGGCTTGACTCAGGCCCACCTGAACCCCCTGAAACACCTGGAAGTCGGCGTTCTGGATACTCAACACGTCGCCCTGAAAGTCCAATCGGTCGAAGAGCCCGAAGAGGTTGAGGGGGGTCAGCTCGTAGATCGGTCTCAGGTTGCCTCGGACATACGGCGCCGTCTCATCCGTCGGGGGAGGAGGCGGAGGCGGAGGCGGTGTCGGAGGGGTGGCTCCGGGCACATCATCCACGGGTGGCGTCTGCGATGGGGGGGGTTGAGCAGGAGGCGTCTGATCGCCGCCGGCAGAGGCATCATCCTTGGGCCCCTCCCCCACGCCTCCCTGGCTCAGGCATGCGCTCGCAGTGAGCGCGGTCAAGACAGCCGCGGCTGCCCTATCTTTCATTCCTATCATCGCTTCTACTCTCGTCCTTTCTCTGGTCCTAGCTTGACTACGATGCGCCCGTCGTTGGCGTCCAAGGGTTGTCCGTCGGCGTCTTCGAGGGTCGCGGAGAATAAGGCCTGGGCGGCGAGGTCGGGGTCTTGGAAGATCTTCAGCAGGACCCGAACCGAGCGACCGTCCAGGGAGAAGGGAGGCACGTTGAGGAACACCGTGGCGCTCGCTCCAGGGGCCACTTCCCCGGCCAGATTCTGATCGGCGTACACCCGCACCTCATTGGGGGAGGTGACGCTCATTCTCACTTGAAGGGGGTTTCCGGAGAGGTTGATGAGGTACGTGGCCGCGTACAAGACGCGAGCTACGGCGGTATCTCCAAACTCGGTATCGAGATCGATCTCGGCCGCCACCCCCGCGTCTCCGTCGGGCTGCACGGTGAGGACCGTCCACAGTCCGCCGTTGTCGAGGCCCCCCGCGATATCACCGAACTTCGGGTACACCGCCTCCTCATCTTGAAGCGCGGTTCGGTCGTTGATGTCGTTCGCTCCGAAGTCGCCCGCCACCAGCCAGTCGAGAACGGCTCCATCGCCCTCATCCGCGCGGAGCCCCCCGGCCCACCGAAGGAGGGTCAGGGCGCTCTCCGAGTCCGCCGCGAACACCTCGCCCCCGGGGTGAGCAAGTCCGGTGGCGAATCGGTTGTTGGGGTCTGCGATCTCGTTCGTGGGGTAGAGGAAGATCGAAGAGGCCAGGGGGTTCGCGAAGTTCGTGAAGTTCTTGGCCGCGTTGAAGTTCACCTCGATCGCGTTGGGGTTGTTGCCGGCGTTGGCGATCAGGGGCAGATTCGAGCCCCCGGGAGCGGATTGGCCAAACACCGATACGCCGTGGCAGGAGTTGTTGTCGCACGTGAGGGTGCTGCCGTTCTCGATGACGGACTGGTCACTGAAGAGCGGGTTGACGGCGGCCGCGAAGAAGCTGAAGTCGATGGGGGTCGAGGCGTTCCGAGAGGCGAGAATGAAGCTGAGGACCCTGCGGTAATTCTCGTCGGAGGGGTCCGAGAAGACATCTCGTCCGGGGTGGCCGGCCGGCCTCGAGCACCCGGGGCTGTCGGTCGCGCACAAGAGGATGTCCGAGGCCGGGGGGTTGTCCTCGTTCACGAAACAGAGGAAGGCGGCAAGGTTTTCCGCGGGCGAGAGGGCTTCGCTGAGGACCAGAGCTCCGCCCTGCCGATTCAGGTTTCCGTGGCAAGCCTGGCGAGAGCACCCCTGATTTCGGTTTACGTTCAGGTCGTTGTAGTCGACATCGCCAAAGAGTATGGGAGCGATCTCGCCCCCGAAGACCCCCGCGTCGTAGTTTGCTGGATTCGCACAGTCGAGAAGAGGACTCTCGTTACCGGCAATGATGAAGTCGGAGAACGCCGCTGCCTCCTGATTGCTGAGGGTATTGGACCCACTGTGTTGAATCGTCGCCTTCCTATAGATGAGGGCCTCGTCGGCGGTGCCCCCTCGAGTGGCGGCGAGGGCGGTGACGCTGAGGAAATTCTCCTCCATCTCCCGAGACCCCGGCTGGGCCCCGGGGTTCAACCTGAACCCGGCGATTCCATTCGGGCCCCCATGGCAAGCCGCCGCCGAACAGGAGAGCGCCGCGCTCGGCGCATCCAAGAACCCGTTGATGGTAGACGCGTAGACCGCGTAGTCGAAGGTGCTCGCGCCCACCGCAGGAAGAGGGGGCGGAGCATCCGCGGGAGGCGGCGGTGCCCCCACCGGGAACTTTAGATCGCTGGCCGCTTGGATGAAGCCGAGCAGCCCCGTAGCCTCGACGCTCCCGGGCGCCCACTGTATGGGATGCCCCCGGCCGGGGTCGGTCATGATGGTGTAGATTCGGCTCTGCTCGGGCTGCTCCAGGTCCGTCAGTCGTTCGTTCTCGTTGAACTGCTTGATGCGGGAGCACGGGTCGACGAGGGCATCCGCCCATATCTTGAAGTCCCCGAACGGATTCGTCAGCGTCGAGGCGTGGCAGCCGAGACACGTGGGGCTCACGTAGCTCGGGAGAATCTGCGTGAAGGTCTCCTGGCTGTAGAACGACTCGTCGGGCGAGTCGATGGCCACGTCACAGGTCGCGCCGGTGTCCGGAGGGGGTTGGGTGGGGGCCCCTCCCGGGAGAGCGCCCCCGGCGCCGGGGTCACTCGGGCTTTCGTTCTCATAGGAGCCACACGCCGTGGCCATCGAAAGAGTCAGCACCGCGATGGGGACTCTCTCCGCTGGTCTATGCGTCGTCGCTCTTGATCGTGGGACCGTCCTCGTAGGCATGCAACAAGTCTTTGGCAACATAGATGCCAACTCATCGAAATAGAAATTCCAAGACTTCCGCCGACTCCCGACCTACTCCCTGGGGTAGGAAGTCTCCATGAAAGCATCATTGCACCAACCGCGAGCACAGCTTGATCACATGTTACATGAGACTCCTCTGGCCGAAGGTGCAGATCACGGCCTCGCCGAGAGCTCGACGCCTCTGAAAGTATCGCAGAGTTAGCTGAGAAGAAGCGCGCCGTGGGAGGCCGGATGGCCCTGGCGCCTGATTCGACAGGAGGGGTGGGTCACAAATGAGAGGTGGTGGTCCCTACATCAAGCGGCGGCGCTCTCATCGAGATAGACCCGCTTCTCTTCGGCCTCCTTGAAGCTCTCCGCATCAGGGAGGGGGTCTTGTTTCCCGCTTATCGTCGGCCAAACGGGGGCCAACTTGGCGTTGAGAGTCACGTATTCCGACCACTTTCCGGGCACATCCGCTTCTGCGTAGATCGCGGAGGTCGGGCATTCAGGCTCACAAGCGCCGCAGTCGATGCACTCCGTGGGATCGATCGTGAGCATGTTTGCCCCCTCGTGGAAGCAATCCACCGGGCACACGTCGACGCAGTCGGTGTACTTACACTTGATGCAAGGCTCAGTTACTACGAATGTCATCTTTTGGTTCTCCTTGGTTCTCGTGCTCAAGCCCGGATGAGAGGGCGATCGAGACCTCGTTCCGGGATAGCCGAGGCCATCCACCTCTGTCGACGGTAGGGTTGCGGCCAGAGAATCACGGACGCTGACCGTCTATTGAGAGACTATCTGACGCGGAAGCGGCCGCCGGTCGTCGATACGATAGATGCTGCTTCGCCAAGACTTCGTCAGGTAGGGTGCTACCATGAACGTGATCGACGAGATCGACAGGATCATCAAGGAGACCGTGGATGGGTCGCCGGTCATCCCGGAATCCATCGGGATATGGGAGTTCATTGATTTCTGCGCGGCGTCGGAGGACCTGGATACGGAGGATCCAGCGTCCGAAGTGGAAGAGGCGGAACTCTTCGCGGTAGTGTTCGAGGCAGAGGATGGGGAAGGGAGTCGGCTAAGGGTGGATGTCTATCGACGCCCGGTGGGAGGCATCATCCTCACCCTGTCGGGGCAGGATGACCGAGGGAGATGGAGCGACCTCGCCATCGTCCTCGACCGCGAGCAGAGCTTGAAGCTGGCGCGCGCTCTGGTGGGGTAGGAGACAAAGGTGCTGGCGCCGCGGCCCGGGGAGCCGCGACGCCAGCTTATTCCGCGCTCAGGGGTCTCGAAAGGGGTCGTGAGACAGTACTTCGAGCGGAATAACTCGAGGGGTAGGTTCAGCCGCGAGGGGCGACGAGCTGAGATCGAGAGCACCCGGGGCCGAAGCCGAGGTGGCGCTTTCGCCGGTGCATGCGGTGAGGAAGACGGACCGCGACCCGATGACCAAGAGGTAGAGCACGGAGAGGCTCAACGAGCCATCGGGCCGTAGTCCGAGCCACCGACGAATTGAGGGTGCCATACGTGCTCCGGGGGGAGAGCAAGCGCGATGCCAGCTTTTGGGGAGGATGAGGGAGGAGGCGACGCACGAGCCTCAGAGTTCCGGAGTTCGCCGGATTTCGGGTGTTTGGTGGCGTGTGTGGCCGATAAGGCAGGCAAGCTTGACCCATTCCACGTCAGCGAAAGAATGTTCTGACGCCATTCGGAGATCAGTATGGGGGGGCTGAGGAGAGCGCCTCGGGTGGAACGTCGGGTCGCCAGTCTGGGTACCAAGGTCTCCAGGATGAGGTGCGGGCGACCTCGAGGCCGGTGAGTCTGTGGGGTTTTGGGGACGCAAGAGAAGTTGAGGCGCGGGTAGCGCAAGGCGGTTGCAACACCGGTGGCGCGGCCGCGCGGAGGCGACACTGGTGCTCAGCAAGCGTGCTGACGCGGCGTGCATCTGTCCGAGTGCTGGCGGCGCTCGGGCTTCTCTAGGGTCTCGGCCCTATGAAGGATGAACTTACGCCCTGCCCTACCGTAGCCGTCGTCGGAGGGGCGGTGGCAGGGGCCCAGGTGGCCAACATCCTCGCGGACGGAGGCGCCCGTGTGGTCGTGTTCGAACAGAGAGCGCGACCCTTTGGGAAGATCGAGGACGGGCTCCCGCGGTGGCATTCGGGTCTCCGCAACAAGGAGTTCGAGCGGATTCAAGGGTTGCTCGACCACGAGCGGATTTGGTTCGTGCCCATGACAGAGGTGGGTCGGGACATCGACTTCTCGGCCCTCGTCTATGATTGGGGGTTCTCGGCCGTGGTGCTTGCGAGCGGGGTATGGAGAGACCGCCCCCTCCCGATCCCGAACGCGGACCGGTTCGTGGGTAGGGGACTGATCTATCAGAACCCTTTCATCATGGCCTTCAACCACGCGCACGATCCGGGGTACGCCGGCCCGAGGTATCACGTTCCGGACGGAGCGATCGTGGTGGGTGGAGGGTTGGCCTCGATCGACGTCGTCAAGGTGCTGATGCTCGAGAACGTGCGTTCGAAGCTGGCCGAAAGGGGCATCGAGGTGGATCTCGAGGAGATGGAGAAAGCCGGCATCCCCAAAACCTGCGCAGCCCACGGCCTGGCCTTCGAGGAGCTCGGTCTTCGAGGCGCTACGCTGGTCTACCGGCGAAGAGCTGCGGACATGCCGGTGGCCTCAGCCCCCGAAGGCGCCGACGCGGAGGGTCTCGCGAAGGTTCGGGCCTCTCGCGAGAAGATCCTCGCCCGCGCCCAGAGCAAGTTCCTTTTCCGTTTCGAGGCCCTCGCCTCTCCCGAGGAGGGTTTGGTGGAGAGCGGGCGCCTGGTGGGGCTACGCCTGCGGCGAATGGCCGCCAGCGACGAGGGAAAGCTCACGAAGACGGACGAGACCTTCGACTTGCGCGGGAGCGCCGTCGTGAGCTCCATCGGCAGCATTCCCGAGCCCATCCCCGGGGTGGCCATGAGAGGGGAGCTCATCGCCTTCCTGGACGGGGAGCTGGGCCGCATCGAGGGGCTGCCGACGGTCTTCTCGGCGGGCAACGTGGTGACTGGGAAGGGCAACATCATCGCCTCGCGGCGCCATGCGAAGGTCGTAGGCGAGCAGGTGGCTCGTGCCTATCTCGGCCTCGACACCGAGGGCGCAGGGGCGCTTGCCGACGCGATGGAGACGGCGGGACGGAGCCGGGCGGCCGCCGTCGCCCAGCAAGTGATGGCTTCGGCGGCGCCGGTCTCGGCGGAGGCCCGGGCGGGTCTCAATGCCCGCGTATCCGCCCGCCAAGCGGACGTCGGATACCAAGGGGACCTCCGAGCGTGGATCGCGAGCCGGCCGCCGCCTCAATAGATGGGGGGCCTGAACGCCCCGGAGCCTCAGAGCAGCAGTCCGCCCTCGTGGCGCAGAAGCTCGACCTTGGTGGCAACTCCCACTCCGCCCGAGAACCCCCCTACCCCGCTCTGGCCGAGCACGCGGTGACAGGGGATCACGACGGGGATAGGGTTGGCGCCGCAGGCGTTCCCCACCGCCTGGGCCGAGCTCCCGAGCTCGGTGGCGATATCGCCGTAGCTGCGGGTCTGTCCCCAAGGGATCCGGCTCATAGCCGCGCACACCTGCCTCTGAAAGTCGCTCCCGGCGATCTTCAGAGGCAGGTCGAAGCTTCGTGAGCTTCGACTGAAGTAGGCATCGAGCTGGCGCCTGGCGGAGACGAGGAGCTCCGTCTCGAGCTCCACGCCGGCGGATGCATCCCAAGTCAGGCGAGTGATCCAGCCGTCCACCTCCCAGATCCGAATGCGCCCCGTCGGCGTCTCCATGGATAGGCTCGGCATGTTTTCTCGCTTAGACCGACCGCTCGCCGCGAGTCTACATTCAGACCCTCGGACGACTCGACGCGAACGTCTCCGAGCTCGACGATCTCGGCCTTCCGGGGCCGGCCCAAGCTCGACCGACTTCCGGCCCGGGCGCCCTATCGGGGGACCCAAGGCACGCGGAGGCGGCAGGGAGCTAGATGCGCCGGGGTAGGCTGGCGTATTGCGCATGGGCAACCCACATTGCTCTACGAGGGTGCGGGAGCTGTTGACTGGGGCTCAGGGTCCGGTGGGATGCGCCGAGTGAGGGGCCGCGCGCCCCCAGCGAGATAGGCGCGGACCGTAAACCGCCACGGGATCGCGACCGCGTCGATCACCACCCCGACGAGGTTGGCTTGGAGAAGGGCTCGCCCGTCGGGGTCCAGCTCACCGCGAGACAGCAAGGGGTATCCGACGGCCGCGATCCAAATCGCCTTGTAGGCGAGCTGAAGCAGCAGGAGCGGAAGCATCCGAACGGGAAACCGAATCCCGATCACCGCGAGCAGCGAAAGCGCACCCCAAAACGCGTAGGCGACCCCTTCCACGGGCGCGAATTGGCCCCAGCGGTCGATGAGGGTCGACCAGACGGTGACCGAGAACAATCCGCCGGTGAGCACGTACGGTACCCGCATGCCCCACCGGCGAGCTGCCGATAGTTCGTGTATGCTGCTGCTCGACATTCGCTGAATCCCGGCCGCTCACGAAGTTTGGCGGCACCCAGCCTGACTATCGCGACCGGACTTCAGATGACATGACGGGGAGTACCAAGGTTCTTGTCCATTCGTAACACTCGGGACGGCGGGCGGCGGCCTTCGGTGTCGGCGGGACTCGTGGCGGGGTTGATCCGTTTCGTCCGCGAGCGAGGGGTCGACGAGGTCGACCTGTGTCGACGCGCCAGTATCGATCCTCGAGGCCTCGAGAATCCCGACCATCGACTGCCGTTCGCTGCTTACGTCGCCCTGATGCGCGCGGCGCAGGCCGCGACCGAGGACCCAGCGCTGGCGCTCCATTACGGCGAGGCCGTCGGCATGCGAGAGATCTCCATAGTGGGGCTCCTGATGGAGGCGTCGGCGACCATCGGCGACGCCTACGTGCAGATGCGCCGGTACGGACGCCTCGCCTCGGAGGTCGATGCGGTTTCGGAAGGGCCCCGGTTCGAGGTGGTCGACCGCGGCCGAAAGCTGTTCCTGGTGGATCGGCAGGGCAGGGCCGCCGAGTTTCCCGAATTGACCGAGGGAGCGTTCACCTGGCTGGTCTGCGGCCCTCGGCGGTACATGAGCCGGTCTCCGGTTCTCGGGGTGCAGGTGACCTGGCCTGCGCCTCCCTACTGGCGGGAGTACGACCGGATCTTTCGGTGCCCGGTGACGTTCGAGGCGGAGTGGAACGCGCTCGAGATGCACCCAGAATCCTGGACCTGGCCGGTCCGGCAGAACCCGGCCTACGTCTTCGGGATGCTCACCGAACGTGCGGATGCTCTGTTGGCAGAGCTCGAGGCCAAGCGAAGCACCGCGGGTCGGCTCGAGGCCCTGCTGGCCGCGGAGCTGCACCGAGGGGAGTCGAGCGCCGACGCGATGGCCGCGAAGATGGGTTTCAGTCGCCAGACGTTGTTTCGTCGCCTCAAAGCGGAGGGCACGCACTACTCTGCAGTGCTGGACGACCTGCGTCACCGGCTCGCGGTGGGCTACATGAAAGGAGGCAAAACGTCGGTCAACGAAGTTGCCTACCTCGTGGGCTTTTCGGACGCGTCCGCTTTCTCTCGCGCCTTCAAAAAATGGACGGGGCGAACCCCAGGGAGCTTTCGGCGAGAGCTGTCGGGCGGTTCACGACCGGCTGACGACGACGGTGAACCGAGCGGACCGGAAGGGCGAACTTGAGACGGTGAGGTTGCGCCGCGGGAGTACGGCACCGCGCTAGTACAGCACCGCGCTAGACGGCGGCTGGAAGGGCGGCGGCGGCTCGGAGGCCCTCACCAAACAGGCGAGCCACCTCGCGGAACTGGTCGCCCAAGGTGGAGCTCGACCGCCACGCCAGTCCGATGGTTCGAAAAGGAGCCGGGGCCTCGAACTCCAGGAGGCTGATGCGGGGGTCGCGGGAGACCGACCGAGTGGCCACCACCGGAAGCAGAGTGACCCCCTCCCCGACTGCAACCATCTCGATCAAGGTGGCGAGGCTCGTGGCCTCGAAGCCCTCACCGTCGGGATGCGTTCGCCGGCAGACCTCCAGCGCTTGGTCACGAAGGCAGTGCCCGTCTTCCAGCAACAGGAGTTGCTCATCATCGAGAGCGTCGACGCCCACCGGCTCGGTGAACGTGGCCAAGCGGTGGGTAGATCCCACGGCGAGCAAAAAAGGATCCTCGAGCACCGGACACGTCTCCAAAGAACCAAGGTCGGCCTCCAGAGCGAGGACCGCAGCCTCCAGTCGCCCCGCGCTCAAGGCCTCCACGAGCTCGGGGGTGGTGGCTTCCCGCCACACCACCTTGAGCCCGTCGTGGGCGCGCCCCAGCGCCGGGGCGAGGGTGGGGAGGATGTAGGACGCGAGGGTGGGGATGATCCCGAAGCGCCACGTCGCCGACCAGGGATCCCGCGCGGATTGCGCCACCCGCTCCAGGTCCGCGCTCATTCGGAGCACCGTCCGGGCCTGCTCCAGAACCGCCCTGCCCGCGGTCGTCACCACCACTCCGCGTCGCGCCCGCTCAAAAATTTGCACCCCGAGCGCTTCTTCGAGCTGCGCGACCTGCGCAGATAGCGAGGGCTGGCTGACCCGGCAATGCTCAGCCGCGCGCGAAAAGCCGCCCGTATCCTCGATGGCCACGACGTACTGCAGCTGGCGGAGCGTGAAGGGGAGCGGGTGGCACCCGTCATCCATAGCCAAAGACTATGATGACCAGTGGTTCATTGTCTTTGGAATTATGGAGGCGGTCAGAGAAAAGTCCAATCCGGAGGCGGGAAGAGGCCCGAAGATGG
>JBCBRU010000022.1:0-31763 GCA_039819565.1 Myxococcota bacterium | reverse complement strand
TAGGCCGCGCCGGGTCCGCGAACCGAGCCTCGTCGACGGGGGCGTCAAAGCCGCGCCGAGGCGGAGAAACCGACCGCTTCGAGGACGGCCACCCCGACGGCGGTAGAGAGGGCAGCCACGGCGATCGTCGTCTTGTTCATCTCCAATATAATAGCGGCTAAGCGCCCCTCGACGGGAGCCCCTAACGTCGACGCCGCCTCCGTGGGTCCCCGCTCGCCCGGTCTTTCGTCTCGGAAGCGGTCGGTTTCTCCGCCTCGGCGCGGCTTTGACGCCCCCGTCGACGAGGCTCGGTTCGCGGACCCGGCGCGGCCTACGACTGAGCTCGGGATGCCTCCCGGTCGGTGCGCGTTCGTGAGCTGAGCGCTCAGTTGGGGATGAACAGGGTGGCCAGGTGGCAACGAATCTCCATCCCGGGGGTCGAAGAGCCAGAGCCGCTCGTTGCTTCGACCCTCGCGCGCACGAAGATGCTGTGGGTGCCGGAAGAGACAGACAAGACGTCCTGCACGGCCAGCGGACTCCAGGTATGAGTTCGGTTGCTCTCGAAGATGTCGTGCATGCGCACTGAAGTTGTATTGACGGGGCTGGCGGACCCGCTGGTGGTGATGCCCATGTAGCCTTCGACGAGCCGACTGACGCAGTTGTAGCAGCGGTAGCTGCAGGTCGCGCTGGCAAAGATGCTCCCCGAGGTCGGCACCGTGATCGTGTCGCTGGCGACGGTCACGCCATTCGTGCTGCTGCTGGACACGGTGACATACCGGCTCGCATTGGCGTCCACGGACTCCTCGATAGCCGTGAAGAGCGAGGGCACGTTGAGCTCGCTAGGGCCGATCGCGTTGGCCGCGATGTCGTTCGCGGTCAGAGAGTTGTTGGCGACCTCGGCGGTTCCCACCGCGTTGCTCGCGATCTCGGAGGCGCCCACCGCGTTGGCGGCAATCTCGGAGGCCCCCACGGCGTTGGTGGCAATCTCGGAGGCCCCGATCGAGCCGCTGGTCAGCACGGCGTTCCCGAGCACCGTCAAATCCCCCGCGACGGTCATGTCCGAGGCGTTGGCGGTCCAAGCGGAGAAGGGTACCGGCTCGATGGCCTGGCGTCCGCTGAGGGGGATGAAGGTGTTGGAGCCATCCTCGACCTGGAGGGCGAGGTAGAGCTTGTCGCCGTCCTTGACGGCGGCCTCGACGGTCGTGCCGCTCACGCGCGTCCCCGTGCCGACCGACAAGGTGAACTGCCCGCTGTACAGGTTCACGTCCTGAGTCTCCGCGTACAGCAGCTGTGATGACGCCGTGCTTGACGCGTCCCCCCAGAGCTCGATGCGAAGGCGCTGCAACCCCGTCATGGGCACGTTGTCGAGCATGAGGAAGCCCTCGTAGGGGATGGTGTAGCCGGTGGCGAATTGGTTGCTGGTGCCCGGGACTCCGTCGCCGGCCTCAGCCACGCCCGCGGCCGCGAGGGCCATCGCGAACCCGCAGGCGGCGCGGTATCGAAGGGCTCGGCGGAGCGCATGACTGAATATCGAAGAGGCTCGGGTGTCCATGGACGGGTAGCCGCCAGTCGTCCGAAAGAGCCGCCAGGACCGCTGAGAATTTCTCCGGCCGCGGGCTCGGCCACGGAGGAGGTCGCCTTCCCGGCGAACCGGTGCGGGCCTCCTAAACTTGTCTTTCACCCGCGCTGAAGGGGTGTCGTTGCCGCGCCGCTCTGGTCTGAACACGCGTTCGGTCCCGGGGCGCCTGCTCGGCTTCCGCAGTGAGGGGCCTCCGCCGCGAGTCCGTTGACCCGAACTGCGATTGTGAGAGGTAGTGGGAAGACATGGCGCGCTGGCAGTTGGCCCTCTCTGGGGTTTTCCTCGGGCTCGCTCTGACGGCGTGTGACGATGACGTCATCGTCGAGCGCGAGGCTTTCCTCGAGCTGAGCCCGGAGAGCATCGATTTCGGGACCATCGAGCTCACGCAGCAGCGCATCGAGGCTTTCGAGCTCGCCAACCGCGAGGGGGTGCGCGGCGAGATCGCCAGCGTCACCCTCGAAGACGACTGCGGGGGCTGCTTCACCCTCCTGGATCAGCCCGCCGTCATCGAGGCCGTCGAGACCCTGTCCCTGCGGGTTCGCTACCGGCCGGTGGTCGTCGGCGAGGCGAGCGGGACCCTGACCGTCAACGGCAGCTCCCCCGAGGTCACCCTCGAGGCCGTCATGACCGGCACCGGGGTCGACGGGCGAAAGCCCGACGTGGCCGTCACGCCCACCGCGGTGGACTTCGGCTTCGTGCCTGCGGGCGGGGTCGCGGTCGGCTCGTTCACGGTGCGCTCCACCGGCGGCCTCGACCTCCTCGTAGACCGCATCAGCATCGACCCTCCCGACGCCCCTTTCCGCATCACCACCAGCACTCCCACTCCGGCCATGCCCGGTCAGCTCGCCCCGGGCACTTCGGCTCAGGTGGGCCTGAGGGCCGAGCTCGGCATGACGGAGACGGGGACCCGCACCGCGCGCATCCTCGTCGAGACCAACGTGCTCGACGAAAAGAACGTCCCGGGCCGCCCCGGGGTGGTGGCGGTGCCCCTGTCGGCGCTCGGGAATCTGCCCCCGGTGGCGGTGGTAGGGGACGACCTCGTGGTCGAGCCCTTCACCGAGGTTCAGCTCGACGGCACCGGCTCCTTCGACCAGGACGACCCTCCTAACCTCCCGCTCACCTATCGCTGGACCCTCGCGGACAGCCCCGGGGGCTCGAGAGCCGAGTTCGTGCGGTCCACCACGGCGGAGCCCGTCCTTCGTCCCGACCTCGCCGGGCGCTACGAGCTCGACCTGGTCGTGGTCGACGGCCTCGGCCTCGAAAGCGAGCCGGCGCGGCTGGCCGTGGAAGCCTTCCCGGACGAGGCCATTCGCATCGAGCTCATTTGGGACCACCCTGACTCCGACCTCGACCTCCACCTCATTCGAAGCGGAGGGACCTTCTGCGACTGCGCCACCACCGTGCACTACCGAGACTGCGCGCGCTCGCCGGACTGGTTCCCCATGACCCCGGGCGCCAACCCGAGCCTCGATCTCGACGATCGCAGCGGCTTTGGCCCGGAGAACATCAACTTCGAGGGTGATGGAACTGCGAAGTTCGTGCCCGAGGAAAGCTTCACGTTGGCCGTTCACTATTTCTCGAACGCAAGCCAAGTTTCATCGTGGCCGACCACCGAGTCCAACGCTACGGTGCGGGTGTTCATCTTTGGCCTCTTGGCGGCTGAAGCCACCCGGACCATGGTCAACGAGCGCGAGGTCTGGATCGTCGGCACCTTGGAGTGGCCGAGCCAGACTTTCAACGTCAACGGTACGGTCGTGGAAGATGCCGTGTGCGGCGCCCTCTGATGCTCGACCGGATCTCTTCACGCGCCCTCTTCGTCGTGCTGCTGTCGACCCCCCTCGGGGTCGCGACGCCGGTCCCGGCATCCGCTCAGTCCCTGCCGAACCTCGTGGTCGATGGCGTCCAGGGACCCCGCGCCGCCGTCGCGGGGAGCTCGATCGAGGTCAGCTTCTCCGCGGGGACCCGCGAAGCTGCCGCCCGGGCGTCGGGAGCCATCCTCCTCACCCAGGGCGGAACGAGCCTCGGCGCGGTAGAGCTCGCCCGCTTCGGACCGGTCGATTTCAGCCCTCCCTTTTTATCCCCCCGTACGGAGCGCGCAAACCTCCCCATGGATCGCTCCGGCATCTTTCGGCTGGCCGTGCGCATGGATCCTGACGGCTCCGTTGCGGAGTCGAATGAGAACGACAATTTGGCCTTCGCAGATCTGGATATACGGATCCGCGCCCCGCAGGCAGGATTGCAGGTGGGGGCGGTGCAGAGCTCCAGCTCGAGAATGAGGGTTGGCCAAGCCCTCGATGTCACCTTCGAGGTCGAGAATCTCGGGGCCGCGGCCTCCTCTGCGGTCACCGCGGCGGTGGTGGTGGGACGCGACCAAGTCGCGACCACGAGCGATCGAGAGCTGGGCCGGATCAACGTGGCCGCCCTGGCCGCAGGGGGCGTCGCGCAGCCCAGTCTCCGCGTGGTCCTTCCCGCTGATCTCGGAGCCGGGGAGTGGTGGCTCGGGGTGGTGCTCGACCCCTCGGGCTCCAGCCTCGAAGTCCGTCCGAGCGTTCGCAGCGCCGTGACCGACGCGCCGCTCGTTGTGGTCCGGGACGAGCTGGTTCTGCTCACCACCACGCTTCCGGACGCGACCCACGGTCGTGGCTACGATCTTCGGCTGGCGGCTCGAGGGGGCGACGGAAGCTACGTCTTCAGCTTTACGGGCGCCTTGCCGGCGGGGATGGCCTTGGGCGCAGAGCCCCGCCTCACCGGCGCACCCACCGCCGTGGGGCGCTTCGATCTCGAGCTCACGGTGCGCTCCGACGGGCGGGAGGATTCGGCCCCCGTGAGCCTCGTGGTGCAAGAGACGGGTCTCGAGCTTCAGGTAGCGACGTCGACCCTTCCGGAGGCTTTCGCCGGTCGACTCTATGGTCACGGGCTCGTGGCCGGAGGCGGGGTGCCTCCCTACCGCTGGAGCACCTCGGACCCGCTTCCCTCGAGTCTCGCCCTGAGCGAGGACGGCGTGCTGTCCGGAGTGCCGGACGATGTCGGGGTCACCCGTTTCACGGCCGCGGTCCGCGACGGACAGGGCGGGGAACGCTCGGCTCGGCTCACCCTCGTCGTCTCCCTCAACCCGACCGTCCTGATTCAGACCGCCACCGTGGCGGCGGTGGTTGGGGAACCGCTGGATCAACCCCTCCAAGCGGTGGGCGGTCTTTCGCCGCTGCGCTGGGTGGCCGAGACCCAGGCCCCTCCCGGTCTCGAGCTCACGCCCGACGGGCGTCTGAGAGGGCGACCGACTCGGGCCGGACCCTGGCCGTTTCAGGTCTCGGCTACGGACGCCACGTCTCCCGGAGTGCGGGATCTCGCGTTCGTTCAGGTCGAAGTGGCGGATCCCGGCGCCCTCCGCATCACGTCCGGGCCGATGCCGGAGGTGCCGCGCTTTACGCTGTTCGAGCACGTGCTCACCGCCGACGGCGGGACGCCGCCCTACCGCTGGAGCGTCGTGCCCGGCGACTTTCTGCCTCCGGATTTCTTCCTCGTGCCGGGCCCCGAGCGGGAGCGGTCGGCCGACACCGGGGTGATTTACGGACAAGCGGTGGCCGGGGCGCTCTCGGCCTTCTCCGTGCGGGTCGAGGATGCGTACGGCCGTCGGGACGAGCAGCCTCTCGTGTTCTTCGTGGCGGCCGCCGGCGCTGCCTCGGCTGCCGAGACCCCGGGCGACGGGGGCTGCTCCGCCTCGAGCCGGGATCCCGGGGCCTCGGCGCTGCTCCTCCTCCTCGGGCTCCTGCACCTTCGGCGGCGCCGCCGGAGATCCTGACGAAAACTCCGGAAGCGCGGCACCGGCGCGTAATCTGCGGGATTTCTCGCGACCTGGGAGCCCGGGAGGTCGGCCAGGGTTGACCCCCGCGCTGCTCACGGGGAAGGAAGCGGGGTGGCCGAGGTCGTCGTTTTTGGCGCCGGCGGGTACTCCGGTTTGGAGCTTCTGCGGTGGCTCGCCTGGCATCCCGCCGTCGAGGTCGTGGCCGCGAGCTCCGATCAGAGAGCGGGCCAGCGCGTGTCCGAGGCGCTCCCCAGCTACGGGGCGCGGGAGCTGACCTTCACGAGCCACGTGGAGACCTTGGCTCGGACGTCGTCGGGACAATTCGCTTTCCTCGCCACCCCCGCACAGACGGCGGCCCAGCTGGCCCCGACGCTCCTCGAGCGGGGGCTTCGCGTCATCGACCTCTCCGGAGCCCACCGGCTCGCGGCCGCTGACTATCCCGAGTGGTATGGCTTCGAGCATCCGTTCCCGGAGAGTCTCGAGCACGCCGTGTACGGGCTGCCCGAGCTCGGGGAGCGTGCTCTGATCGAAGAGGCCCGCCTGGTCGCGAACCCGGGGTGCTACGCCACCGCGGCTGCGGTCGCGGCCGGACCGATCGCCCAGGCGCGGCTCGCGGCGGCGGGGTCGGCCTTCGTCGTCGACGGCAAGAGCGGCACCACCGGGGCGGGCCGCTCTGTGCGCGAACAGCTTCTTCATGCCGAGGTCGCGGACGACGTGCGGCCCTACCGGGTGGGCAAGCATCAGCACACCCCGGAGATGGAGCGCACCTTGGGGCGGGTCGGAGGACAGCCCCTGAAAGTCTTCTTTACGGCCCACCTCGTCCCCATGCGCCGCGGCCTTCTCTGCTCGGTGTACGTGAGGGCGAAGGAGGGTCTAACTCCCGAAGAGCTCGCGGAAGCCTTCGCGAAGGCCTACCAGCAAGCCCCGCTGGTCCGAGTGCGAAGCGAGCTTCCCCCCGAGACCAAGCGCACGCTGAACTCGGGGCTGGCCGAGGTGTCCGCTCACCTGGACGCCCGTACGGGTACCCTCGCGGCCTTTGGAGCTATCGATAACTTGGTCAAAGGCGCGGCTGGTCAGGCCATCCAGAACCTGAACATCATGCTCGGCCTCGAGTCCGAGGCGGGGCTGCTTCCCGCTCGCGCCTGAGCGTTTGGGTCTTCACGCCATGTCCACGAAGAGAAATCCGGCCCCTTCCTATCTCAGTGAGCTCGACCTATCGGCGGAGGCGACGGCAGAGATCGTCGCTCTCGCCGAGATCCTGAAGGCCGAGCGCACCCATCACGAGTATCGCACCGCCTTGGTCGGCCAGAGCGTGGCCCTCTACTTCGAGAAGCCCTCCGTGCGCACCCGCGTGAGTTTCACGGTGGGGGTCTCCGAGCTCGGAGGCAATGCGGTCGAGCTCACGGGCAGCAACACCAAGGTCGGAAAGGGCGAAGACGCCGCGGATTTCGCCACCGTGCTGGGGGGCTACGTGCGCCTCATCGTGGCCCGGGTCTTCGATCAGAGGACCCTCGAGAAGATGGCCGAGCACGCGGGGGTACCGGTCATCAACGCTCTGTCCGACGCCCGGCATCCCTGCCAGGCTCTCGCTGACGCGCTGACCCTCAAGGAGCGACTCGGGACCTTCGAAGGTCTTCGTTTTGCCTTCGTGGGGGAGGGCAACAACGTGGCCACTTCGACCGGCCTGGTGCTGGCCATGCTCGGGGCCGAGGTTCGGGTGGCGTCGCCGGAGGGATACGGGCTGCCCCGCTCGACCCTGGACGAGTCCCAGGGCATGGCCGGGTCCGTCACCCAAATGATCGACCCCCACGAGGCGGTCGAGGACGCGCACGCGGTGTACACCGACACCTGGATCTCAATGGGGCAGGAGGCGGAGGCCGCCGAGCGACGGAAGATCTTCGCCGGATACACGGTCGATGAAGCCCTCATGGAGAAGGCTCGACCGGAGGCTGTGGTCATGCACTGCTTGCCTGCGGTGCGGGACGAGGAGATTTCGGCTTCGCTGATGTACGCGGAGCGTTCGGCGATCTGGCACCAGGCCGAGAATCGCCTCCACGCTCAGAAGGCCCTCATGCTCCACCTCCTTCGCCGGACGAGATGAGGGGGACGTCGGTGGGTCCCGCGCGGGCGGAGCCCGCTTTCCCGCCGAAGGGGCGACCGGCCGTGCTCGCAGCCTGCGCGGGGGGGCTCCTCGTCGCCTGCTCGGTGGTGGAGGACGGGCCGCTTCGTGCCTCTGGCCCTCGGGTGCTGTCCTTTGCGCCCTCGGGGGTGGTCAAACGTACAGTCCCGATCCGCGTCGAGTTCTCAGAGCCCGCGCCCGAGGCTGCGGTGGGGCGCCCCATGCCCATTCACGCGGTGGCCCTGGCTTCGCCCCGCCTCGAGGCCACCGCCACCTTCGTCGACGATCGTACCCTGCTCATCGAGCCGGAGCGGCCTTTCGAGGTGGCCCAGCGCTATCGAGTGGTGATTCGGGAAGATGCGCTCGGGGCCGAGCGCCCGCTCAAGGGGGGGCGCGCCTTCGGCTTTCGCACGGAGGCCTTCGGGCTCGAGGACGCACGCGCCTGGCGGTCCGGGGAGGGGATGGAGCTGGCTCTCCGCTTCTCCCATCCGGTGCGCCCCGCCGAGGTCGAGGCTGCCCTCGTCCTGCGGGTGGGGGGCGTGTCTCGAGGCTTCGCCGGTCTCGCGAGCCCGGACGGGGGACCGGTCCGGCGCCTGAGCTTTCGCATCCCGGGGGCGGCGAAGGCGCTCGAGGTAGGGGTGGACGCGGGCTTGGCGAGCACCTCGGGAGGGCGGCCGCTGGGCAAGCCCATCTCCCGCCAGGTCGTGGTGGAAGGCCAGCCCCCCCTCGTCGACCAAGTTCGGCCGGTCCAGCTCGGCGCTCGGTGGGCGGTGGCCATCGATCTGGCCAGCGACGTGGCTCCGAGCCGGCTCGTCGGCGCGGTGCGGGGAGCGGGCCCGTCGGTGCGGATGGCCCTCTCTCCCGACGGCCCTTGGATCCTCGGCGCGTTCTCCCCTGAGACCACGGCCAGCCTCCAGATCGGCCCGCCGCTGATGAAGCAGCCGGAGCCCTGGGTTTTGGAGCTCCCAGCCCTCGAGCCGGCCCTGCGTATCGTGGACGCGGAGCCCCTCCTCGATCTCGCGCCGGGCGCGAGGGTCGAGGTCGAGCACCATGATGTTCGGAGTTTGGTGCTGACCGCACGGGCGGTCCCTCCCGAGCTGGTGGGGCTCTTGGGGGTGGACCGTCTCGTGCCCGCGCAGCCGCTCCCGGGCTCATGGGCGGGGACCGAGAGCGGACCGGTGCGACGGACCGCGGGCCGGGCTGGGAAGACCCAAGTCGATCCCTCATCTCTGCTCGACGGACTCCCTCCGGGCCTGGTGCTGCTCGAGGTGCGGGACGAGAATCGGCCTTGGCTCCGCGACCTTCGTTACGTAAACCGTCGCGGCCTCGACGTGGTGGTCAAACGCCGCCGCGGCTACCTCTGGGGGCAGGTTCACGATCTCCAAGGTCCCGTGGGCGGCGCCGAACTGTCGGTCACGGGCCTCGGGGGCAAGGTCCTCGCCCGCGCCAACACGGACGGTCGGGGGGTGGCGGTGCTCCGCTGGACCGAAGGAGAGGGCGCTCTCGCCTTGGCCCGCGCCGACCGCCGCTACGCGGTGCTCCCCCTCACCGGGCCCTTCGCGACCCGCGGCTCGGATCGGCCGGGGATGAAAGCCTGGCTCGTCCCCGACGCCACAACCTACGCCCCGGGGCAGACGATCGCGGTCTCGGTCCTCCTCGCGGACGCGCGCAACCGTCCCTTCGGACGGGACCTGCGTCTCGAGCTGCAGCGGATCCGAGGAGACCGTCTCGCCGAAGTGCCGGTCGTGGTCGAGTCTCGGGGGACCGGTCGCGCCACCCTGGAGATTCCCAGCGACGCCGGTCCTGGGGGTTATCTCCTCGAGCTCCTCCAGGAGGACGGCCGGGTACTTCGGAGGGCTCGAGTCGAGGTGCGACCCCGGCGCGGCAACGTATCTTCGGTATCGGTCATGCCCGCTGAAGGGAGACTTGCGTTTGAAGTCTCTCTTGACGGCCGCTCAAGGGACGCCGCGATGCAAGGCTTCTGTCACTACCGCCGTCTGGATACGTTTGCGGGTCTGCCCCCGCCGGCGCGGCCGGCGCCCGCCCTCGAGCCCATTTCCGTCGAGCTCGGGGACGGGGCCCCCCGGGTGGTGCGCTGCCCAGATCCGTCCGAGGACGTGCGGCCCTGGGAGGTCCGGCTCGTCGCCCATGCTCGCGATGCCCTCTCCGGCGAGGCCCGCCGGATCTCTGCCGCCGCCGAGCGCTATGCGGATATCGGGCTGCCCGATACCCCGCCTCGCGCCGGCCAGCCGCTCGATGCGCAGGTGCGGGTCGTCGATGCGCGGGGCCGCCCCGTGGAGGGCAGCGTTCGGGTCGACATTCGTCCCCTGCAGCCTCGCAACGGAGCTCAGGTGCGCCGGGACGGTCGTCTCGTGCCCACGTTGCTGTCCGTGGCGGGCGAGCCCGAAACTCTGACCTTGGCCCTCGTGGAGGGCTCCGCCGTCGTTCCCTTCGTCCCTCCTCGAGGGGGGCCGTGGGCTCTCGAGGTCGAGGGAGCGGCCGCCATGACGGTGTGGGTGGCGGGGGCGCCCGGCACCCCGAGGCCTCTCGAGCTCGTGCTTCAGCGCAAGAAGAACGATGTCCGCGCGGCCCTGCCTTTCCCCGGCCGCCTCTTGCTCACCGAGGAAGACCTCGAGGTGGCCGCCTTCAACGCCTCCTTGGAGACGGCCGTGGTCGCCGAGCATCGACTCGGGCGAAACGGTGAGGCGGTCAGCGGCCTCCTCCTCGGCGCGGACGGTCGCTGGTCGGCGGCGCGGCTACCCGCCGCTCGCCAGGAGGATCCGGCCGACATGTCGATCCTCATGACGGTCAAGGAAGACCTGGTCCCAGGAGAGCCGATCGAGGTCTCCCTCAAGGTGCGGGGGCCGACCTGGAGCGGCGTCTTCCGCGTGCTCGCGGTGGACGCCGGCGCGGCCCCCACCGAAGCGGAGGTCGAGCGCTGGCTCGCCGACGAAGAGGCGGCGGTGCCCGCTCTCGACACCTTGGTGACCTCGGCCTACGACGACCCCGCCCCGCCGGTGGCCGGAGAGCGCGCCCCGCTCCGGGCGCGGGCCCGGGTCGGGCGCCCGGCGCGGGCCGCCGAAGCGGGGGCTTGGCTCAAGCTCTCTTCGGATGGCTTCGGATACACGAAGGTTCCGTGGCCGGAGGTTTCGGGTCGGGTGCGCCTCATCGCCGTGGTGCGCGCCGGGGGACGATTGGGGGCGCGGACGGTGGATCGGGTCGTGGGCGACGGTCTCGGGGTGGACGTCGTCGTGCCCGCCGCGGTGCGCCGAGGCGATCGCATGTCGGTGCCGGTGCTTCTCGACAACGGAAGCAGCCAGCCCGTGGACGCCCGGATTCAGGCCCTAGAGGAGGGCTTCACCGCGGCGCGGGACGCTCCCGCGTCCGTCCGTTTGGACCCCGGAGCGGTGGCTGAGGCCCGCGTTCCCCTTCTCGCCCGCGGCGAGGGGCCCCTCGTATTGGAGGTGGGTGAAGCGACGGTGCGCCGGGAGGTCGCCCGCATCGTCGACACCATCCCGACGTATCGAGGTCGAGGCGCCACCGCTTCCTTCAACAGCTCCGCTGTTCTTCCTGCGCCGGAGTCGCTCGGGGCCCGAGGTGCTCGCATCGTGGTGGGGAGCTCCCCGGTGACTCGATTCGCCGCCGCCCTGCAGGCTGTGTTGACTGCGCCGGTGGTGGACGGCGAGCACGCGGCGGCCATGGTGCTCGTGGCGGCGCGCCTGCCTGAGCTGACCCGAGCCCTCGGTCTCACCCCCGCGCGGGACGCGGCCATGGGCCGGCTGGCCGAGGGGCTGGCCGACCCCGACCCTTGGGTGCGGGTGTTCGCGGGGCACGCGGCCCTCGAAGCGAGCGGCGCCGCTCCGGTCGGAGCTGCCCAACAAACCCTCGCCGAGGTGGCTGCTCGCCCTCGCGACGCCGCGGCGGCCGCCTACGCCCGCCTCCTGCTCGCCCGCCTTGGCCGCTCTGTGCAGGCTCCATTGCCAGAGAACTCGGGACGAGCGGATGGGGTGGCCTTAGCCGCGGCCGCAGATGTGCTCCTCGGTCGGGCGGACCGAGACCTCCTCGAAGAGCTCCCTCTCGCGCCCTGGGCCGGTCCCCGGGAAGGCCGCTTCAGCCCGACCTTGGTGAACGCCCTGGCTCTCTTTGCCCTGGACGCGGTGGGCGGCGTCGCGCTCCCGGTGCTCGAGGTGCTGGAGGCGGAGATCATTGGAGCGGCCCGGGACTCGCGCTGGACCCATCCGTCTGAAGAGGCCCTGGCTCTGGTCGCGCTCTCGGCCCGGGCCGAGCGTCAGCGTCGTCGCGCGTATTGGGGCAAGCTCCTCCTGGACGGGGACAAGTCAGCCACCTTCAACTCGCAGCGGATCTTCGTGGCCGACCTCGACGCTGAGCTCAGTCGTCGACCGGAGGTCACGGTCACCGGAGCGGGCAGCGCGGAGGTGGGTCTGGTGATGGACGCCGAGCCCAGCCCTGCCGTCTCGGGGCCGCTGCGGCTGTCTCTTCGGAGGGTGGGCGCGGACGGGAAGCCCCGACCGGATGGCTTTCGGGAGGGAGACCTCGTGATCACCGAAGTCGAGGTGGGGCTCAGCGGCGCGGGCGAAGAGATGGTTGTCCTCGACGTCCCCACCCCGGCCGGTCTCGAGGTGGAGAAAGCCCCCCCGAAGGCCACCCGTCGACCGGGGGGCGGACTCCTCGTCGTCGGCGTCCCCCCCGGAGGGACCTGGAAGGGGCGCTTCGAGGCTCGCGCCCGTCACGCCGGGGTATGGTTGGCTCCGTCCGCGAAGGCTCGCTTGCGTCACGGGGCCTCCGCGGTCTCCGTTCGCCTCGACGAACTCATCGTCAACTCAGGGGGTCCCGGCCGGGAGTGAGTCCCGGCCACCCCTCTCCGCTCGCTCCGCTCGCTGCGCGCTCCGCTTTCTGGGGTCCCGGCCGGGAGTGAATCCCGGCCACCCCTCTCCGCTCGCTGCGCGCTCCGCTTTCCCGGGGGTCCCGGCCGGGAGTGAATCAGGGGGGAGCGCGGGGGAGCTCGAAGGAGAAGGTGGCGCCCTGGCCGGGGCGCCCCTCCGCCCACACTTGCCCGCCGTGTTCCTCGACGATGCGACGCACGATGGCCAAGCCGAGGCCGTTGCCCGGGTACTCGCTCTTGCCGTGAAGGCGCTCGAAGAGCTCGAAGATCTTCTCTCGGGCCGCGTCGTCGAAGCCGATGCCGTTGTCGCGCACGGAGAAGCGGACCATCTCGCTGCCCCGTGGAGCGGCGTCGAGAGTGATCTCGGCGGGGCGGGCCGGATCCGCGTATTTGAGGGCGTTGTCGAGGAGGTTGGCCATCACCTGTCGAAGCTGGGGGGCGTTCACGTGCGCCGGCGGCAGGTGACCCACGTGGACCGTGGCGCCCTTCGCCTCGATCTCGGGGCTGAGGAGCTCCAGGACCTCGCGAGCCACCGCTTGGGAGTCGACGTGGGTTCGCGTCTGCGCGGAGGCGGGAGCGGTGGCGTAGTCCAGCAGCTCGGAGACCATCGAGGACAGGCGCTGGGCCGAGCCCGCGACCTTCTCGAGGTTTCGCGTCGAACGCTCGTCGAGACCTGGGTTGCGCTCCAAGACCGCGTCGACGAACCAGCGGATCTTACGCAGCGGACCTCGCATGTCGTGGGAGGCCACGCTGGCAAAGTTCTTCAGCTCGTCGTTGCTCTTGCGCAGCTCGTCCGTCGTCTTCTCGAGAGCGGCCCTCTGGCTCTCGATGACCTCGCGCTGTTCCCGCTCGTGGGTCACATCTCCGACCGTGCCCACCATACGGAGCGGGCGTCCCTCCGCGTCCCAGCTCGCCTGGCCCTTCGCGCGAATCCAGAGGAAGCGGCCGCTCGCGTGCTGCATGCGATACTCGAGGTCGTAGGGCACGCGCTGATCGAAGTGGGCCTGGACCGCGGCTAGGGTGGGTTCGAGATCTTCGGGGTGGAGGCGGTCCGTGAAGTCCGAGAGCCGGCCGGTGAGATCCGATGCTTGCAGGCCGAGCATCTCCCGAAAGCGGTCCGTCCAAAACAACTCGTCGGTGCGACAGTCCCAGTCCCAAATCCCGTCTCGGCTCGCCCGGGCGGCGAGGGCGTAGCGCTCCTCGCTGGTCGCGACCCGGTCGAGGAGCTCCGCTTGCTCCGTGATGTCCTGAAACACCCCGATGATATCGAGGCTGGGCTGCCCGTCACGAACCACCTCGAGGGGCGTGCCCACGGAGCGCACGGTGCGGATCAGGCCGTCGACGCGCACCAGCCGGGCCGTGAACTCGAAGGGCTTCTTCTCGTCGATGGCCTCTTGGACGTGTCGAGCCACGAGCTCGCGGTCCTCGGGGTGATAGAAGTCCACTCCTTGTTCGAGGCGCGGCTGGAAGGTGCGAGGATTGGTGCCGTGGATCCGGTGCACCTCGTCGGACCAGGAGAGGGTTCCGCTGTGCCCGTGGACCCTCCAGTGGCCGACCTGAAGCAGCGCGTCCGTCAGTTCGAGGAGGGACCGTTGCTCCCGGCCTTTCTCCTCGATCGCCACGGCGTCGGAGATCTCGGTACAGGAGCCCAGGAAGCCTACCTGGTCTCCTTCTCGGGAGCGCAGCGGAGACACCTCGAGTCGAGTGGGCCGAGCAAGCTGTTCGTCCCTCCCGAGGACGTGCACCTTGCGCACGAAGCCAGACTCTTCCCGCGCCGCTGTCTCCCACGCCTCGATGAGCGCCGGACGCTCTTCGGGGAGCACCGATTCGGTCCAATCCCGGCGCAGCAAGTCCTCCGAGGAGCCGCGTCCGAGGAGTCGGAGGTAGGCGTCATTGACGAAGAGGAGGCCTCGGTTGAGGTCCGTGACGAGCTGCGCCCCGGGTACCTGCTGAGATAGCCACCGAACCGAGTAGAGCCAGGGCATCTCTAGGTCCTTATCCATGGGCCTCGCCTCGGTTACTTGGTGCCGGGGACGCGGGATGTCGTCAACGTCCTCAGCGGATTTGGCGTCCAAAAAAGCCGAGCCATTTCGGGGTCGTTGTAGACGTTCAGGGATCTCCCGAACCATGATGACGAGGCATGTCCGGCTCGCCGCGTGACTCGACCCATCCTGGCTCCGGAGGCCAGGGGTCGACCGACGACGTCGGCCACCCGAACGACGACACCGCCCCCCGCAAGCGTCCCCCGCTGTCGGAGACGATCGTCAACCCCCTCGGGGTGGCGCCGTCGCTGATGTCGCCCGCCTCGGACGGCCTCTTTGACGATCAGTCGGTGGTCACCGCCCCGGTGGGGCCCGATGGAGGCATGAACCCGGGCCCGCAGCGGTCGATCGCTCCCGGCGAGACCCTCCAGCTCGTCAACTTCGCGCGACGCGAAGAGACCCTCCGTATCTCCGGCGTAACCCCTCATGGGCGCCGGCTCACCTTCGAGCAGCGAGTGGATCGGGAGGGGTGGTATGTGGTGGCGGCGGGGCGGCGCCGACGCCCAACTCAGCGCGAGCTCGGCCTCGTGGTGGCCAGCATCACCCAAGAGATGGAAGCGGCCATGGCTCCCGACGAGGACCGGGAAGAGATCCGATCTGCGTATCGGCTCGCCGCTGCTTCGGATCAGCCCGGGCTGCCCGGCCGCGGGCTGCAGGCCTACCGCGATCTCATCCTCGACGAGGCAGAAGCCTTCATCAGCGGACAGATCGAGCGGCTCGGGGTGGTGGCGGTGGAGTATCAGGCTTTCAAGCGCTTCGCCGTCCGTCACAGTCACCGCATTGGCGCCGCCTTCGTACGGGCCCTCGGTGAGCGGCTTCAGGGGCTCTTCGACGGTTTCGAGGAGGTCCACGCCTGTCACAAGGCGGGTAAGTCTTTTCGCCTCGTGGTCGTCGATCGCTCCTCCGAGGAGATCCTCGCCCTCGTCGAGCGTATCGCCTCGCTCGAGACACGACAGTGGCTCGTCGACCGCGTGTGGGGAGAGCATCCCCGCACCCACGTCGACGAGGTCCACTTCAAGATCGGCTTCGCCACGGCCCGGGCCATCGATCGCAAGTCTTCCTACCACGTGCTTGCGCAGCGGCTGAACGACGACGCCTTTCGAGCCGCCAAGCTCGGGCAGCTCGAGGGGCACACCTCTATTCAGGTGGCCAAGATGGACTACCGAACCACGGTCCATCAATGGCAGCGCTCGTCCGAGGACGAGCTCGATGAGCTGGCCAACCGCATGGACGACGGTCCCGCCGAAGTCATGGCGGAAATGAACGACTACCTTCACGAGCTCGTTCCCGTCGACCTCGAGGGTATGGCCGTGCAAGGAGACCTGCGGGCTCTGGTGCATGCCGCCATCGCTCGAGACGGCTTCTGGCAAGGCAGCGTGGCCATGCGCATCGCCGGTGAGCGCCTGCTCCGCCGCTTCCGCGACGGCACCCCCGCTCCCCCCGGCGAGAACGACTACGTGGGGGGCTTCGAGCTGGGGGACGAGTTCTACGGGATGGCTCGTGAGGGCGAGCACTTCTACTTCGCGTGGGGCGACCTCAATTCGGCCGGCGCTACCCGCACGAGGGCGGGGCTCGACCGTCTTCGGCACGCCGTCGGATGGCGACGCGAGGACGGCGGCGGCATTCTCGGACGCTTCCTGCGGGCCCTTTCGGCCGAAGAGGGGCCCTCTCGGGCTCTCCCCGAGCGCGTGCGGCAGGCTGTTCAGGAAGCTTGGGACGAGCTGCGCAACGTCGAAGAGCTGGAGGTCAACGACGCGGTCGACGTGGCCGGCTACCTGTGGAACCGGGAGGGCGAGCTCGTCTCGAATGACGACCTCGTGGAGGGTGCCCAGCTCCTCCTCGCCATCCCGCGCCGGCGCTTCGACGTCGAGATCCTCGAGCGTCGGTCGAAGTTCACCTTGCGTCTCGATATCGACGGGAAGGACCACGTAGCTTCCTTCTCAGAGAGCGTGGCTGGGCCCTATGTGAAACTCCGGTTGCGGGACGCGGTGGTCTCGGCCGCGGTGTGTATCCTCCAGCTCCGTCAAGCCGAGCTCGAGGAGCTGCTCGAGATCATTCGGGAGGACAACCACCTCCCCGACGACACCCCCATGAACGTGCTCGGCTTCGTTCGCCACATGGCGGATCTGCTCCTCGCCGAGCAGGTGAAGGGTCCGGGCAAGATCGGGCTCGCGCTAGGGGCGCGGTTCACCGCCGCCGACTTCGTAAAGGTCTTCACCCTCGAGCAGGTTCGAGACCATTACCCAGGCTTGTTCTACGAAGCGATCCACCACGAGCTCCTGGCCGAGCCCACCGCCGGCATCGACCGCAACCTGAGAGATCTCGTCGCCCACACGATGCTCGCGCGCACCCGGCCCGACGAGGCGTCGTGAACGTCGCGCCCGAGCTCATCCTCATCGGAGCTCTCGTCACGGCCGTCGGGGCGCTGCTCCAGGGTACGGTGGGACTGGGCTTCGCGTTGTTCGCGGTGCCCGTCATGACCCTCTTCGACGGAAGCCTCGTCCCCGTACCGCAGCTCCTCCTCGCCATTCCCCTGGCCATATCCATCGCTTGGCGCGAACGCCACGCGATGAGCTTGCGCCGGGTGGCCTGGATCCTAGCGGGTCGACCGCTGGGGGTGGTGGTGGGGCTGGGCCTTCTGAGTCTCGAGGCCCCGCAGCGGGTCCTGGATGGCGTCATTGGGGCGCTGGTGTTGGGCATGGCCGGACTCATGGCCAGCTCGATACGCATTCCCCGCGGGCGCGGGGCTGACTTCGTGGTGGGCGCCTTGGCCTCCGTATCGGGGACCATGGCATCGATCTCGGGGCCGCCCCTCGCCCTCCTCTTCCGAGGGGCCACCGGCCCCGAGCTTCGCGCCAATCTCGCCCTGCTGTTTACCGTTGGGCTCGCCATGACGCTGACGGGTCGAGCCGCTTCGGGCTTCGTGAGCCCGCAAGATCTCCTGCTGGCGCTGATATGGTTGCCCGCGCTCGCGCTCGGCTTTTGGGGGAGCCGCTTGGTCATCCCCCGGGTCGAGGGGGCGCCCCTTCGGCGAGCGGTCGTCGCGGCGTGTGCCCTCGCGGGCCTCGCGGTGATGCTGCGGGCTTTCTTCGAGGGTTGAGGCCGGGCGCGGCGCCGGGAGCTCAGTAGCCGACGGCGGCGCCGTCCTTACGCATCTCTGAGGCGGCGTGATAGACGCCGGTCTTTGGGTCGCGAATGATGGCCTGGTAGCCGCCGAACCCGCCTCGACCGGGCTGGACGCGGTGGCCTCGCCGCGCGAGCTCCGTCCAGCTCTCGGCCGGGATGCCGCTCTCGAGAAACACCGTCCCGGTGCCGTCCGCGGGCTTCCCGGTGGGCTCGGCCGACCCGTCGTGTCGCCACCGGGCCGCATCGCCCGCCTCCTGCACGTTCATGCCGAAGTCGATGAGGTTGGTCACGATCTGCACGTGCCCTTGCGGCTGCATGCCGCCGCCCATGAGCCCGAAAGACATCCACGCCTCTCCGTCCTTCGTGACGAAGGCGGGAATGATCGTGTGGAAAGGGCGCTTGCCGGGGGCGTACACGTTGGCGTGCCCCTCCTCGAGGTGGAACAGCTCGCCGCGATCCTGGAGCATGAAGCCCAGGCCGTCGGGCACGAGACCCGCCCCCATGCCGCGATAGTTGGACTGGATGAGAGAGACCATCATCCCCCTCTCGTCGGCCACCGTGAGATAGGTCGTGTCGCCCTCCTCGAGCTTGGGGTCTCCCGGTTCGAAGTCCGAAGCGGCGCGGCCCAGGGCGATGCGGGCCCGCTGCCGGGCCGCGTAGCTCTCGGATACGAGGTCGGCCACGGGGGCGGCCGCGAAAGCAGGGTCCGCGTAGTACTTGGCGCGATCCGCGAAGGCGAGCCGCTTGGCCTCGATCATCAGGTGCAGCGCGTCGGCGCTGCCCCATCCCATCTTGGCGAGGTCGTAGGCCTCGAGAACCTCGAGCATCTGTAGGGCGGCGATGCCCTGGGTGTTCGGGGGGAGCTCCCACACCGTGTAGCCCCGATAGTCGACCCCCACCGGCTTGACCCATTCCGAGCGGTGCTCGGCGAAGTCCTCGTAGCGAAGATCGCCCCCGATGCGCCGCATATAGGTGTCGACGGTGCGAGCCACGGGACCGCGGTAGAAGGCCTCCCGTCCTCCCTCGGCGAGGAGCCGGAAGGTCTTGGCCAGGTCGGGGTTTCGGAAGAGGTCGCCCTCGGCGGGGGCTTTCCCGTCGATGAGATAGGTAGCGCGCGCATTGTCGAGCTCCTCGAGACTGTCGCTCTTCTCGAAACGCTCGAAGTTGAGCTTCCAATAGAAGGCGATGACCTGCGTGAGCGGAAAGCCCTCCTCCGCGTAGCGAATGGCGGGGGCCAAGACCTCCTGCATGGGCAGTCGTCCAAAATGGTCGTGGAGCTCGAACCAGCCGTCCGCAGCCCCGGGAACGGTCACCGAGAGTGAGCCGTGGGGAGGGATGGTCTTGCGATCGCCCAGCTTCTTCTTGAGGTCCGCGAGGCTCCTTCCTTTGGGCGCGCGTCCGCTGGCGTTGAGGCCGTGGAGCTTCTTGGTCTCGGGATCCCAAACCATGGCGAACAGGTCGCCGCCGAGGCCGTTGCCCACCGGCTCCATCAGCCCGAGAGCGGCGTTGGCGGCGATGGCGGCGTCGACGGCGCTGCCCCCCTTCTGCAGGATCTCGAGGGCGACCTGGCTCGCCAGGGGATGCGCGGTGGCGGCGGCCCCGCGCCGGGCCAGCACCGGGCTTCGGGTGGCGAAGCCCTTCCCGACCAGCCGATCGCCGCGAGCGTGGTCCGTCGGCTCCGGTCGGTCCGGAGCCCGAGGGGTCGCTGCGGCCGGAGGGCGGCAGGCGCCCAGCCCGGAGAGGGCGAGCGTTAAGATGGACAGGGAGATCCCGCGCGCGCGCATAGGACGACCCTGCCCAACTCCGCGAGCGGGAGCATCCCAAAAGCGGTGCGGCCATCCGGGAACAGTGAGAGAAGGTCGAGGTGCGGTCCCGTCTGGCGCTCATCGTTCTCGCCGCTCTCACGGCTTGTCCCTGGTTTCCCCCGCCTCCCGAGGTCGAGACCTTCGATCCGGCCCTGGCCGAACAGGGACGGAGCTGGTCGAGCGGTCGATGGACGACCGTAGCCGGCGAGGCGAGGTTCGGCGAAGACGGAGCCCCCCCACGACTCACGGCGCGATGCGAGGTCCACCGTCGGACGCTGGTCCTTAGGCTCGAGCGAGGCTGGCCGATGAAAGATAACCTGCCACTAACGATCCGCGCCGGAGACATCAACGTGAAGGGGACCTGGACCGCGAGCGCGGCGGACACGCGCCTGCGCACGGAGCTCCACTTCGAAGGTCCGGGCTTCTCTCATCTCCTGGCGGCCCGAGAGCTCGAGGTTTGGGTGAGCCGCGACCCGCCCCTCGTCGTGCCCTTGGCCGCTCCCCTCGTAGCCCAGCTCCACTACTGCCTTCAGGCACGGTCGTCGACGGTCGTTCGTGAGCGTGCCGCTCCCGAGGGCCTGGTAGGGTCCGAGCCATGACGGACATGGAATACCGCCGCCTCGGGCGCTCTGGCCTCAAGGTCAGCGTCCTCTCGTTCGGATCTTGGGTGACGTTCGGCCCACAGCTGAAGGATGCCGACGACACAGCCCTGGCCTGCATGCAGGCCGCTTGGGAGCGAGGCTGCAACTTCTTCGACAACGCCGAGGTCTACTCGGCGGGAGAGTCGGAAGCCATCATGGGGCGGGCCCTCAAGCGTCTGGGGTGGCCGCGGGAGAGCGTGGTGGTTTCTTCGAAGTTCTTTTGGGGGATCACGCCCGGCCCCAACACGAAGAACACCCTGAATCGTAAATACCTCTTTCAGGCGGTGGACCGTTCCTTGGAGAGGCTCCAGCTCGACTTCGTGGATCTCATCTTCTGCCACCGACCTGACCCCCACACGCCCATCGAGGAGACCGTCTGGGCCATGTCCGACATCGTCGCCTCCGGCAAAGCGCTCTACTGGGGCACCTCGGAGTGGTCGGCCGACGAGATTCGCGCCGCCTGGGAGGTCGCGGAGCGTCACCACCTCCGAAAGCCGGTCATGGAGCAGCCGCAGTATCATCTCCTCCATCGCGACCGCGTCGAGCGTGAGTACGCCCGTCTCTACGAGGATATCGGGTTGGGGACGACCACCTGGTCGCCCTTGGCCTCCGGTCTCCTCACGGGAAAGTATCAAAAGGGCATACCTGAGGGCTCCCGGGGGGCTCTCCCCGGCTACGAGTGGCTGAAGAAGGCCCTCACCAACGAGGGGGCCCTGGCCAAGGTCGATCGCCTGGCGGCCATCGCTCGAGATCTCGGCTGCAGCCTCCCGCAGCTCGCCATCGCGTGGTGCGCTCGAAACCCTCACGTCTCTACGGTCATCACGGGGGCCAGCCGGAGCTCCCAGGTCGTGGACAACTTCGGGGCCTTGGACGTGATGAAGCAGCTCGATGAAGCCGCCATGGCTCGTATCGACGAAGCGGTACTATAGATCTTGTCCGGTACGACGCTCGCGCTCGCGCTCGTGGGGCTGGTGTTGGGAGCGGAGCTCCTGGCTCGCCAGCCTGGACTTCGTCGACTGGGCTCCGCGCTCCTCGTGATCTTGCTCGGCGCCCTCGCCGGCAACTTGGGTTTCATACCCACCCGGGCTAGCACCCCCATCTACGGCTGGATCTTCGCCTATCTGGCCCCTCTCTCCATCTTCTGGCTGCTCCTCGGGGTGGACCTGCGCTCCATCCTCCGGGCGGGGCGACCCATGCTCCTCGCGTTCTTGGTCGGGGCGGTGGGGACGACCTTGGGCGTAGTGGCGGGGACGTACCTAGGCGGGACCCGCGCGGCCTTCGGGACCGAAGCGGCGCCGCTCGCGGGGATGTTCGCCGGCACGTACATCGGTGGGAGCATCAACTTCAACGCCGTGGCTCTCGAGTACGGGCTGGTGTCCGACGGCGGTCTCTACGCGGGAGCGGTGGCCATCGACAACATTCTCACCGCGATATGGATGATGGCCTGCTTGGCTGCGCCCCGGGTCCTGGCCCCGCTGTGGGGGCGGGCTCGAAAGACGCCGGTGCTCGGAAAGGCCGCGATCGAGCTCGCGACCGAAGTTCCGGAGCCGGTCGGGGTCTTCGACCTGGCTGCCATAGGGGCTCTCGGGCTGGGGGCTTTGGTGTCGAAGGACCTCCTCGTCGAGCTCTTGGCCCGGGCCGGCCTCGATGTGCCCGGCATGCTGGTCCTCACCACGCTGGCCTTGATCGCCGGTCAAATCCCCATGATCCGACGTCTTCGGGGGGCGCACGCGCTCGGCATGCTGTCGGTTCAGCTCTTCTTGGGGGTCATCGGGGCCCTGTGCGAGCTCTCGGCTCTGCGCGGTTTCGAGGGGGCGCTGGCCCTCGCCGTCCTCGCCGTGACCACCGTCGCCGTGCACGGGCTGCTCGTCTTCGGAGGGGCTCGCCTGCTCCGGCTCGACGTGGAGACGGCGACCGTGGCCTCGCAGGCAAACGTCGGGGGAGGGACGACGGCTTTGGCTCTGGCCCGGACCCTCGGACGGCCGGACCTCGCCGTGCCGGGGATCCTGGTGGGGAGTCTCGGCACCGCCCTCGGGACCTTCGTGGGCTTCTTCGTGGCTTCAACGCTCGGATCCTGAGAGCTTTCCATTGATGCGAGCGGTGCACGTGCTGGTGTCGGGTCGCGTCCAGGGGGTCGGCTTTCGGGCCTTCACCGTCGAGGCCGCCGACCGCATCGGCGTCGTGGGGTGGGTCCGCAATCTCTCCGACGGACGGGTCGAGGCGTGGCTGGAGGGCGAGGCCCCCGCCGTCGAAGCCATCCTGGAGGTGCTTCGGGTCGGTCCGCCCGCCGGTGAGGTGCGCGAGCTGTCTGTGAGCGAGCGGGTCCCGGAGCACCACGAAGCCTTTCGCTTCATGGCCTCCACCACCTCGCCCTAGATGCGCCCAGAGGACCTCGCTCGTCGACCCGTCGACCTACGGGCGGTCCAATCCCGGGCGCGGCTCTTTCCTCGCCACCTCCGACCGCGTCTGGCATGAGTCCGACCGTGGACGACGAGGCCGTCCTGGCTCGACTGCGCGAGCTCATCGAAGCTTGGCCGGAGACCTTTGAGAAGCTCTCCCATGGCTCCCCCACCTGGTGGGGAGGGAAGAAGACCTTCGCTATGTTCCACAACGGGAGCTACGACGACGGTGCCCCGTCCGTATGGTTCCTGGCTCCGGAGGGGGCTCAGGAGGCCCTGATCGCTTCGAATTCTGACCTTTTCTATCGCCCCAAGTACCTGGGGCCGCGCGGCTGGGTCGGGATGCGGCTTCGCGCCGATACCGACTGGAACGAGGTCCGAGGGCATCTCCTCCGCGGCTATCGCATGGTCGCGCCGAAGCGGGCTTTGGCCGCGCTGGATGGAGCATCGTGAGCGCGATTCGGGCCCGGCAGGCCGTCCGCGGCCTCTTCATAGATCCGACCGGCGCGCTTCTGCTGCTCTTCACGGGGAGCCGGCGTGGAGATCGATTCTGGCTGACCCCGGGCGGTGGGATAGAGGGCGGCGAATCCACCTTCGACGCGCTGGCCCGCGAGCTCCGTGAGGAGGTGGGGTACACCCTCGAAGCTCTTCCGGAAGAGGTTTGGTCCCGGACTTTCGACTACGTGTCGAGCCGGGGTCCCGCTCGCCAGTCCGAGCGATACTTCCTGATTCAGACTCGCCGCTTCGAGCCGAGCTTCGACTTTCTTCCCACGGAAGAGGAGCGCCAGGAGATCCTCGATTGGCGGTGGTGGACGGAGGCGCAGATCCGGGCCGCGGCGAACGAGCGTTTCGCTCCCGCGGCCCTTCCCGATCTTCTGGCTGAAGTAACGGGTCGCCTCAGCCTTCCTTGATGAGGTGAACGTCCATCTGCGGGAAGGGGATACCGATGCCGGCCCCGTCCAGCGCCTTCTTGGAGCGCTCGAGGAGCTTCTCGCGAAGGCCCCAGTAGTCACTCGCCTTGCACCAGACGCGCAGCTGATAGTCGACGGACGAGGCACCGAGCCCGGTGAGGATAGCGGTCGGGTTGGCGGGAGCCTGACCCTCTCCGAGCACCTCGGGAAGGCCTTCCCACACCGTGGCGAGGACCTCGCGGGTCTTGTCGATGTCGGCGGAGTAGTCCACGCCCACGTCTACGTCGACCCGGCGCACGGGCTTCGCGCTCACGTTCTCGAGGGAGCTGTTGAAGACGGGGCCGTTGGGCACGATGATGGTGCGGTTGTCTGGGGTGCGAAGCACGGTGGTGAAGAGAGTGATCTCTTCCACCGTGCCGGCTTCGCCGTTGGTCTTGATGAAGTCACCAATCTTGAAGGGCCGAAAACCCACCAGCAGGAGCCCGGCGGCCAGGTTTCCGAGCGTCCCCTGGAGGGCGAGCCCGACCGCGAGACCGGCGGCGCCGAGGATGGCCGCGAAGCTCGTGGTCTCGATGCCGAACAAGCTGAGGCAGGAGAGGACGACCATCGCGAGGATCGCGTAGCGAACCATGCTGGAGATGAACCCACCGAGAGTTGCATCGAATTTTCGGGCCTCGAAGGCCCGACGCACCAGGCGCTTGGCCCAGCCCGCGACCATGAAGCCGAAGAACAGGAACAGCAGACCGCCCGCAGCGCGGGTGACGTAGCTGGCGATCAGGTCGAAATTGATGGTGGACAGGAGTTGCTGGACATCCATGCGCCCCCGATTCCACTCATCGGAGTTTCTGTCTATCCACCTGAGACGAATCGCTACCCAAGCGCCTCCGGGTTGACCCGATGGCGGTTCCGAGTCTCTAGGTATCCGACATGGTCAACCCGATAGCCCACGGGAGTCTGCTCGGGCTCCTCCTGGTCGGCTGCACCGCGCCCCCTTCAGCCCCGGAAAGGGTCGCGGCTCCGAGGGTCTTTACACTCGCCTATCCCACCACTTTCTTGGCCGAGGCGATCGCGGGGACCGACTTCCGGGTGGTGGATGTCCGTCCGGACCATGACGACCCCGAGGCTTGGGTGCCCACCTCCGAGAACACCTTCACGATTCAGGAGGACGCTCCGGTCCTGCTCGTCGGGGCGGGGTTCGAGACGTGGTACCGCCCCGAGAACTTTAGCTCCGTCCTCACGGTGCGGCTCGCCGACGCGCTCGGAGCGGGGGTGGTGACGCGACCCTCGGGGAAGGTGGACCCCTTCTTTTGGCTCGAGCCCGAGAGTTTGGCGCTCGCGGGTCAGGCGGTGGCGGACCGTTTGGCCCAGCTCCGTCCGGATCTCGAAGCTCGCCTTCGCGAGCGCCAAAAGGCTCTCGCGACCCGTCTCGCCCAGCTCGAGAAGTCCCTGCGGGAGCGCAGTCGAGATCTGCCCCCCCTGTTCGCGGCCCGGGAAGGCTACGCCTACGCCGCCCGCGCCCTCGGCTGGAAGCTCCAGACGCTCGCCGTAGACCCCGTGGCGGCGCCGTCCCCTGAGGCCCGAGCGCGCTGGCGCGAACGGCGTCAGGCCCACCCCGCCTCCGTGCTGCTCTTCGATCGCGCCCCCTCCCAGGAGGTGCGAGAAGCTCTCGAGGCGGACGGCCTCACCCCCGTGGTGTTCCCCCTCCTGACCCGCCTTCCGCCCGAGGCTCGGGGAGCGGGCCAAAGCTACTTCGAGGTCTACGCGGCCGCGGTCGAGCGCGTGCGGAGCGCGGTCTCGCTCTAGTCTCGCCCTACTTCGGGGCCGTCCAACCTTAGGCCAGGGCCCCGGCCTGCACGAGCACCAGCGCGAGCGCCAGGTGAAGGCGGGCGTGACGCCCGGCAGGTCCGGCCACCTCGATCAAGGCTGCGGATTGTAGCGCCGCCGCCGCTTCCTTCAGCTCTTCGTCGAGGCGTAGCCAGGCCGAGACCTGGCCCCACGCCCGAGTGGGTCCCAGGCGCAGGTTGAGCTGCGGAGCGAGAGCGGCGCGGAGGCGATCCTCAGGCCAGGCCCGCGCTACCGCGGCGGGGAGTCCCGTCAGGAGGCTCGGGCCGCGCGGCTCCCGTGCTGCGGTAGGTCGCCGGACGAGGGCGTAGTCGCCGCCCTCGCTGCCGACCACGACCGCCAAGCGCTCCTCCTGAAGCTGTCCTGGATCAGGCACGGCCCAGCCTCGATGGGCGGCCACTTCTCGAAGAGGACGCGCAGCCTGCAAACTGTCCTGCACCATCTCCCCGAGGATGCGGTCGTCTAGCCCGTTGAGGGCGGCGATGCGCTGCGGAAGCTGCTGGGGCCCCAGACTGGTCCGAACCCAAGCGGCGCGGCCCGCCTCGATCTCGACCTCCACCCAGGGGCCGTCCGGAAGAGTGATGACCAGTCGACCCCACACCGAGTCCCGGGAGAGGCGGGTGAGGAGGGCGACGGCAGCGGGCCCGAGGCGACCGATCTCGGTGGGCTCCGCCCCACCGCCGGTGGCCGGAGCGAGCACGTGATCCAGGAGCTCCTCGGTCTGCTCGAGGGAGCGCCAGGTGGCGCCATCGGCGCTCAGACGTAGGGTACGTCCGCGCGCTGCCCCCGCTCTCACCTCGCCCAGGGCGAAACGCCAAGGATGGGTTTGGCTCTCGGTGCGGCTCGCCGCGCGGATGTGGAGCGTAGGGAGGTCCAGCTCCAGGCTGACCAGCTCCGCCTCGGGGGGCGAGGTCTCTTCCGTGTCGGGGTCGGACTCGGAGGCGCGCACCACGACCGGCAAAGCGATCGACAGATGGGGCTCACCCAGAGCGTCCCCGAGGTGCTCGGCCAGCTCGCGAGGTCGCACCCCTCCCGATCGAATGTCAATCAGCGCGTTTCGCAACTCTACCTGCATAGCGCCCGCCGAGGGGAAGCGGTCGGCGGGGTCGATGGCCAGGGCGCGCATGACTAAGCGGTCCAGGTCTTCTGAGCACTCGGGACGATGGTCGCGAATCGACGGTCGGGGCTCTTCGCAGATCGCCATCATGGCGGGGAGCTCCTCGAGGTCTCCGTAGAGCGAGGCCCCGGTGAGGAGCTCCCAGAGCATGACCCCCGCCCCAAAGAGGTCGGTGCGGGCATCGACGGCCTCCCCCTGGATCTGCTCCGGGGCCATGTAAGCCACCTTTCCCTTCAGCTGGCCGGCCAGGGTGGTGCTGGCCTTGCCTTGGTAGCGAGCGATGCCGAAGTCGGCGAGCTTCACCTGCCCAAACGGAGAGACGAGCACGTTCGGGGGGTTCACGTCTCGGTGGACGATGTGAAGGGGCTGACCCTCCGCGCGGAGGGCGTGGAGGTGGTCGAGAGCCTCGAGGACTTCAATCACGATGTGAAGAGCGGCCCAAGGCACGAGGTCGAGGCCAAGGCGCGAGAGGTCGCCGAGCACGGAGCTCAGATCCCGCCCCACCCCCTCCATGACCAGAAACGGCCGTCCGTCCGGCCCGCGCCCGAAGTCCTCGACGCGAACGATGTTCGGGTGGTCGAGGAGTCCCGCGATCCGCGCCTCCTCGACGAACATCCGCACGCCGGCAGGGTCAAATGAGGACGTGAGGAGCCGCTTCAGGACCACCGGGCGTCGAAAGTCCTCTGCCCCCCGCCGCCACGCCTTGAAGACCTCGGCCGTGCCTCCCCTCCCGAGCCGGGCCTCGAGCTCGTAGGGACCGAGCTGTTCTCGTTCCGTCATTGCGCGCTCCATGCGGTCGGTCCGGTCACCGGTGTATCCTCGTTTACCCTGCTCTTCGAGATGGTAGGTTGCGGGAGATGATGGTGCTCGACGCGCCGGTTCGCGTAGGCGGCTCCAGCGCGTATCGGGACCATCTCGACCCGCGACGTTTTCACGTTCTCCCTGCCCCGCCCATTCTTTCCGACGTCGAACGCCGCGGTCAGCACTGGCGGCTGACCATCCAGGCGCATCCTCTGCCCCAACACGCAGGCCCAGAGCAACGGGGTCGGCCGCTTCAGCTGGAGACCGTCCGCTGTCACTTGGTGAGGTTCGAAGCGCGGCGCCGCAAGGACGACCCCAGCGCACAATTCTTGGTGCTTCGAAGCCTCCTGCAGGCGTCGGCCGCCGACGAGCCTCCGGGGATGGCGGCGCTGGAGGGTGAGCTGTCCCTGACCGACAGCGAGGGGCTCGAAGAAGCCCTGTCCGCGGCCGGCCCCTTCCTGCTCCTCTCCGTGGTCTCAGCGGTGGGCCTCGAAGCTCCCGTTCGCCTCGCTCTGCATCTCGATCCTCGGGCGTGCTGGGCTCGCCTCGCGGAGCTGCATCCCCCCTCGGCCCTCGTGCCGGGGCCGGTGTTCGAAGAGGGGATCCAGAGGCTCCGGGACGAGGGACATCTCGGTCTCGACGGTCAGGTGGAGGGGCCGCGAGTCGAGGCTTTCGTCGCACGCGCGGTCGGCTCTACGCTCTTCGAACCCGCACCATCGCCGGAGGTCCTCGCCCCTACGGTGCGGGCCCCGCTGGGGGCCGCGGCGGCCGACTTCGGGGTCGTGGCTCGGAGCTTTCGCGATCGGGAGCAGCTCCCTGAGGGCGCCCTTCGTATCGATGGGCGGAAGGGATGGGTGCGCCGGGAGCGCTTCGCTCTGGCGGCGCCGGTCGACGGTCTCGCGTCTCGGGTTCGAGAGGCGGCTTCGCGTCCCTTCGTGCAGGTGCTGGGACCGGCGGACTGGTCGGGGGTGGAGCGGATCGAGGTCGAAGCCCGAGGCACCGAAGGCGGCACCGCGCGTTTCGAGCTCAGCGAGCGCGCACCCGCGCGGGAGCTCCCTTCGCATGATCTCCCCGCTCTTCGCGCCCGCGCGGTGCTCGCTCCGGGGGAGGTGGTGCTCGAGCGGCCGGAGTGGACGCCGTGGCTCTCGGCCGCGTTTTCGCGAACCTTGCTGCCCCAGAAGGTGGCGGGTCGCATCAAGGTGGGGGCGGCGCTCGGGTGGGTCGATCCTACCCAGGTGGTGTCTGCGCAGGTAGAGTTGCGCGGGCCGGATGGCGGCTGCGTGATGGCGCTCGACGCCGGTGACCCAGAACGGCATCTATCCGTGGTGGGGAGACCGCGGTGGGTCACCTCAGAGGTCGAGCTCGCGGCGAGCCCTCCTCACGTCGAGCACCGAGATCTGGACACCGAGAGATCCGTAGCGGTGGGGAGCCTCCCGGAAGGGCCCGGCCCCGTCCTGGTGCGTCTGGTCGACCCGACCCGGCGGCACGTACAGGTCGAGGTCGAGATCGCCTCCGACGGGGTTTCGAGCCGTCGCTTTCGGCTGTCGCCGGCGGCCCCCGAGGCGGTTTGGGATCCCGGGGTGCCTTCCCCGGACGGGGTGTATCGCTGGCGGTCGTGGGCGCGGCTCGAGGAGGGACGGACCGTCTCTCTCGACTGGCGCCCGGGTCAGGTTGCCCTCCTCGAGGTCGGAGACCCCCAGGTCGAGCTGCGCACCCTCGAGCTCTCTGCCTCCCGCGAGTGGGCTCCGGAGGGCGCTTGGTTGTTGGTGGAAGCCGTCGACCCTCCGGTCGAGGTGTCTTCACGGGTGGAGGTCTTCCTGGAGGCGGGAGTCTCGGCCGTGATCGAGGTGCCGTTCCGGGTGGGCTCGCCCCTCGAATACCTCATCCTCGGGGAGCGCTACGGGGTCCCCGAAGCAGATCGCAATCTACCTTCCAAGGTCGTGAGGTCCCGTCGGTGGAGCCTCGGCTGACGCCCCCTAGTTTCGTCGTCCCAAGAGCCCGATCTCGCTCAGAACGTAGGCCATCGTGGTGTAAGCCTTGCGGACACGACCGGACGCGGGCAGCACCTCGGATAGGGAGGGAGCGGTAAGGAGGCGCTCCGCCACGCCTCTTTGGCTGCGGGTGAGGTCCATTGCGTCCAAGGTGCGCCGGCCCTCCAAGATACGCGCGACCGGTCGATCACCGAGCTTTCGCAGCTCCTCCTCGAGGCGCTGCGCGCTCAAGGTCCGGTAAACCAGATCGGGGAGAAGGGTGAGGAGGCTCGTGGCGAAGGCCTGGCGGCTCACCGGCCGGGCCCCGATGACGAAAGCGAGCTCCCCTTCGGGCCACCGAAGGAGGTGTCGCAAGCGTTCCTTCATGACGGCGCTACGGTAGCTGGCGACATCGAATTTGACGTTGTGGCGGACCACCTCTTCGAGAGGCATGGCCTTGTCCACCACTTCGCGTATGTAAGCGGGGATCCGATGCTCATCGACCACGCCCTTAGCGACCAAGAGGTTCGGTAGCTGCAGGCGTGGCTCGTTCGTAAAGACGAAGGTGGGTCGTCCGCCGTTGACGTGAATGTCGAAGCGGGCGCTGCTTCGACCGCTCTTCATCCGGAACATCAACCGCCCGGAGTGCCCGGGAGAGACCTCCGCGAAGGCTCCCGCGACGCTCGTGTCGCGAGGGACGGTGCGGGTCACGGCTTCTTCCGGGAAGGGCTCTTCGGCAGCGAGTATCGCCTCCACCCCGGTGAGTCGTACGAAGCGCTCGGCAGACATCCAGGTGGCTTGATCCGTCGACAGAGCCACGTTCTCCACCTCCCCGGCGTGGGCCTCCATGCGCAGAGCATGGGTGGTCTCGGACCAGGTGAGAGGGCCGAGCTCTCGCTCCTCAGCGTCGCGGAGCCAGAAACCGTCGGGGGGCGAGCTCCGCTCGGGAGACATCCCGAATCGGCTCCATAGATAGCGCGCCATCTCGTCGCGCGGGGCGCGGGGCGGGTCCGCGTCGGTGTCGTGAACGCGGCTGAGGGCCCGAGGCGGGGGGGCTTCGAGGCTCGTCTCGACGGTCTCGGTCGAGTCCCCCCCGTGGCGAAAGTGGAAGAACGAGTGCTCCCGAAAGATCGCGCCGTCCTCGGAGAGCTCCGGATCGAGGTCGGCGGCGCTGGCTCGGAGGGCTTCCGGCACGCGCAGGCCGACCGAACGGGACGAGGATTGAGCGTCGGGCTCGGTGCGAGGGGCAGGGGCGTCGGCGAACGGCGCCGGTGAGATCGGCGGGGGCAACCCCGCTTCCCGGGTCTCGGAGGAGGAGCGTCGGGGGATTTCTCCGCTCGGATCCGTGGGGGCTTCCGGGAGGCCCGCGGGCGAGCCGAGGTCGGCCCCGAGCCCACCGGACGAAGGCGGGTCGGCCTCGGCGACGACCGGCTCGATGACGAGCTCTCCCGAGGCCGACCGCGACGGCGGGTAGGGGGGGACCAACTCGGGGAGCTTGGGCGCAGCCAGAAGGGCGCTATGGGTCGGGTGGGGACGCTTCGAGATCTCCAGATGGGACAGGGGGGTGGGGCCTGTCCACATGGGCGCAGCGACGGTCTGGATGCCGTAGCGGGCGAGCTCGGGGATGGTCTTGGCCTGGCCGGCCAAAAAGGCCCGAAGACCGTTGCGGAGCTCCCGAGCCGTCGACGGACGCCGCTCTCGGTTCTTCTCGAGGGCCCAGAGGATCAGGGCTTCCAGCTCGCGGGGGACGCCGGGCACGAGCTCGCTAGGGGGTCGAAGCTTGCCGGAGACGTGCTGCATCAGCACCCCCATCGGGGTCTCCGCGTTGAACGGAGGCTGACCGGTCAGCATCTCGTACATGATGATCCCGCAGCTGTAGACGTCGGTGCGGATGTCGATCGGGTCGCCCACGGCCTGCTCGGGAGACATGTAGAGTGGGGTTCCGACCACCCTCTGACCGGCTCGGGACCCTTCCAGAGTATCGCGCGGGTTCTTCGCGAACTTGGCCACGCCAAAGTCGCAGACCTTCACGACCTCCGTGAGGACCCCCTCGTCGTTTCTCTGGGTCACCAGCACGATGTTCGAAGGTTTGACGTCGCGATGGATGATGCCCTCGTCGTGCGCCGCGGCGAGCGCGGCGAGGGCCTGCACCATGATGTGACAAATGCGGTCGACGCCCAGGATCGTGCCCCGATCGATGACCGCCTGGAGGTCCTCGCCTCGCAGGAGCTCCATCGCGATGTAGAGGAGCTTGTCGTCTCCGTCCTCGCCGAAGTCGAGAATGGAGACGCTGTTCGGGTGATTGAGGCGGCTCGCGGCTCGCGCCTCGTGAGCAAAACGGCGGGACCGGTTGGGGTCCAGCATCGCCGACTCTCGGAGCACTTTGATCGCGACGTCCTTGTCGAGAGACAGATGGTGGGCGCGATACACGCGCCCCATCGAGCCGCTCCCCAGGTGCTCGGTGATGCGGAGCTTTCCGCCGATCACGCGGCCGATCAGCTGGCGGTCTTCCTTGGGAGATTCCACGCTCTCGGCCCGCCCGCTAGGATACCGGCAATCGGACGTGTCCGGCTACGGCAGAAGCGTCGCCCGAATGTAGGTTCTAAGCGGAGGTTAGACGGGCAAGTCGGTTGGTCAAACGCTCGACCCCACCGCCCGCGAAAGTCTTCGTCTTCTCGCCGTTTCGGTAGATCACCGTGTAGGGGAGGACGTCCACTTCGGCGAGCC
>JBCBRU010000021.1:0-32493 GCA_039819565.1 Myxococcota bacterium | reverse complement strand
GCCGGCGCAGGCTTGACGGCATCGAGAAAGGGATAGATATGAACGACGTCCAGATTACCTTCCACGGCATCGCTGTGGTCGAGGCCGTGGAAGGTAATCTGGACGTCGTTCATATCTATCCCTTTCTCTATGCCGTCAAGCCTGCGCCGGCTCGAAGGCTAAGCTCGCCGGCTCCTCGGACGCTGCTCGGATCGCTCGCGGCACCACGAGCACGGGTCGGGCGGCCGCCTCGAGGACGCGGTTGGCGGTCGAGCCCACCAGCCACCGATGGAGCGCGCTGTGGCCGCTCGTACCGACAACCACCATGTCTACATCGAGGAGATGAGCCACCTCGACCACGGCTTGCCCCGCGGGCGCCTTGGCGACGACGTCGACGTGGGTCGTCACCGGCATGTCGGCCTTCTTGACCAGGCCACGAACTGAGTTCTCATAGGCTTCGACGAGGGCCGCGCTCTCTGCCGAGCCCAGATAGTGCGGCAGCAGCTCGCCGGGCTCGGTGGCCACGAGCGGTGTCTCGAACATGGAGAGCACGCGCACCTGTCCCCCGCCCTGCTGAGCCCAAAGGCCCGCCTCCTTGAGCAAAGGAAGACTCACCGCCGACAGGTCCACCGCCGCCAGGACTTCCTGGAAAGACTCTTTGAACGTCCCCCCCTTCGAGGGCACCACAAGCACCGGGACCGTCGAGAGACGAATGAGGTTCGCGGTCACGCTCCCCAGCACCGCCCGAGGTACACCCGTGCGGCCGTGGGAGGCGGCCACGATCAGGTCCGCTTGGCGCTCCTGCGCATAGTCCGCAATCTGACCTGCGGGGGAACCCAACTTTGCGACGGTCACGAGAGTGGCCGCCCCGACGTCGAGCTCGAGCCGCCGGAGCTGGGCACGGGCGGCAGCGAGAGCGCCTGCGGACGCGTCCTCCACGGGCTCGAGGGGGGTGCTCACCACCACTGGAGCCACGACCGCGAGGACGTGAACCTCGCGCACTGGCCACATTCGACACAGCGCTTCGACGGCGCGCAGACCGGCCGACGCGCAAGGCGAGAAGTCAGTACCGACGACGATCGTCTCGATGGACCTCATGCCGCAGAGAGAAGCAACCTGCGTGCCGACCCTCCTGACTGGGCTGCCTAGACCCTGGGTTACCCGCTCGTGACGCCCAGCTAGGCCGAAGCGAGAAGCTCCTCGCTCATCCCCCAGAGCCTCTCAGCCTTGTCCTCGTCGCAGATCCATTCTCGGGCATGCTCCCACCGCTGACTCTCTTCGGTTGCGGCACGGGCTACGTCACCGTCCTCGCAGTAGAGGCCGCCCAGACCGTCGAGCTTCGCGGAGGTCGCCGCGAAGATGGTGGTGGAGGCCCCTTGCTCCGGAGTCTTGAACATGGCCTGGACCGGCGCCGGAACGGTTCCGTCCGCGTTCTTCCACCCCAGAGCCACCATCTCCTCTTCCGGGAGGTGGCGCTGAAGAGGGGTGAAGATCCCGCCGGGATGGACCGAGAAGGCGCGGATGCCCTCGCCCGCCCAGCGCATGTCCGCTCCCAGCGCAAAGAGAGCGTTGGCGGACTTGGCCTGCCCGTAGGCCATCCACTTGTCGTACTCGCGACCCTGGAACTGGGGATCATCCCACAGCACGTCCGAGAGCCGATGGGCGGTCGAGGACAGGGCCACCACTCGGGCTCCGCCCGCCTTGACGAGCGCAGGGTAGAGCGATTGCGCGAGGGCGAAGTGCCCCATGTGGTTGACCCCAAACTGGCTCTCCCATCCGGGCCCCACCCGAGCTTCCGGGCAGGCCATGATGCCCGCGTTGTTGATCAGCAGATGGAGAGGGCGGGCCGCGTCGAGGTAGCCTTCGCTGAACCGACGGACGCTGGTGAGGTCGCCCAAGTCCATCTCGGCCACCTCGATAGCGCCATCGACGGAGGCGAGCGCTTCTCGGGCCACGGCCGGTCGACGCGCCGGTACGGTCACGTGGGCCCCCGCAGAAGCCAAGGCACGCACCGTCTCGATGCCAATCCCGGAGTAGCCGCCGGTGACGACGGCGTTTTTACCCGCCAGATCGATACCTGCGACGGCCTCGAGGGCCGGAGTCTTGGCGTGAAAGCCGCTGCCAATAGGAGCCTGTCGTCGGTCGCTCATGACGCGTCCTTACCGGACTCCAACTCGCGAGAAAACCTCACCCCCTGCTCCCCGTGCCCTCCAGCCCCGAGGAGAAGCGCGGTCGAAATCATTCGAACTCGAACTCTCGATTTGGTCGAAAACGGGAGCCAATGTCACCAGAGAGTCATGGCTCACAGGATATATTGCATGCCGACGCAACCCTTCAAAAAAACTATGTCACCGGTATGTCATGGTGGAGGAGGTGGTCTTGTCAAGACTTCCAAGGATGCGCATCACTTAGAGGAGAGATGCCTCATATCTATCGAAGCCCACTCCGAAGCGCGGTGCTCGGCCTCCTCTGCTCCGGGGTTCTGTGGGCCCCGAACGCCCACGGGCAAGGTCTGGAGAGGAGCCTCCTGGAGCTTGCCGCCAGCAATCAGGCTGCCGCCAAAGCCCAGGCCAAGATCGACGACCTCGATGATGAGGCAGCCCGTCTCGAAGGAGAGTACCAGGCCCTCTCTCGGCAAGCCGACGCGCTCGAAGTCTACGTGCGACAGCTGCAGACCAGCGTCGACGGTCAGCAAGAGCAACTCGTAGACCTCGACGCCCAGATCGACCGAGTCACGGACGTAGGCCGTCAGGTCGTACCGCTCATGGAGCAGATGGTCGACGTTCTCGACCGCTTTGTGGAGCTGGACGTACCCTTCCTGCTCCGCGAGCGCCGAGAGCGGATCGCTGAACTGAGGCGGGCGCTGACCGCACCGGATGTCACCGACGCCGAGAAGTATCGCCTCATCGTCGAAGCCTACGAAATCGAGAACGAGTACGGACGCACGATCGAAGCCTACCAGGGTCGGCTCTCCGAGGAGGCCTCGGGTCAGGTGGTGAACTTCCTCCGCTTCGGCCGGGTGGCTTTGCTCTATGCGTCGCTCGACGGGAGCAGCTTTGGTCGCTGGGACGGCGAGAGCCGGAGTTTTCGAGCCTTAGGTTCCGGCTACGGCCCCGAGATTTCCCGCGCCCTGCGAATGGCCCGCAAGCAGGCGGCCCCGGACCTCGTGCAGCTTCCCTTGCCGCCCCCCAAGGAGGTGCGGCCATGAAGCGGTGGGCTTGGGGGACCGCGGCCCTCCTCCTCATCGCGGGCACGGCGCGGGCAGAGGAGGCTCGCTCCGTCGAGGACCTCCTGGTTGAGGTCGAGCGAATGGCGAGCGCTCGAAGCGAGCGTGACGCTCAGCGCTTGGCCGAGTTTCGCGGGGCCAAGAGTCGTCAAGCCGAGCTCGTCGCCCGGGAGCGTCGCCGTCTCGCCGAGCTCGAGCGCCGCAGTCAAGACCTCGAGAACGCGTTCGAGACGAACGAACGCGAGGTTGCCGAGAAGCAAGAGACATTGCGGCAGCGACAGGGGACCCGAGGAGAGCTCTTTGGGGTGGTTCGACGGGCGGCGGGGGACCTCCGAGTCGCGCTCTCGAGCTCCCTGGTGTCGGCTCAGCTTCCGGGTCGGGACGCGGCCCTCGCCCCGATCGCCACCTCGAAAGATGTCCCCGCCGTCGACGAGCTCCGGGCGCTATGGGCAGCTCTCCAAAAGGAAATGACTCGATCCGGCGACGTCGTTCGGTTTCAAGCTCCGGTGGTGGCGGCGGACGGCGAGACGTCCGAGCGCGCGGTGGTTCGTGTCGGACCCTTCACGGCGATCTCCGAGGGTCAGTTCCTCGTGTGGAACGCGGAAGAGCAGGTGCTGGTGGAGCTGGGCCGGCAGCCCGCGGGGCGCATCACGGGCGCGGCGCGGCGATGGGCCAACGGCGAGGGGCTGGCGGCGATGCCGGTGGATCCCTCGCGCGGCCGAATCCTCTCCCTTCTCGTGGAGACCCCGTCGTGGTCCGAGCGTCTGTCCTTCGGGGGAGCCATCGGCTATCTCATCCTCACCCTGGGGGCGGCCGCCCTCGTGTTTGGGCTGGTTCGGCTCGGCTTACTCGCCCTCGCCGGCGTGAAGGTCGCTCGACAGGTACGGAGAACCCATCAGCCCACCGTCGGCAACCCCCTCGGTCGTGTCCTCGGCGCCGCACGGGCCGTTGATAGCGAGGATCCGGAGGTCTTCGAGGCCAAGCTCGACGAAGCCGTCCTCCGGGAAAAGGGCCGTCTTCGTGGAGGCATCTGGCTCGTTAAAGTCGTCCAGGTAGCCGCTCCCTTGCTCGGCCTCCTCGGCACGGTGACCGGTATGATCAATACCTTTCAGGCCATTACGCTGTTCGGCACGGGAGATCCGCGGCTGATGGCGGGAGGCATCTCCGAGGCCCTGGTCACCACCATGCTCGGCCTCGTGGTCGCCATTCCACTCGTTCTCCTGACTAGCGCATTGACGAATACCGCCAAGCGCATTGGCGAGATCGTCGAGCAGCAGAGCGCAGGACTCATTGCAGAGCACAAGCTTGCCCGCGAGCCCCAGCCATGAGCGGCCTGTGGTCTGAAGTACGCACCTTTATGGATACCGGAGGCCCCACGCTGTGGTGGATCTTCGCGGCCGCGCTGGCTCTTTGGATCCTCGCCGTGGAGCGAGGGCTGTTCTTCCTCTTCGGGCTCCCCCCTGAAGCCAAGGCTCGACGCGAAGCCTATCGAGGGACGTCCGGGTGGCCAGCTTGGCGCCGGCTGCACCAGCGCCGACGGCTCACTTCGGAGGTGCGCCTCCTCGCTCGCCAGCGGCTCTGGCTGATTCGAAGCCTCGTGGCCCTCTGTCCCCTTCTCGGCCTCCTGGGGACGGTTCTGGGCATGCTCGAAGTCTTCGACGTGATGTCCGTCGCGGGCAACGGCAACGCGAGAGCCATGGCCGCCGGAGTGTCGCAGGCCACCTTGTCTACGCTGGCGGGGATGGGCAGCGCTCTGTCGGGCCTGTTCGTGATCCAACAGCTGGAGCGAACGGCGAGGGCCCGAGTGGCCTTCTTCCGAGACGATCTGACCGCGCTCACCGACCACCTGGAAGGAGTTCCCCATGGGGCGACGATCTGAAGACAGCGACGACGACGACCTCGAGCAGGAAGTCGACATGACTCCGATGCTCGACATCGTATTCATCCTTCTCATCTTCTTCATCGTGACATCGACCTTCGTCAAGGAGTCCGGCATCGAGGTCAACAAGCCGGGGGCGGTGACGGCCGAGCGTAAGGAGCGGGCAAGCATCCTCGTGGCCATCGACGCCGACAACCGCGTCTGGGTCGACAAGCGCAAGGTCGACGTGAGAGCGGTCCGGGCCCACATCGAGCGACTACGGGCCGAGAACCCTCAAGGCGGAGTCGTGATTCAGGCGGACGAAGAGTCAAAGAATAAGCTTCTGGTCAAAGTCATGGACGCGGCCCGCCAGGCCGGGGTGGAGGACATTGCGCTAGCGGCAGATCCGGAGAGCGGAGGATGACGGCGCGCTGGCTGGCGGCCGTGGTGGTCGGTACCTCGGTGGCTTTCGGACTGTTCCTCGGGATGAGTCGCCTCGTCGCCTTCGGCGCCGTGCGTCTCGAGGACGCCCGCGACCGAGACCCCATAGAGTTCGTCCGTCTGCGACGAGAGCCACAGGAGGTGGCCAAGAAGAAGCTCAAACCCCGGCGACCGCCCCCACCTCCAGCCGCGCCGCCCGCCCCTACCCCCAACGCCCCGCCCCCCGGAGGGGCCTCGGGGCTCGCGATCGACGTGGGGATGCCGGATGCCAACCCCAACCTCAAGCTCACGGGGGGACTGAGCGCGGGCACGGTACGAGATCGGGAGGCGGTGCCGGTGGTTCGAGTTCAGCCCATCTATCCCCGGCGCATGGCGGACCAAGGCATCGAGGGATACGTGGTGATGCGCTTCACTATCACCCCTTCCGGGGGCGTCTCCGACATCGAGGTCGTCGAAAGCAAACCTGCGGGCATGTTCGACCGAAACGCCGAGCGAGCTCTGGCCCGCTGGCGCTACGACCCACAGCTCGTCGATGGCCGGCCCGTTCCCCGTCCTGGTCAGCTGGTGCGGCTCGACTTCCAGATGGACCGAGGTCAGCCGTGAAAGCCCTCCTGCTCACCGCCAGCGTGGCCGCCGCCCTCACCGGAGCTCCCGACAAGGACCAGCCAGCCCGGAAGCAGGCCGATTTCACGGTGACCGAGCGAACCTTCAAGTCCCTTCAGACCGCGCAGGAGGCCTTGTCGAAGAAGGAGTTCGCTCGAGCCCAGCAGACGCTGGACCGACTCGCCCAGCGAAGAAGCCTCACGGAGCATGAGCGCTGTCTGATCCTTCAGACCCAGGCGGTCCTGCAGGTCGAGCGCACTGACTATCGGGGCGCGATCAAGACGCTCCGAGAGGCCCTGAGGCGCGGCGCCCTTCCCTCTGACACGCTTCTGTCGATGCGTTTCAACCTAGGCCAGCTCCTTCTCGCCGACGAACAGCTCGAGGCGGCCCGTACAGAGCTCGTGCGGTGGGACCGCGAGGCCCCAAAGCCCAGCGGGGCCGCGCTCTACACCGTGGCCGCGGTGCACGCACGCCTGGAGCGCTTCGGAGAGGCCCTCGGCTACATCAACCGCGCACTGGCAGCGGAGCGTCGCCCTCGAGAGAGCTGGCTTCAGCTGAAGCTGGCTTGCCTGGTCAAGCTCGACCGCCCGAGCCGAGCCCTCCCCGTGATGCTCGAGCTGGTCGAGCTTCGGCCCCAAGACGGAGGCCGGTGGCGTCAGCTCTCCGCTCTCTACTCCCAAGCCGGCAAGCACGCTTTGGCGGTGGCCACCCTCGAGTTGGCGTTCGCTCGAGGGCTTCTGGAACGGCCCCCGGACGTAAGACTCCTTGCAGAGAACCTCGCTGCGGTGGGGGTTCCAGATAAGGCGGCCCAGGTCCTGAAGCGCGCCCTCGTCGGCGATCGGATGCCTCGAGACGTCGACACGCTGATGCTTCAGGCCCGATGCCACCTTGCGGCTCGGGACCGGTCCGCCGCCCGTCCTGTGCTTCGGGGGGCCGGTCGTCTCAGCTCGGACGGCCGCTCCGAACTCGAGCTGGCCCGTCTAGAGGCTCGTACCCGAAACTGGGGAGCCAGCGTCAAAGCCGCCAGCCGAGCCCTGGAGAAAGGCGGCTTGCCTAAACCGGGCCAGGCCCACCTCATGCTCGGGATCGCTCGCCATCGCCTGGGCCGCGACCAGGAGGCCCTCAGCGCCTTCCGCAGCGCCGCCCGCTTTTCGGATGCCTCACGGGCCGCCAAGGGCTGGCTTCGCTTCCTCGACCGCTGAGCGGCTTTGCTCTATCGGGCTCGGAGGTAGTGGATGCGGGGCTCCAAGGTTGACATAGCGCTCATTTCGTCATTTCACGAATACACCTCGTCGAGGCGGCTCGGAAGCGGAGGCCCCATGCAGATCGTCATTCACCACAATCCGGACTGTGGCACCTCTCGGAACGTTCTCGCCGTCATTCGCGCGGCCGGCTACGAGCCCACGGTCATTCCCTATCTCGAGACGGGCTGGACGCGGCCGCAGCTCCTCGCTCTCTTTGCCGCCGCCGATCTGAGCCCTCGCACCGCGCTTCGCACCACCAAGTCTCCGGCTCAGGAGCTCGGGCTGCTCGATCCCGCCGTGAGCGAGGAGGTCCTCCTCGAGGCGATGCTCGAGCACCCGATCCTCGTCAATCGACCCATCGTTTGCACCCGCAAGGGCGTGAAGCTCTGTCGTCCCAGTGAGCGCGTTCTGGGACTTCTCGAGCGCCATCCTGCCGGGCCCTTCCGCAAAGAGGATGGCGAGCTGATGATCGACGCGTCCGGGCGGATCCTCGGCTCCGACTGACCTCGGGTCTCGATCTCGCGGAGAAGGGAGGCCGGGGTTGTGGGCAAGCCCGGCTCGTATGAGAACATCGCCCATGCTGGATACTTTCGCGGACGCGAGCTCCCACCTCGAGCATCTCAGGGAGGGCAAGTACTCCAGCGTGGAGCTACTGGAGGCGTTCAAGGAGCGGGTTGAGGCGGCCGACGGGGACCTCAACGCAATCGTCGCCGAGAACTTCGAGGAAGCGCGAGCCCGAGCCGCAGCGGCCGACGTCGCACGGGCGAAGGGGGAGATCTGGGGACCTCTCCACGGCCTCCCTATGACCATCAAAGACACCTTCGAGGTCCCGGGGATGACGACCACGGCTGGCGCCCCCCCGTATCGTGACCACCATCCCTCGGGTCACGCGGACACGGCTCGAGCCCTGGTGGACGCGGGCGCCATCGTCTTCGGCAAAACTAACCTACCGGTCTTCGCCGGGGAGTGGCAAAGCTTCAACCCTCTCTTCGGGACGACCAACAATCCTTTCGACACGCTCCGGACTCCGGGGGGATCCTCAGGAGGGTCTGCGGCTGCCCTCGCGGCCGGCTTCACCCCTCTCGAGCTGGGAAGCGATATTGGCGGCTCGATTCGCATACCTTGCCACTTCTGCGGTGTGTACGGACATAAACCCACTCATGGAGCTATCTCGCTGCGGGGTCATATCCCGGGGCCGCCCGGTACCCAGGGAGAACCGGATCTGGCCGTGGCCGGTCCCATGGCTCGCTCCGCGCGAGACCTGGAACTGGCCCTCGAGGTCTTGATCCGCCCCGCCGCTGAGTTCCCCGCGTTGGCCCCGGCCTCACCCCGCCCTCTCTCCGAGCTACGACTGGCCGTGTGGAGGGAAGACTCGACCTTCCCTCTCGAGACGGAGGTCCGCGAGCCCATCAGCCACATGCTGAAGGTCTTAGGTGAGGCCGGCGGGCGATGGACGGAGGAGGCCCCAGCCGGGTTGAGCCTCGAAGAGGTCATGGCCACCTATGTCCCCCTTCTCGCGGGCATCCTCGGCGCCGGCTTCCCCAGGTCAACGTATCGCTGGATGCAGTGGGGGGCCCCGGTGCTGAAACGGCTTGCCCTTCGCAAGGTAGCTTCACCGATCGTCCCCCTCTTCATCGACGGGATCGTGCAAACCCACCGAACCTGGCTTTCCCACGACGAGCGGCGAGCGAAGATGGGGGCCCGGGTGCGAGCTTGGTTCGAGCGATTCGACCTGCTCATCATGCCCGTCACCCCTTGGACCGCCTTTCCCCACGCTCACGAGGGCGAGCTCCTTACTCGTCGGATCGAGACCCCGAGCGGGCCGCGCCCCTATATGGATCACTTGAGCTGGGTAGGGCTGGCCACCACCCTCGGCCTCCCCGCAACCTCCGTTCCTATCGGCAGAACGAAGGATGGGCTGCCGGTGGGGATCCAGGTGATCGGCCCAAGAGGTCAGGATCGCCGCTGCCTGAGCTTCGCCCGTCAGCTCCAAGAGCTGCTCGGCGGCTTCGAGCCCCCAGCTCCGTAGTCGGAGATGACCTCACGCAAGAGCGGAAGAAGAGACCCGATAGAGAAGGGCTTGGCCAGAAAATGGGTCGCCCCCGCCGCGAGAGCTGCCTCCCGATCCGGCGTGGCCGCGTGCCCACTCGTGGCGATGATGGGCAGCAGAGGATCGAGGGCGCGGAGACGGGCGATCGTGGCCGCACCATCGAGGACGGGCATGGCCATGTCGGTCATGACGCAGGCGATCTCAGGCCCCGCCCGCCCTCGAAAGAGCTCGAGTCCTTGTCCGCCGTGCTGTGCGGTGAGCACGCGATATCCGGAGCGACTGAGAGCGCGGGAGAGCACCTCGAGAACCGCGGGCTCGTCGTCGATGATGAGGACCAGCTCGCTGTTCCCTCGCGGGAGAGGTTGGGTGATGCGTTCGGCGCGAGGGGGCGGAGGCGTACCGGAGGTCGCTCGTAGCAGGACCACGATCCAGGCCCCCGGGGCGTCCTGGTCAAGGATCTGGACGCGACCGCCGTGGCCTTGGGCGATGGACTGAGCGGTAGAGAGCCCCAGTCCCGTGCCTCTCCCTGGACGCTTGGTGGTGAAGAAAGGTTCGAAGACGGCCTTTCGGAGCTCGACGGGGATGCCCGGGCCCGAGTCCCGCACGTCGAGCCGGACGAACGCTCCGGGCTGGACCCCCCACCTCCGCGCCTCGGCGGCCTCCACGAACTCCGTGGCGGTGGCCTTTATCTCGAGTTGACCAGCTCCGTTCATGGCGTCCCGGGCGTTGATACAGAGATTGAGAAACAGCTGGTGGAGCTGCACCAGGTTGCCTTCGATCGGCCATAGCTTCGGCTCGATCTCAACCGTCAGATCTATGGCGCGGGGGAAGGTATCTCGCACGACGCGCACGACCTCTTCGAGCACCGTCTCGACGGCCAAGATCTGCCGTGGCCCGTCTCCCCCTCGAGCGAAGCTGAGCAGCTGGCGAACCATGCTCGTCCCCCGATGGGCGGCGGCGCCTATGCTCTCGAGGTCTCGGCGACGCTCGGGGTCGGTTTCGTGGGCAAGGAGATGGGGAAGCACGAGGGCGATGGGCGACAGAGCGTTGTTGAGGTCGTGGGCGACGCCCCCGGCGAGAGCGCCGAAAGTCTCGAGGCGCTGAGCTCGCAGGAAGCGCTCCTCGAGCTCTCGGCGCTCCGTGTTGTCTCGGCCGACAGCAATCCAGTGGGTGCTCGTCGCGCCCTGACCCGGCAAAGGCACGAAGTCGAGATCTATCCAGCGCGGCTCCCCCTCCAGGCCCACGGCGAGCTCCGTTCGATAGGGGCGTCCATCCTGGAGCGCTTCCCGAATCGGTTGGATGAGCGCGGCATCGAGAGTGGACTCCTCCAGCTCGGAAGTGGGCTTGCCGAGGATCTCATCTCGAGACCGTCCGGTCAGTCTCTCGTAAGCCTGATTGACGTACACAACCCTTGCGTTGGACGGACCCTTCGGAGTGACCTCAGCCACGATCACGGCGTCGTTCAGTCGTTCGACGCAGGTCTCGAGAAGGCGGAGCCACACGTCGCGAGCTCGACGCTCCGTGACATCTCGCCCCCAGATCACCGCTCCGTGCGCCATCGAACCCACGCGGACGTCCCATTGCCTCTGGCCGACGGTCAGCTCCACGGGCGAGTGGCCCATCGACGCCTCGACGGCACGGAGCAGCTCTTGTCCCACAGGACCGCCTAGCTCACGCTCGTGGGCTTCGCCCTCAGGCAGGCCCAGCAGACGATGTGAAGCCGGATTGCACAGCAGGAGGCGGCCTTGAGTGTCGAGGCTGACGACTGCGTCATCGATTCGGTTGACGGCCTGAGCGAGCCACCAGCGCGAGCGCGTGTCGTCCAGCGCCGATGCCACCTCGGCGGCCACGTCGACCAGCCCTTCGCGCTGCTCGGCGGTGAGGACTCGGACCTCCGAGTGCCCCACGCCGAGCGTTCCGATGACCAAACCCTCCCGCGTGGTCAGGACGGTACCCCCGTAGGCGCGCAGGAGAGGGGGGGCCTGGCGCTGGGCAGCCGCGCGCAGGTCAGGGTCCGCGAGAACATCGGAGGCCCACACCACCTGCTCGGGTTTGCGAAAGGTCACCGCGCAAAAACTCTCCTCGAGGGAGAAGCGTCCCAGTTCGAGACCAAGGCCAGCCACCGTTTCGAGATGGTCCTTATGTATCAAATTGAGAAACGCATACTCGAAGCCCGTGACCCTCGCGGCGAGACGGGAGAGGGTTGCGAGGCGAGGCTTCATCGATGCGGCGAACTGCCTGAACTCCGCAACCCGCGCCCGACGTACGGGATCCTCGAGGTTGCGGGGCGAATGGGACTGAGAGACCTCCTTCACGGCTTCCTCGCGGGAGGCCATATCACTCTCCAATTCGGTCGAACAGGACGCGTTCGAGCACCTTCTCGGCGGGCTTCCCGAGCGGAGAGAAGCCCCGGTCGAACCGTCCCCCCGGGCCAAAAGCACTCCAGATGGTCACTCCCGATATCCAAGGGACCTGCAACAGTACCGTCAACGAGGCGGCGTAGGCGCGACGCTGTTCCTCCAGGTCGAGAAAGCCCCCTTGTCGGTCCTGCCACGGGCGAACCGCCCCCCCGTCGACGCTGGGATAGCCAAGCTCGGAGATGACCAGCGGGCGAGATACTTCCTCGTAGAGGTCGGCCATCTCCGGAAGTCGGCCCTCGAAGCCGCGCCGCAATGCTTCCACCTCGGCGTCGGCATCCGAGCTGAGCGGGAACCAAGCGTTCACCCCGACCACGTCCACACATCCCGCCGGATCCCGCCGCGCCAGGGCGGCGTGGTGGAAGGCATAAGCGAGTTCCCCCTCTGGGAAACGACGGCGCGCCGCTGCGGCCACCTCGCACCACCGGTGCCTCCGTCGCCCGCCGGCTAGACGGTTCATTTCCGAGCCCACATAGAGCCGGACCGCCCCCGCCCGCTCCGCAAGCTCAGCTGCGGCTCGGATAGCCGCAACGTACTCCCCCCAAAACCGAGCCTCGTTTCGAGGGGCGAGTTGGCCTCGCCACAGCCCGGGCGAGCCCACGACGGAAAGAAGGGGCATCAGGACCACCCCCAGGCCGCGCGACCGGGCGTCCGCGGCGATGACGAGCACTTCGGCGTCGGAGGGGGCGCCGCGGCGGATAGGATACCCGGCCGCCGGCAGTTCGAAGGCCAAGGGAATCACGATGTGGTCGAAGCCCAGCCGCTCAATGGCCTCGAGCGAAGGCGGGTAGGGAAGCCCGAAACGTCTGGACGCGCTCGGATGCAGCTCCACCACCATACCGGCCTGGAGCGCGCGCTGAGACGGGCGCGCGAGCTCCGGAGACTTGGAGGGTGCGGGACGACAGGCGAGCAAAACCCCAAGGAGCCCTCCTAGCCAGAGACGGAGAGGAAGGCTCATCGGCTCCGCGTGGTGGCCTGCAGGGCGTGAAGCCGCGCCACGGCCCTTTGAGCCGCGTGGTGTAGCTTGGCGCGGGCGCGGGCCGGGCTCTCACCGTCGAGGTCCACGCACAGGGCCCGCTCCAAGGTGCGGCATCGAACCCGAAGCCGAGCACGGAAGGCCATGATGGCCGCTCTTCGCTGGGCCGGCCCCGTCGGCAGCTCCGGGGCGACGATCACGGACACGACGCTCGAGCGATGGGCCCGGGTAACCCAGGCGTCGAAGAGTCCAGGGAGGCGCTGAGCCTCCTCGGCGGTCGTGGGGGCGGCCGACCCGATCACGACCACTCGGGGAAGCTCGAGGAGTCCTTCGCGGATACGCCGGTCCGTGTCTTCGAGAGGGGCTTGGGGGAAGACGGACCCTTCGAAGCGCACACCGTCGGGAGGGGGTCCGTCGAGAACGACATGGAGCGGCCCAGCGCCCAGGACGTCGACGCGTTCACCTGGCCCGAGCCACAGCTGCAGAAGAGGAATGAAGACCGCAGGGGCCACGAACACCCAAACCCACCACCGCGGCGGCCAGAATCCGGGCTTGAGCCGGACGTCCTCCTCCGCAGACACCTCGCCGTCAGCTGAGGGCCGTGAATACGGTCACGTCAAGGTGCGATGCTCGCTGGCCGAGCGTCCCGACGCGACGTAGGATGATCAGGATGTCGTGGAAACGCGGCGCCTCAGCCCCGCTCATTCTCCTCCTCGCGTGGGCGTGCGCCACCCCGGCCGCCGTCGGTCCGACCCTTCCCGCAAGCCCCGCTGAGGTGAGCACCCGGTCCGCCGAAGCCATCCTCCGGTCCTTTGCCGGCGCCTGGCGAGGCGGCCAGGAGATGCCGCTGGACGAACCGATCGTGCTCGGGATTTGGGTGGACGGAGAGGGCCATACGGTGCGTCTCAGCAACGAAGGTGCGACCTACTCAGCCGGGCCTCCCGACGCTTTCGCATGGGGCTTCGATACCGACCTCGGCACCTTGCGTAAGCTCGACGCCGAAACCTGGAACGCGCTCACGGCGATGGGGCAGGCGGGCCCTACGGACCCCATCCCTCTGCGCCCGCGGCTCCCGGAAGGGTTCTCCCGCCAGGACGAAGTCCGGAGCTTCTTCATCCCCCTCACCCTGCGGTTCTGGAACCGAGGCTGGCCGGAGACCATCCCCTTCGGGGACGGCACCACGCGGGCTGTGCACGGGGGCGACGTGAGCGTCCTCGTCTACGCCGAGAAACTCCGGTCGGCGTGGTACCAAGTGCGGCCCGGCGCTCATATCAATGAAAAGCCGGAAGAGCAGGTGAATGACTTCGACTCCGCCATCGTGGTCACTCGGGGGGTGCTCACCGGCATCTTCGACGGCGAGGAGCGACTGCTTCGCAGCGGAGAGACCGTCCTTGTGCCGCGGGGCATGCGCCACGAGCTCTACGCGACCGAGTCCCAATATGGGGAGTTCATCATCCTCATGTACGGGGAAGGTGCATAGGGCACCGTCCGGCACGTCCAGTCCTCGAGGTTTGTGGGAAACGGAGCGAAAGTCCTCTAACGTCGCTCCATGACCGCGCCGTGGATGACCGAAGAACATAAGATGTACGCCGAGGGCGTCCGAGGGTTCTTCCAGACCGAACTTAGTCCGAACATCGAGCGCTGGCGAAAGGCAGGCATCGTCGACCGCGACCTGTGGCGCAGCGCCGGAGAAGCGGGAGTTCTAGGCGCGACCATCCCGGAGGAATTTGGCGGAACCGGAGCCCCCCACAGCTTCGACGCCATCAGCTATCTCGAACACAGCCGCACCGGCGACTCGGGGTGGGGGCTCCCCATCCAGAGCATCGTCGCTCATTACATCATGAGCTATGGCACCGACCGCCAGAAGGCCCGGTGGCTGCCGGCGTTGGCTTCGGGGGAGCGCGTGGCGGCCATCGCGATGACCGAGCCCGGCACCGGCTCCGACCTCCAGAGCATCAAGACCACGGCTCGAGCGGACGGAGAGCATTACGTCATCAACGGGAGCAAAACCTTCATCACGAACGGTCAGCTGGGAGATCTCGTGTGCGTCGTGGCCCGGACCCAAAGAGAAGGCCCCGGATCTCGGTCCATCTCGCTGGTGTTCGTGGAGACCGAGGAGGCGGAGGGATTTCGCCGAGGCCGGAACCTGGAGAAGATGGGCCTGAAGAGCGCGGATACCTCCGAGCTCTTCTTCGAGGACGTGCGCGTCCCGAAAGATAACTTGCTGGGCGAAGTCGAGGGGCAAGGCTTTGCGCAGCTGATGACTCAGCTCCCGTGGGAGCGCCTCATCATCGCCATCGGGGCGGTCGGGGCCATGGACTACGTGCTCAAGGAGACCTTGGCCTATACACGGGAAAGGAAGGCTTTCGGAAAGCGCGTGTTCGACTTCCAGAACTCGAAATTCAAGCTGGCAGAGGTCAAGACCAAGCTCGAAGTCACCCGCGCCTTCGTCGACGCCTGCATCGTGAAGCAGGACGCTGGGCAGCTCGACGCCGCCACCGCGAGTATGGCGAAGTATTGGGCTGCCGAAACTCAGATCGACGTAGCCAACGAGTGCCTGCAGCTCTTCGGTGGATACGGCTACATGATGGAGTACCCCATCGCGCACGCCTACGTGGACGCCCGGGTCCAGAGCATCTACGGCGGCACCACCGAGATCATGAAGGAGCTCATCGCGCGCTCCCTCGACCAGGACTGAACCCCGACCCGTTCGATGGGCCGACCCCTTCCGACGCTGTAGATGCCTTGCTAGGAGTATCTGTGGGGGGATGAGGTGTCAGGACCCATAGGTCGCCGCCGAAAGCGGATCGAGAGCACCCGCAACAACCCAGATCTCCTCGTCGCCTTCTGTCTCATTGGCGCCGTGGCGGGGCTCATGAGCTTGGCCATCGCGCGCGATCTGGGGGAGGTGGTGGCCCTGGTGCTCTTCGTCCTGGGGGTCTCCACGATACCGTTGGGGCTCCGCGGGGGCCTCCGCCTGGAGCACGCAAAAGTTGCGGCGCTGATCTTGGTCCTGGGGCTCCTGGTCTACATGGCCCAATCGGCCACGGTCCAGGAGTTCAATCAGCTCTACTGGTTCGGAGTGCTCCCGTTGGCCGGCGGCCTGCTGATGGGCCGCAGAGGCATCGTGCTCGGGGGCGGTCTCGCCTTCTTTGCCACCACCCTCATCACGCTTTCGTACTCCACCGACGCCGAGGAGGGCAGCTTCAGCTCTCCCTTCTTCATCGACGCCAACGTGTTCGTGCTCTCGGTTGTGTTCATGACTTTCGTCTACGAGCGCATGTACGGTCGGGCGCTCCTCCGCGCCGAGCGCAACCTGGCCGCGGAGGCCCGGAGCCGCCAGCGACTCGCTCGTAGCGAAGCCGAGCTCAGGGCTATCCTCGATCACGAACCCCAGTGCGTGAAGCAGGTGAGTCGTAAGGGTGCCTTGCTCGACATGAACCCGGCCGGACTGCGGCTGATCGGCTACGACAGCGTGGAAGAGGTTCGAGGGATGGACGTGCGTGACCTCGTGGTTCCCGAACATCGGGAGCGATTCGAGGAGGATCTGGACGCGGTCTTCCGTGGGGAGAAGCGGGTTCGGCGCTTCGAGATCACTACGCGGGATGGCACCCGACGATGGATGGAACAGCACGCGGCCCCTCTCCTCGACGACGAGAAAAACGTCGTGTCCTTGCTCGCCGTCTCCCACGAAGTCACGGAGCAGATGCGCACCGAGAACGAGAGGCTTCGGAGTCAGCGCATGGAGGCGATTGGGAGCGTCGCAGGAGGCATCGCGCACGACCTCAACAACGTCCTGACCCCGATGCGCTTGGGCCTCGACGAGCTCCGCGAAACGCCGCAGGCCCCGACGGACGTCGTCGAGGTGTTGGAGTCGGGTATCGAGCACGCAAGCTCCATGCTGCGTCAGATCCTTCTCTTCGCTCGCGGCGTCGATCTATCTCTGACCACGGTCGACGTCGGCGAGCTGGTGGGTTCGGTGGGGCGGTTGCTGAGCTCTACCCTCCCCGAGCACATGCAGCTGGATACCCACGTCGAGGACGCCCTCCCGACCACCCTCGCCGATCCCACCCAGCTACAGCAGATCCTGCTCAACCTTTGCCTCAATGCGCGGGACGCCATGAGCCAAAACGGCAAGATTACGGTGACCGCTCACCGCCTCGATGTCGCCCACCCCGTGGGTCCCGGGAGTGAACATGCAGGGCCGGGTCCGTACCTGGCCTTGAGCGTGACGGATACGGGCACCGGCATCCCTGAAGAACACGTGGGCAAGGTCTTCGATCCCTTCTTCACCACCAAAAAGGCCCTCAAGGGCACAGGCCTAGGCCTATCCACGGTGCTCGGTATCGTCACCGGTCATCGCGGCTTCCTCACCCTGCGATCGGTACCCGGAGAGGGTACGCGGGTGACCGCCCATATCCCGATTCGCAGTCGGAGCGAGACCCGAGAAGATCTCGAGCGACCTCAGGCCGACCGACCCCTCGGCCGCGGACGCCACGTGCTCCTCGTGGACGACGACCCCACGATCGTAACCTTCGCGGCCAAGACCCTTTCTGGCTGGGGCTTCGCGGTAGATACCGCTTTTGATGGGCTCTCCGGCGCCGAGCGTTTCGAGCGAAGCTCAGGACGCTTCGACCTCCTCATCACCGACCTTCATATGCCGGGCCTCGACGGTCTCCACCTCGTGGATCGGGTGCGTGCCTGCTCTGAGGCCCCCGTGATCCTGATGTCGGGTCGCCTCGACGAGGCGACGCAATCAAGATTGCTAGACTATCCGGAGCTCCTCGTACTTCAGAAGCCGTTCGGCCGTAGAGAGCTCGGCGAGACCATCTCCCGAGCCTTGGAGCGAAACGAGCGCGCCGCCTCGTGAGCCCCGCACCTACTCGAAGCGAACGTCCGCGAGGTGAAAGACCACAGGCTTTCCCGCGCCGCCCACCACCCAAAAGAAGCCGGTCTTGATCCGGGACAGATCCTCGCCGCCCAGGTCGAAGCTGAAGCGCTTCCATTTCTGGCTGAGGACCTTCTCCGCTTCCCGCCCGCTCGAGTCCGGGTAGGCCTTGTCGGGCTTGAGGAGTCCGTAGCCAAACTTGACCTTCTCTCCGCCCGAGGCCCCGCGCGCCCAGAAGGTGAGGCGCTTCGCCTTGGATAGGTCGAAGCCGCCGGGGCGATCCCCCCAGTCATTCGCCGGGTGCTGCCAAACCACCCCGCCCCAATTATCCGGTCGGCGATACTCGACCCGAATTCCCGTTCGGCCATCGTGGGTCGCGGGGGTCATGGAGATGGCCTCCGTTGACCCCATGTATCCCGAAGGAACCCATCTCGGGGTTTTCGTGGAGAGGACGTCGACAGGGAGAGATCCCGCGTCCACGCCGGGAGACAAGGGCCCTCGAACCAGCAACGGGAGGTTCGCGGTGCTCGCGCCCCGACCGTCTCGGGCGTATGCGTAGAGACGGTACCCACCCGGACGCTCGGGCATGCGTACCCGGACCTTACGCGGGCCCTGGGGCTCCAGTCGCTCGGGATAGGTCGGCGGCTCGGCCTGCTTGTCCCCGCCGGTGACATGCTCGCGGGCTTCCGGTTCGAGCACCCAGGTCAGCTCGACGGGATCTTTTTCAGGGTCCGAGACCGAAGCCTCCACCACCAGCTCGGCTCCTGGATCTTGGGTTGTCGCCCCCTTGGCCACCAGGGCGGTGATCCGGGGGCTCCGATTCTTCGGGTACTTCCCGCTCCAGAGCCACTGAAGCCGGTCCACGGGGTTGAGCGGCGTCCCGTCCGGGAGCAGCAGCCCGAACCAAGTGGCGGTGGCCTCCCGTTTGTTGCCCCACACGAAGGCGTAGGCCCCCAGGGCCTGAGGCGAGCGATAGATCGACTTATAGGCGGCCTCGTAGACGCGCCCCTTGTTGACGCTCGAGAGCTCAACGGGAGCCCCCCAACCGGTCTTGGAGGTCTCCCAGGCCCCGGGGGGTCCGAACTCCGTCACGACGAAAGGCTTCTTGCCTCCAGCCGCCTGGTAGCGATCGGCGAGGCTACGAACCCCGCCGTAGGAGTTCACGCCGACGATATCTACGTCGGGACACAACCGATGCACGTTCGCGACCCGCTTGCCGCCGATCTCCGCGAGGACGGTCATCGTGGGATGGTGAGGATCGAGACGCTTGACCAACGCGGCGACGTTGTTGACCGCCGACCAGATGGCGGCGTTGCCGCCGTCCGCGAAGCCCTCCATCTCATTTCCCACGCCCCACATCAGGAGCGCAGGGTGGTCACGATAGGCGAGCACCGCGGTGCGCGCGCGCTCGAGCTGCTCGAAGACCTGCTCGTCGTCCGTATAGTCAAAGCCGTGCCGCTCATGACCGAGCCAGATCCCAATGGTCACCGTCAGACCAAGGCGATGGGCCTCGTCCAGCCTCGGGCCGAGATCCTCAGCCCCCCAGGTACGGACGGAGTTGGCCCCAAGGCGCGCGAGATGCTCTAGGGAGCCCGTCCCTCCGGCCCCCTTGATGACGTAGGGCTTGCCGCCCCGAAACAGCGTATGCCCCCCGTCGGCACTGCGGACCTCGACATGAACAGGGGCCGCTTCGGTCATTGAGGGGACGGCGAGGGCCGAAATGAGGACGAAGGAGACGGTGCGCATGCTTTCCGAGTACCACTCTTCCTGCGTCCGTCGCCGCCCCTACCCACATCTCGTGGATCAACGATATAACGTTGTGAATGTACCGATATTTCGTTGTCGAGATCGTCAAAGACAATCTACATACGCTGGCACGACACCTGCTCACGGAGTCAGGCCGCGGGCGACGAACCGCGGCCCGGCCCATCGCAGCATAAGGACACGGAACATGAAGATCGATTCCACTTACTACTATCTATTCGGCGGCGCCGCCGCTCTGACCCTCTTCTTGGGCGCGGCTGCCTGCGCTCAGGAAGCCCCCCTGGTCGCTCAGAACCAGGAGTCAGCCCTTCCGCCGGCCACGGAGCTTGATCAAGCGCTGGGCGGCAAAGACGAGACGGTCAAAGAGGACAACTACGGCCTCAAGGACGGCCAGGCCAAGCCCAACGCCTTCTGGTGGCCGGAGCGTCTCAACCTGAACCCCCTCCGCGACAACGCGGCCAAATCGAACCCCTTCGGTCAGAGCTTCGACTACGCGAAGGCCTTCGCGAAGGTCGATCTGGCCGCTCTCAAGAAGGACCTCGACGCGGTCCTCACCACTTCCCAGGATTGGTGGCCCGCAGACTACGGCAACTATGGCCCCTTCTTCATTCGTATGGCCTGGCACAGCGCCGGTACCTATCGCGTGTCGGACGGCCGCGGCGGCGCTGGCGGCGGACAACAGCGCTTCGAGCCGCTCAACAGCTGGCCCGATAACGGCAATCTCGACAAGGCACGTCGGCTCCTCTGGCCGATCAAGCAGAAGTACGGTCGAAGCGTCTCGTGGGCGGACCTCATGGTCCTGGCCGGCAACGTGGCCATGGAAAACATGGGCTTCGAGACCATCGGCTTCGCCGGCGGCCGCATCGACGCCTTCGAGCCTGAGCTCGTGTACTGGGGCCCGGAAACCGAGATGCTCGCTGACGCCCGGTACAAGGGCGATCGGGAGCTAGCCCACGGCCTCGCCGCCGTCCAAATGGGCCTCATCTATGTGAACCCCGAAGGTCCGAACGGCAACCCCGACCCCATGGCCGCCGCCACGGACATCCGCGAGACCTTCGGCCGCATGGCCATGAACGACGAGGAGACGGTGGCCCTCATCGCGGGCGGTCATACCTTCGGCAAGGCGCACGGCGCCCACGCCCCCGGCGACTGCGTTGGTCGCGAGCCCGCGGCCAACCCGGTCGAAAACCAGGGAATGGGCTGGAACAACAAGTGCGGAAAGGGCAACGCCGAGGACACCGTCACCAGCGGACTCGAAGGCGCCTGGACCTCCAACCCTGCGAAGTGGACCCACCAGTACCTGGCCAACCTCTATGGCTTCGAGTGGGAGCAGACCAAGAGCCCGGCCGGAGCCACGCAGTGGACCCCCACCGCCGAGGCGGCGAAGAACCTCGTCCCCGACGCTCACGTGGAGGGCAAGCGTCACGCGCCCATCATGTTCACCACCGATCTCGCTCTGAAGACGGACCCCGAATACGCGAAGATCACCAAGCGCTTCATGGAGAACCCGAAGGAGTTCGAGGCTGCCTTCGCAAAGGCTTGGTTCAAGCTCACGCACCGCGACATGGGTCCGCGCGCCCGATACATCGGCGCCGAGGTCCCCAAGGAGCAGTTCCTTTGGCAAGATCCTTTGCCAGCCCCTTCCGGAAAGAAGATCACCGCGCGCGAGGCGGACGGCCTGAAGAAGAAGATCCTCGCCACCGGCCTATCGGTTCCCGAGCTCGTGCGCGCAGCCTGGGCTTCGGCCTCGACCTATCGTGACTCCGACAAGCGCGGCGGCGCGAATGGCGCTCGCGTACGTCTAGCTCCCCAGAAGGACTGGAAGGCGAACGACCCGGCGGAGCTCCAGAAAGTTGTCGCCGAGCTCGAGAAGGTCCAGGCGGGCTTCAACCGCTCCGCGCGCGGCGGGCGCAAGGTCTCCCTCGCTGACGTCATCGTGCTGGGCGGCGCCGCGGCCATTGAGAAGGCGGCCCGGGACGCCGGGGTGGCCGTCAAGGTCCCCTTCGCTCCCGGTCGGGTCGACGCTACCGCCGAGGCCACCGACGTGAAGTCCTTCGGGTACCTGGAGCCCGAGGCCGACGGCTTCCGCAACTACTACGGAGCCCAGGCCACGCTCCCCGCCGCCGACCTCCTCGTCGACAAAGCTGACCTCCTCGACCTCAGCGTGCCGGAGATGACGGTCCTCGTGGGTGGTCTTCGTGCCCTCGGCGCCAACGCCGGCGGCTCCAAGCACGGCGTGTTCACGGATCGCCCGGGCGTCCTCACCAACGACTTCTTCGTCAACCTCTTGGACTTGGGCACGGTGTGGAGCCGCTCGGCCGCGGATGAGAATGTGCTCGTGGGCAAGGACCTCGACACCGGCGCTGATAAGTGGACCGCCACCGAGGTCGACCTGGTCTTCGGGTCGAACGCCGAGCTTCGCTCCGTAGCCGAAGTCTACGCGTTCGGAGACGCGAAGGAGCGCTTCGTGAAGGACTTCGTGGCGGCCTGGGCCAAGGTCATGCAGGCCGACCGCTTCGAACTCGGGACCCGCATCTGACCGGTTCCCCGTCCCCTCGGACGGGGAACGTCTCCCCCGCGGGAGGAAAGGTCCGCAGAAGGCGCTGTCCCGAGGAGGGCTTCGGGGCATTCTCGGGCCTTCGTCATGTCTGCCCCCGCCGCCTTTCGCCTCGCCACCGCTGACGATGTCCCGGCCATCGTGGCTCTCCTTTCGGACGACGTCCTCGGTCGAACCCGCGAGTCTGCCCCCGACGACCCTCTCTACGCGCGCGCCTTCGCGGAGATCGAGGCCAACCCGATCCACGAGCTATGGGTGGCGGTGGCCGAGGACGGTACCCTGATCGGATGCCTGCAACTCAGCTTTCTACGCGGCCTGAGCCGACGGGCGGCGCTGCGGGCCCTCATCGAAGGGGTTCGTGTGAAGGCCGGCGCCCGCGGGCAAGGGCTGGGGCGGTGGTTCATAGGCGAAGCGATTGCGCGCGCCCGCGCCCGAGGCGCCTCCCTGGTGCAGCTCACGACCGACAAGTCTCGAGTTGAGGCTCATCGATTCTATGAGAGCCTGGGTTTCGCGGCCACCCACGAGGGGATGAAGATGAAACTCGAGTAAGCTGAGGTACGCAAAAAAGTACCTCTGTCTTACACTCGAGTTTCTACCCTTGTGTCCGACACAGACCCGTAGAGTGGGACAAGAGAAGGACCGAGAGTCCAATGAGCTCGAACGCGTCGAGATCCAGCTGAGAGAGACGCCCCCAGCTCACCCTTGCGAATTTGATGCATTCGACCTCTTCGTTGACCCCTAGACACGAGGCCGGTAGCTTCCCCGCGCATGCGCACGTTCCTCGGCCGGGCATCCGACTGGCTCACCGACCGACGATCTGACGGCCTGGGCCTCAAACCTGCGTATGTCCTCATCGCATTGTTCCTGCTCGGCTATGTCCTGCGAATCATAGGCGTGGACTGGGGGATGCGGCATGGCGACGAGCGGGTGAACCATGCCGCCAAAGTGCTGGCCGGTGAGTTCTTTCCGGAACAGTTCTACTATCCACCCCTCAACAACTATCTCACCGCCGTCGTGTACGCAGGGATGTTCGTGGTCGGGCGCCTCGCCGGCATCTTCCACAGTCTCCAGGACTTCAAGGCAGCATACTTCGAAAACCTCGACGCCTTCTATTTCGCGGCTCGGTTTCACACGGCGTTCTGGGGGGCCCTGACGGCTCCCCTCGGCGCGCTGATCGCGCGACGTTTCGACATCTCCTGGCGCGGAGCGTATCTCGTCGGCCTCCTCCTCGCGCTCCTCCCCCCTTCCGTGTGGTGGAGCCATGTCGCGAAGCCCCAGATGGGCATGGTCACCGGATGTCTGCTCCTGGGACTGGCCATCCTCGTGTTCCTCGATCACCTCGAGTCGAGGTGGGCGGCGGTGGGTGTGGGGGCGGCCGCAGCCCTCGCCACCGCTTTCAAGCAGAATGCCATATTCTTGGCCGTTCCCCTTCTCGCGGCCACGGCTGTCCTCGCCTATCGCCGAAACCGAGACCTCAGGGCGACCACCATGAGCGGGGGCATCGCCGTCGCGGCCGGAGCGGTGGCCTTCTTCATCCTCGCCATCGGCGTCTTTCTCGACCTGCAAAACTTCCTCGACCACCAGCTCATACAAACCCAGATGTCGAACCGAGAGCTCACCCTGCAGGCTTTCTTCACGGCCAGCGTGGGTATGGTGATGAGCTTCACGGGTGGGGCCACCCCCCTCCTCTTTTTGGGTTTCCTCGCCCTTCCCTTTATCGACCGAGACGACCGAATCATCGCGTTCTGGGTGTGCACCCTCCTGGGCTTTCTCTGGGTCGCTTCTATGGTCGGAGATCGCACGATCCCCGGCCTGTATCTGCACTTCGTGTCCTACTTCGTGGTCCTCTCGGCGGTGGTCGCGCTGCGCGTCCTCGACCGAGGCCATCCGGAGCCGATGCGCTGGGGAGGACTCGTCTTTCTGGCCGCGGGGCTCCTGTCTTGCGTGGCGGGCAGCGGCCTTGTCATCGGACAAGCGCTAAGGCCACCGAGCCATCGGGAGGTGCAGGCCTTCTTCAAGGAGAAGGTCAGCCGCGACGCCTGGATCCTCGCCTCCGAGCCCACCCTGGCCGGACTCGACGAAAGCCTGGACGCGCGGAAGTTCATGCGTGCTCGCGAGGAGCGCCTCGCCGCCAAGTATGGGTTGACCCTCGATCCGCCCGCCGAGGGCTGGACCCGCCTGAGGCCCAACCCGTTCAAGACCTGGAACGTGATTCGCTTCCCTTGGCCTCTCTTCGGGATGGAGCACCTCACGGACGAGGACGTGAAGGCGGTGGTCGCCCATTCGTGGCCTCGCCAAGAGGAAGAGTGGGTGCTCGACTACTGGACGGAGCGGGAGTTCCGCTACGTCATCGTGCGGGACGAGCAGCACCACATCGACAACTGGCCCGACCCCTTCTCCTCCTTCCACAAACAGGTCAGGGCCGAGTGCGCGCTGGAGAAAGTCATACCGGCTCGACGTCCGCTGTTCTTCGAGACCGAGCTCAAGATCTACGATTGCGCTCCCTCCCGGGCCCAGACGGACTCATCTTCGCCGTCCTCCTCCGACGCTGAACCCCGCGTCCGAGCTATGAGTTGACCCCGGCACCGGCGCCTGGAATACGACCGACGGGACACGGATGAGCGCGAGCAAGGAAGCCACCCCGCTGGTGGTCGATCTAGACGGGACCCTGGTCGCCACCGACACCCTGTGGGAGTCGGTCATTCTCGCGGTGAGGAACCGACCCCTCGAGTCGCCCGCCCTCGCCTTGAAGGTCTTTTCGGGTAAGGCCGGCTTCAAGGCGGCTCTGGCCGAGAGAGTTCTCCCAGACCCTCCTACCCTTCCGTACCGCGAGCCGGTTCTGGCCTACCTCCGGGATGCGAAGTCAGAAGGACGCCCGATCTACCTCGTGACCGCCGCGGACCAGCGCATTGCGGACGGGGTGTCCGAGCACCTCGGCCTCTTTGACGAGGTCTACGGCACGCGGGAGGGCCACAACCTTCGCTCCGAGAACAAAGCGGCGTTTCTCGTGGAGCGCTTCGGAGAGGGCGGCTTCGAGTACCTGGGCGACTCGTCGGCCGACCTCGCGGTCTGGCCCAAGGCCGGTAAGTCCGTCCTGGTGTCCCCATCCAAGGGGGTGGAGTCCGCCGCCCGAAAGCTCGTGCCCGACGCGGAGGTCCTCGCTCCCCGGTCGACCAGCGCGGCGCGAGCGATGCTCAAGGCGATGCGCCCCCATCAGTGGGCGAAGAACGTCCTTCTCTTCGTCCCCGTCATTCTATCTCATCAATACACCAACATCCCCCTGATGCTGAGCGTCCTACTGGCGATGTTCTGCTTCAGCCTCTGCGCGTCGTCCGTGTACGTCGTGAACGATCTCCTCGACCTGGAGCAAGATCGCATGCACCGCACGAAGCGCAAACGCCCCTTCGCGGCCGGGACATTGAGTATCCCCGCCGGTCTGGCGTTGGGCTTGGGCTGTCTGGTGGTGGGGGTGGGGCTCGCAGTTGCCTTCCTCCCCATGTCCTTCGTGGCCGTGCTCTTGGGCTATGTCGCCATCACTTCCGTCTACTCCGTCTACTTGAAACGGAAGCTCATCGTCGACGTGGTGACTCTGGCCTCGCTCTTCACTTATCGCGTCATCGCAGGAGGAGTTGCAGCCAACGTCATGGTCTCCTTCTGGCTCCTGTCTTTCTCGATGTTCTTCTTCACGGGGTTGGCCTTCGCGAAGCGGTACTCCGAGCTGCGCGTGCTCAAGAGCGCCTCCAAGAGCTCCGCCGCAGGTCGGGGCTATTGGGTGCAGGACCTCGAGATCATCGCCAGTACCGGCCCTGGCTGTGGCCTGATGGCGGTCCTGGTCTTTGCCCTCTACATCAACTCCGCCGAGGTCTTGGCCATCTATCGAGAGCCTCGCTTCCTGTGGCTGCTGTGCCCGCTCCTCCTCTACTGGAGCACGCGCGTCTGGTTCCTCGCCGCCCGCGAACAGCTTGATGATGACCCCGTGGTCTTTGCCCTCAAGGACCGTATTTCCTACCTGGCGGGGATTGTCGCCGTCGTCCTGGTCCTCTCCGCGCGCATCGGTATCTGACCTCTTGCTTCGCTCGACTCGAACGTCTCTGGAGGAGCCGGCGGCCCCAAGCATGCCTCTTTGATCGAGCCGCCGACACGGCAGGGGCGCCGCGAGGGTCCTTCGGGTCGACCCCTCGAAGCTTGCTCCGCGTACGGCTGCTCTGGACAATGCGGCCGTGGCACGCCGGCAGGTTCTGATTGTGGACGATGAGCCGGCCATTCGTGAGAGCCTCGCCTACGCTCTGGAGCGGGAGGGCTTCGCGCTGCGGGCCGCGCCGGACCTCGAGACCGCGCGGAAGGAGTGGTGCCAGGCGGATCTCGTCGTGCTGGACCTCGGCCTCCCCGACGGAAGCGGTCTCGATCTCCTGCGCACGGTGCGGAGCCAGTCCCAACTGCCCATCATCATTCTGTCGAGCCGCGACGAGGAGACGGAGCGGGTGGTCGCGCTCGAGCTCGGCGCCGACGACTACGTGACGAAGCCCTTCTCTCCCCGAGAGCTCGTGGCCAGGGTCCGAACCGTTTTGCGCCGCAGCGGTCTTGGTCCCTCGTCGCCCCCGTCGGAGGTCCTCGCAGACCCTCGCGGGCTCTCGGTCCACCCGGCGGCGCGGCGGGTGTCCTTCGAGGCGCAGCCCATCGACCTGTCCCGCATCGAGTTCGACCTTCTGCTCACGCTCATGGAGGCCCCAGATCGGGTGTTCACGCGCGAACAGCTGATCGAAAGGGTCTGGCACGATCACCTCGACGTGCTGGACCGGACCGTCGATGTGCACGTCATGGGCCTGCGCAAGAAGCTTCATGCCGCCTCGGGTGACCATAGCTTCGTGGAGACGGTTCGGGGCGTAGGCTATCGATTCTCGGTCCCGTCGCGATGATTCCTCGGCAAGAAGCCTTGCTCATCGTCACGCTCGTGGCGCTCGTCGGGTCCGCCGCGGTCCTTGTGCACGCGTTCCGCACGCGAGCGCATGGGCCGACCATCCGCTTTCAGATCTTCGCTCTGGTGGCTCTCCTCACTCTCATCGTCACGGCCGGTTTCGGCGTCATCGTGGTGGACCGATTTCAGGCGAGGATCCACCGCTTCGCGCGTCAGGCCGCCGCCGATGACGCTCGGGTCGTGGTCACCTTGGTGGAGCGTTCGCTGGAGCTCACCGGTCTCTCTCTCGAGCAAGGGTCCGCGTCTTTGGCCAAGGGGGCGATCCTGTACGCCTTTAGCGACGAGCTCCGGGACACTCGGGTTCAGCTCCTCGACGCCCAGCAGCGCGTGCTGTTCGACACCCTATCCATCGCCGACGGCGCCGCGAACCTCGAAAGCTATCCTGCCGCCGACGCCGTCGAGGCGAACGTACCGATTCGCTCCCGTGGCCGGGTCATCGGAGCCGCCGTGGTGACGAAGTCCGTGGAAAGCATGCGAACGGTGCTCTCGGACCTGGTCCCGAAAGTGAGCCTGCTCGCCCTGATCTTGGCCATGACCGCAGCGGCGGTCGGGCGCGTCATGGGCAGCTCCCTGGCCACCCCCCTCGAGCGCCTCACCGAGGCGGCGAACCGGGTCGCCCACGGGGAGCGGCAGATGGCCCTACCGCGGCCTCGAGGTCGAGAGGTTCGACGGCTCACGGATGCCTTCGAGCGGATGCGTTCGGAGCTCGAGCAGCGCGATCAGCTCGAAGCCCTCGCCACGAACCTCTCCCACGAACTCAAGAATCCCGTGGCCGCGATTCGAGCCAGCGCCGAGGTCTTGGACGACGCCATCGACCACGACGCCGCCGCCGCGAAGCGCTTCGCGGCGCGAATCCTCGAAGCCTCGGAGCGCATGGGTCACCTGATCGGTGACCTCCTCGACCTCACACGACTGGAAGCTCGTGGTTTGACCGATGGGGACGACCGCTTCGAGCCCCAAGCGGTGGTGGCGGCCGCGCTCTCCGGTCTCGAGCTGCGCGGGCGGGAGGTGCACACGGAGATCGAGACCCTCCCCACCCCTTTGTCAGGGAACCCGACCTGGCTGGCCCGCGCCCTCTCGAACCTCTTGCACAACGCGATTCGCCACGCCCCGCCCGATTCGGACATCGCCGTCCGAGGCGAGCGCCGCCGAGGGAGCTATCGGTTCTCGGTGGTGGACGGGGGACCAGGCGTGCCCCCGGCGCTGGAAGATCGCGTCTTCGAGCGCTTCGTGACGACCCAGGGAGAAGGGGGCGGAAGCGGGCTGGGCCTCGCCATCGTGCGGAGCGTGGCCGAAGCCCACGGAGGCGGGGCGGGCCTGGAGCAAGAGCCGGGACGGACCGAGTTCTTCCTGACCATCCCGCTCTAGCCCGGGCCTTTCATCCCGCCTTCATCTTCAGCTCATCCGGAGCTCATCCGCACCGGCGACAAGGGAATCATGCACGCCCCAAAAGCCGCGTTCGAGGCGGCCTCGAGCGAAGAGCGAGGGGATCCGGTACGGACCCTCGACCTCGCCTTCGCGAGCGTCGGCGCCCTCCTGTACGCCCCTTTCTTCGCGGGCGTGGCCTTCGCCATCTTTGTGGACGACCAGGGCCCGATCTTCTTTCGGCAGACTCGCCTCGGAAAACAGCGGCGCCCTTTTTCCATCCTGAAAATTCGCACCATGGCCCACGGCGAAGTCACGCGGGTGGGACGATGGCTGCGCCCCACGGGCCTCGACGAGACGGCGCAGTTTCTGAACGTCCTCAGCGGCCAGATGCGCATGGTTGGGCCCCGCCCGCTCACTCCGGCCGACGTCGAGCGTCTGGGCTGGGGGGACGCCATCTATGACGTCCGCTTCGCCGCTCCCCCGGGCATCACCGGGCTGGCCCAGCTCTTCGCGAGCGGCCCCCGCCACGCCCTCGCGCTGGATCGCTTGTATCTGCGGAGGCAAGGCGTGGCTCTCGACCTGTACCTCATCGCGCTCTCCTTTCTCGCCAACCTGGTGGGAAAGCGCCGGGTTCGACGCAGCCACGGGGCGGCCCGCCGGTGGTGGGCGCGAGCTCGGAGAAGGACCTTCCGCCATGTCTGATCAAACTCATCCGCGCATCCACCCTGAGGCTCCCTTTCGAAAGCCCCTGTCTCGGCCTCGAGCTCCCCGGGAGATGACCTGCCCACCGCCCCTCGAGGCCCCCCGGAGCGCGAGGGCTCCCGAGGCCAAATATGCTCTGCTCATCAATCCCTTCTATCCGAAGGATCCGCACGCGAGCTTTGGCAAGCACGTGCTCACCCCAACCCTCGCGCTCACCAGCGTAGCCGGAGCCACCCCGGCCGACTGGAAGGTGCGCTACTGGGACGAGAACCTCCTCTCCGGACCGCCTCCCGTGGACCCCGTCCCCGCCGTCGTGGGAATCACGGTCCACCTCACCTTCGCGAAGCGGGCCTACGCTCTGGCGCACCACTACCGGAGCTTGGGCTCCAAGGTGATTTTTGGGGGACTCCACGTGCTCTCCTGTCCCGAGGAGGTCCAGCCTCACGGAGACGCCCTCGCCGTGGGGGACGGGGTCCAGCTTTGGCCCCGTATCCTTCGAGACTTCGAAAGAGGGGAGCTCGAGGAAAGATACTACGCGGACTTCAAGACCCCGTACCGAGACGACCCTTCCCCCCGGAGGGATTTGGTTCCGAAGAAGAGCTTCCTCACCACGAGCAGCTTGAACGCGACCCGCGGCTGCCACAACCGCTGTGAGTTTTGCTACCTCTCCACGGATGGATTGCGCATGCCCTATCGCATGCGCAGCCCGGAACAGATCGCGTCCGAGATCCTCCAGTCCGGCGAGCCCTACGCGGTGTTCACCGATAACAACCTGGGCTCGAATCGACGCTACCTCCGGGAGCTGTGTCGGGCGCTCCGCCCCCTCGAGATGATCTGGTCCGCGGCGGTGACCCTCGACGTCACCGACGATCCCACTCTGATACGAGAGATGGCTCTCGCCGGCTGCACGGGCGTCTTCGTGGGCTTCGAGTCCCTATCGGACGCCAACCTCGAGAAGGCCAAAAAGAAGACGCCGCGCGCCGCCGACTACGCCCGCCGCGTTCGGATCTTTCATGACCATGGCATCCAGGTGAACGGGAGCTTCGTGCTCGGCTTCGACCACGATCATCGGGACGTCTTCGCGATGACCGCCGAGTGGGTGGAGGCCCACCGACTGGAGTGCGCAACCTTCCACATCCTCACCCCCTATCCGGGCACCCCGTTCTTTCGCGAAATGAAGCGGCAAGGCCGTTTGCGCCACGAAAACTGGGACCTCTACGACACCGCCCACGTGGTCTTCCAGCCAAAAAATATGAGCCCGGAGGAGCTGTACCAGGGCTACGCGTGGATGTATCGGCGGCTCTTCTCGAGCGCTTCCATCTGGCGGCGCCGGCCCTCGGATCCGCGGGCCGTGTTGCCGTACCTCGCCATGAGCTACCTCTATAAGCGCTCGAATGTCCTTTGGCGTTTCCTCATCCAAAACGACCTGGTGCATGCGGTCTGGGGGCCCCTCGTGGAGGTCACTCGGCGGCAGCACCTGGTCTTTCGTAAGCAGATCGAGCGTCGCCCCGCACCTCTGCAGGAGGAGAGAGCGAGCTCTGAGAAGCGGGCCGCCTCGGTGGTGAGCGCGGGGTTATGAGCGAGTTGCTCTCCCTCCTCCCTCTTGGTCCCCGCATCAGTCCCAGCCCAGCCGCTCCATGTCCTCCTCCTCGAGCCCAAAGTAGTGTCCGATCTCGTGGAGGATGGTGATCTGAACCTGGATTGCGAGCTGCTCCTCCTCAGGAAAGTCCGCCGCGAGGTTCGATAGATAGAGCACGATCTTGGTCGGAGCAGGGGGGGGCTCGAGGCCGCTGGACTCCATCTGGGTGGGGCCTTCGAAGAGACCGTAGGCCCGAGGGTCGAAGCCCTTCTCGACCAGCTCCCGCGCGGGCCGTGTCTCGACCAGAACCGGCACCGCACTCAGGAGCGCCGCGAAGGTCTCCGGAAGATCGCTGAGCACCTCTTCCGCGGCCTGAAGGACGAACCGCTCATCCTCGGGGCCGCCGATATCCGCGTCGGCGTCGTCCTTGATGTCCTGATCGAGAACCGCCAACCACTGGTCCCGAGCGTCCGCCTCGCGATCCAGCTCGAGGTAGAGGGCCCCCAGCTCGTAACGAACGTCGGCATCCTCCGGCCACTGCGTCACGTGCTTCTCGAGCCATCCAAGGAGGCTTCCGTGCTCATCGGTGCGGTGAGCCAGCTCGGAGGCTTCCACTTCGTCTTCCTCTTCGGGTCCCAAGACCCATCTCCAGTTGATCTCGGCCAGGGAACGCTCGCGGCTCGCGGCAAAGTCGGCGCGCAGAGCCGCGAGGGCCCCTCGCACGGCCTCCTCATCGTCCTCCTCGATGCCGATCTCGAACTTCTCGAACAGCTCCTCAGCGGTCGTCATGGCTCGCCGGTTCGCACACCCCCGCAGGCCAGGCAAGGCGACCGCGGCCCGCCCGAAAAAAGACCCTGAGCTAGTGCCGCAAGCGCCCGGAATCATTCGGGCGCAACGTTTATTTAGATGCCCGTGACGGGCCGGTCCTCCGACCCACGACGTCGGTGTCGATATCCGTCCGCTTCGACCGTCGATAGGACATGACCACTTCGAACGCTCCCGTGTCCCGTGAACAGTGGCTCGCCGCTCGGCGTGCCCTGCTGAAGGAGGAAAAGGCTCTCACCCTCCGGCTCGACGCCCTGGCCGAAAAGCGTCGCGCGCTTCCTCCGGTCGAGATCACGGCGCCGTACGCCTTCAACGAGGACGGACGCGCGCTCGCCCTCCGCGACCTCTTTGGGGGACGTAGCCAGCTGCTCGTCTACCACTTCATGTACGGTCCCGACTGGGAGGAGGGCTGTCCCAGCTGCTCGTTTTGGGCCGACGGCTTCGACGGTATGGACGTGCATCTGGCCGCCCGCGACATCGCCTTCGTGGTGGTCTCTGCGGCCCCCTGGGCCACCCTCGACGCCTACCGAAAGCGGATGGGTTGGCGCTTTCGGTGGGTGTCCTCCGCCGGTAGCACCTTCAATCGAGACTTCGGCGTCAGCTTTAGTGGGGAGGAGATCGCCTCCGGCAACGCCGACTACAACTTCGCCAAGAAAGGCTTCCCGAGCACCGAAGCCCCGGGGGCGAGCGCCTTTCTATGTGACGGAGATAGAGTTCTTCACACCTATTCGTGCTACGGGCGCGGCCTCGACATCCTCAACGGAACCTATCAGTGGATGGACCTCGCTCCCCGAGGCCGCAATGAGCAGGACCTCCCGTGGCCGATGGCCAGGCTCCGACGCCGAGACCAGTACGGAGCGTCTCAGCCCGCGGACTGATCTTCCGTACCCTCGAAGAGGGCCCGGTCCTGAGCCACCGCGTTCACGATGAGATCGAACAGGCTCCGCACCGCAGGGTCGGCCTCACGGTCGGGATGCATCAGGGCCCAGAGGTCCACGGGGACGTCGAACTGCTCGCGCATGACCCGGACCAAGCTGGCCT
>JBCBRU010000020.1:0-32579 GCA_039819565.1 Myxococcota bacterium | reverse complement strand
TGGGCCGAGCCCGCATCGAGGCTTCGCTCGAAGATCGCGAGCGCTGCTCGGTGGGGCTGGGCGCACTTTCGGTCCTTCCTCCGAGCACCGCGCGGGGGTGGTTGGAGCCCGCCCGGGTCGAGGGCTGGGTGGCGGACGCCCCCGGACCCGAGCTCCGAGTGGCCCTGGCGGGGACCTTGGGCTACCTCGGCGATCCCGCGCTCGACGGGGCCCTGAGCAAGCTCCTCGCCACCGGAGAGCCCGCGGTGCGGCGCGCCGCCATCGAGGGCATCGGAGGGGGCCGAAACCGCGCCTGGCTGCCGTGGTTGGCCGAGCAGCTCGAGCGACGGCAGGAGCGGAGCGCCGTGCGCGACGCCCTCGTCGCCTTCGGGGCCGCGTCGGTGCCGTTCGTGGCCGCCCGGCTCGAGGACCGCCGGGACCCTGCGGTTCGCCGGGCTCTTCCCCGGGTGCTTCGTCGGATCCCCACCCAATCCTCGGTGGAGGTGCTCACCGCCCATCTGCTGGACGAAGACCCGGGCGTGGCCCGCGCGACCCGCCGCGCGTCGACCCAGTTGCGCGCCCAGTTCGACACCCTTCGCTTCGACCGGCGGCATGTTCAGCGGGCGCTGGAGGCCTGCGCACGTCGGTCGGCGGCCACCGAGCGAGCGCTGGCCGACCTCGAGCCCGAGCGTATGGAGAAGGCGCCGGCGGGAAAGCTCTTGCTGCGGGCGCTCCGCGAAGCTCGCGCCGACGAGCGAGAGGTCATGCTCGACCTCCTCGCGCTGCGGCACGATCCAGGGGACATCGAACGGGCGCGGCGCGGCCTGAGCGAGGACGCACCGGCTCAGGTCCGAGCGTCGGCCCTCGAGCTTCTCGAGAACGTCCTCGATGGAAGGGCCCGAGACTTCGCCCTGGCTGTTTTGGATCACGAGCGCGCCCACGCGACGGCGGTGGGAGCTCCGCGAAGACAGCTACGGGGCGCCCTCAAGGACCTCTGCAGCCACCCCAGTCGGTGGCTCTCGAGTTGTGCGGGGCATCTCCTCGAGCACGCGTGACGACCAAGCGGCTTTCCGAGAAGCGCGAGGCCGACTATTGAGCGGCCGTGCTTTCGGTGGTGGAGAAGGTGATCCGGCTGCAAGAGGTCGACATCTTTTCGGAGGTCCCCACGGAACAGCTCGCTTACCTCGCCGCGATCGCCGAGGAGCGAAGCGCCGAATCGGGAGAGGCCCTGTACGAGCAAGATCAGCCTTCGGACAGCATGTTTCTGGTGCTCGAGGGCGCGGTGAGGCTGCACCGCGGCGACGTCGAGGTGACCTCCGTCGGTCCCGGCGAGGCGTTCGGGACTTGGGCGCTGTTCGACGACGATCCGAGGGTCATGACGGCGACCGCCACCGCGTCCACGGAGCTCCTCCGGATCGCGAAGCTCGACTTCATCGAGGTGCTCGCAGACAACGTCCAGATCACCCAGGGCATCCTCAAAGCCGTGGTTCGGCGCCTCCGCGCGCTCGGCCGCGCCGTCAGCAACCCCGGTCGCGGCTAGACCGGCGCCGGGGCCAGTTCGTTGCCGAAAGACCGGCCACGAAGTCTGCTAGACGAAGGTCTTGAGGATCTCCTGCTGGATGCCTTGAAGGTCGGCGTACGCGCGGTTGATCTCGTTGATCTTGCCCTGGAGCTTGGAGAGCAGCTGGCGCTTCTCGAGACCGTTGCGGATGACGAGACGGAGGTCGTCATTGTCCCAGGGCTTCTCGATGTACTGATAGAGGCCGACCTCGTTGATGCCCTTGATGGCGTTCTCCTTGTCGGCGTAGCCGGTGAGGATGATGCGCGGGGCTTCCGGGTGGAGGTCGCGGACCTTCCCGAGGAAGGTGATGCCGTCCATTTCGGGCATCAAGTAGTCGGAAATGACCAGGTCCACGGTGCCCGACTGCAAGTAGTCGAGAGCCGCCAGCGCCGAGGAGAAGGTCTTCACCTCGTAATCGGTTTCCAGGCTCAGGTAGGCGTCGAGGCTGGTCAGGACCATCTCCTCGTCGTCGACGATCACGATCGTTTCTTCGCCTTCGGCCGCCATCGAGTTCCCTCCCAGGACTCAACCTCAGCCAGCGCTCGCTTACCAGTCCCCTTTGACCAAGGACCCTCCGTCGGGAGGAACTGCCGCACCCGCGCCAGCTGAGGGCGTCAGTGAGCGGACAGCCCGCCCGGGGTGGGGATGCCCACCAGCTCGACCTGGATGCCCTTGCTGGGCGCCACCGCTTCGTGGAACTCCCGAATGATCTCGATCACGTCGTGATCGATGTGGCTCGAGTTGGTGCCGTCGATGCGGACGCGCGCCCCCTCGGGGATGTCGTGCAGCGCCCTGTTGACGGCCGCCTTGTTCAGGAAGCTGACGTGCTCACTGAGCACCATGTTGATGGACAGATCGTTCGTTCCATCCTCTCGGACCTCCATCTCGTCGTCGTGGAGGAAATACGCCGTCGATAGGTTCGCACGAAGGAGAAAGAAGACCGCCACCACGAGGCCGATGCCGACCCCTACGAGGAGGTCGGTGCGGAGGATGGCGAGCACCGTAATCAGGAACGGCAGGAACTGGTTCCAGCCGTGGCCCCACATCTCCCGGAAGAGTCGGATCGGCGCGAGCTTGTACCCCACCACCAAGAGCACGGCGGCCAGAGCCGCGTTCGGAATCGAGTTGAGAAAGCCCGGTACCAAGAGCAGAGCAAGAAGCAACCAAACCCCGTGCAGGAAGGACGAGGTCGGGGTGCGACCGCCTGAGTTCACATTGGCGGAGCCGCGGACGATCACCGCGGTCATCGGAAGACCTCCGAGGAGTCCGGCAATGATATTCCCGGCGCCCTGAGCCTTGAGCTCTCGATTCGCAGGAGTGATGCGCTTGAAGGCATCGAGTTTGTCGACGGCCTCGACGCACAGCAGAGTTTCGATGCTCGCGACCGCGGCCAGAGTGGCGGCCGCGATCCAAACCTCGCTCTCGCCGATTCGGCTGAAGTCAGGGGTAGCGACGATGAGGCTACTCGGTCCCGAGAGCTCGGGAATCTTGACGAGCAGGTCTCCGTGCACCGCGAGCGCTGGGGCCATGCTCCCGAAGATCAGGTTGAGGACCACGCCGAGGATCACCGCCAGAAGGGGCGGGGGGAGAAGCCGCAGCTTCGCCAAGAAAGGGATCCGGGGGGCAATGATCAGCACCGCGAGGCAAGCCGAAGAAATGATCGTGGCTCCCAGGTGCATGTGCCCGAGGGCGTAGGGAATCTCCGTGAAAGTATTCCGCCCGTCCGCCTGCGCGAAAGCCAGGTCGCCTTCGTAGTCGGCGTCGAAACCCAGCGCGTGGGGAATCTGCTTGAGAATAAGGATGAGCCCGATCGCGGCCAGCATGCCTCGGATGACCGAAGACGGAATGTAGTACCCGAAGATGCCCAGCCGGGCGAAGCCCATCACGATCTGGAGGACCCCGGCGAGGACCACGGCCAGGACGAAGCCTGGGTAGCCCAGGTCGGTGATGGCAGCGAGGACGATGGTGGTGAGACCGGCAGCGGGGCCGCTCACGGCCAAGCTCGCTCCGGAGAGGAAGGACACGATCAGTCCTCCGGTGATGCCGGTGATGAGGCCAGCGAGGGGCGGAGCTCCAGAGGCCACCGCAATCCCTAGACATAAGGGAAGCGCTACTAGGGCCACCACCACACTGGCGGGGGCGTCGTAGCGGATTTCCGCGAAGGGTCGTCGGCTGGGCTCGTGGGGGGCGGCCAAGGACGTCACAGTCGTCGAATATCCTCGGCCTGGACTTAGAATCCACCCCCCTTTGAGTTCAGAATGCGGATGTCCAACGAATTGACCCGTCGGAGGCGTCGATTCTCACCGCCACGGCATGGGTCGCGTAGGTAAAACGATCAAAGGCGCTGCGGTCCTTGGCCCAGCCGGTCCACACCAAGATCCAGTCCGACGTGCCCGGCACCGGGGCGGCCCGACGGAAGCGACCTTTCACCAGTCCGAGCTGCTTGGCGCCGACGCGCCACTTTAGGGTGCCGTCGGCTTCGAAGCGGGCGAGAAACACGGTCTCGGGGGCGTAAATGGTCTCGTTGGCGGCCACCATCGCCCACTCAGGGGTGCTCGCCACCCGCTCGGCCTGCTTCAGGACCGGTCCAACGACCTCGCCCTCGCGACGAAGGCGCGCCTTGAGGCTTCGGGCCAGAGCCATGGCCCCCGGGGCCTGCGGCCGTTCGGCTTCGGGCGGGGCGCCGGGCGGCCTCGAGGCGCGGGAGAGCGCGCCGTCCGCAAGGCTCAGCTCCGTCCACACCCTCTCTCCCCAGCTCCGACCGGGAAAGCGCTCGAGGACCAGAGCGCGCTCGCCGTCGACGATCACCCGCTCGACGGCGCCCGCGGAGTGAAACGCGAAGAGCAGGAAGAGCGTCCCGAGCATCGCCGCGGCCGCCGCCCGCGCCAGACCCGCCCTCCGCGAGCCCCCGCGAGGAAGAAACCCCGCCGCGACCACCAGGATGCCCACGAGAATCATCAAGTAGAGGCGGATAACGGTTTGGTTCACTCCGGGTGCTCTAGGCGTTGAGGCGTCGCGGGTCGAGACACCTCGACGCCCGGGGGAGCGGACACACTGACGATCCCCGAAGGCGAGCCGAACCTCATCGCGTGGCCCTCGGACCCGCCACCCTATCCCCCGAGCAGCTGGCGGCTTTTGACGTCCTGGACGGGCCAATGTGGCTCATCGACTGCGACACGCGGTCACATGTTTGGGCGAACCCATCCGGTCTCGCCTTCTGGCGGGTGCCGGACCTCGCGGGGCTGAACGCCCTGGATTTTCGAAACCGGCTCCCGGCCTCCGAGGATGAGTATTTTCAGGGCCTGAGGAACAGCTGGGGCGAGGGCCAAAAGATTCGTACCGAACGCGTCATCTTTCACGAGGACGCGCCGGAGCGGGTCCAGCTCACCTCCCAAGGGGTCAAGCTTCACGGCGATGCACGCCCTTTGGTGCTCGTGGAGGCCTCCCGGCTGATGAGCACCAGTCCCGACGCTCTTCGGGCGTTGACCTACATGTCGAAGGTGCCCGGCGGGGCGTGCCTCTTCACGCTGGACGGGGAACTTCTATGGGAGAACGAGTGGGCCTCCTTCACCTTCGAAGGAGGCACGGCGCGGCCCTCCCTGCTCGAGCGCCTGGTGCCCTCCGAAGCTTCCGACGAGCTACAGACCCAACTGCGCGAGGGCCAGCCCTGGTACGGTGAGGTGGAGATCCGGTCGCGGAGCGGACCGCGCTGGTCGGTCCTCGGCGTCCGCCCCGTCACCGACCCGGTGACGGGGGAGCTCGCCATGCTCGCCGGATTCATCGATATTCATCGCTTCAAAGGCGTGCAGCTCGCCTTGCGGGAGGCGAAGGAAGCGGCGGAGAGAGCCAGCCGCAGCAAGAGCGAGTTTCTCGCCAACATGAGCCACGAGATCCGGACCCCGATGAACGGCGTCCTCGGGGCCGTCCAGCTTCTCGAGAGGTCCGAGCTGGATGCCCATCAGCACCGTCTGGTGAATACCGTCCAGCGCTCCGCCAAGACCTTGCTCGCCATCCTCGATGACATTCTCGACCTGTCGAGGATCGAAGCGGGGAAGCTTCAGGTCGAGCAGATCGAGTTCAATCTCGTGCGCACTCTCGAAGACGTCATCGCTCTGCACGGCACGGCCGCGCGAGCCAAGAGCCTCAAGCTGAACTCGACCTTCGATACCCACATGCCGAGCCGAGTCTTCGGAGATCCGGTGCGTATCTCTCAGGTGCTGGGCAACTTCTTGAGCAACGCCATCAAGTTTACGAGCGACGGCGAGATAGAAGTGCGGGTGGCGCTCCGAAGTGTCGAGAAGGGAACCGCCTACGTGGAGATGGCGGTGCGAGACACGGGCTCCGGAATCTCTCCGGACCACGAAGAGAAGATCTTCGCCGCGTTCGAGCAGGCCGATGGCTCCGTGACCCGTCGCTTCGGGGGAACGGGGCTAGGGCTGACCATCTCCCGTCACCTCGTGGAGTTGATGGAGGGAGAGATCGGGCTTCGTACGAAGCTCGGCCAAGGGTCGACCTTTTGGTTTCTCATCCCTCTCCTGGTGCGGGGTCCCATCGCGCTCACCCGAGATCTCATTGCCGCGGAGGAAACGGAGAGGTCCGCTCCCGCGCGCGCTCTGGAGGGCCTGAGGGTGCTCCTCGTCGAGGACAACCCCATCAACCAAGAGGTTGCTCTGGCGATGCTCGAGTCCTTGGGCGGTGTCGTCGCTTGCGCCAGCAATGGCGAGGAAGCCCTCAGCGCCGTCTTCGAGAGTCCGCACCGCTTCGACGTGGTCCTCATGGACTGTCAAATGCCCGTCATGGACGGCTTTACGGCCACCCGCACCCTGCGTGCGCGGGAGCGGGGCACGGGGCGACGCGTACCCATCGTCGCCCTCACCGCCAACGCCATGTCCGGAGACCGTGAACAGTGTCTCGCGACGGGGATGGATGAGTTCGTAGCCAAGCCATTTGCCGTCGACGAGCTGAGCGCGGCGGTGCGCCGCTGTCTCGTCCCGAAACGCCCGGCGCCCGACGACGTCGGTCCCCCCGACCTCTCTCATGACGGGTCGCGTCGCGCCGATGGTGACTGACGATGGGTCAGACCGCCCACTCCAAGACCTCCCAAGCGGTGGTGCTCGATCCGGCGGCACTGGATCAGCTCCGAGCGCTGCAGCGTCCAGGTCGCCCCAACCTCGTCGAACGCGTCTTGGGGTTGTTTCGAACGGACGGACCTCAGCGCCTCGCGAGCCTTCGGAGCGCGTCCGCGGAGCAGGACTGGGAGCGCCTGCGACGGGAGGCCCACACGCTCAAATCGAGCGCCGCCAATATCGGCGCTCAGCGCCTTCGAGAAGCCTGCGGGCAGGTCGAAGCGGACGCGAAAGAGGGCCGATACGCGGAGGCCGTGGCCGGCCTAGAGCCCATCGAGCGGTGCTTCGCAGAGGTCCTCGAGACCCTGGCGAGCGAGGAAGCTTGAATGTCGGTGGGCCTCCAGAAGAAGCCGCTGGTGCTCGTCGTCGATGACGACCCCACCACGCAGCTGCTCGTCGGAGAGGCCCTCTACGACGCCGGATTCGCCTCCCGCGAGGCCCCCAACGGGGCCACCGCCCTCGAGCTCTACACCTCAGCCCGCCCGGATTTGGTGCTCCTCGACGTCGTCATGCCCGGCATGAACGGCTTCGAGACCTGCCATGCCCTTCGCCAGCTCCCCGGCGGCTCCGACGTCCCCATCATGATGATGACCGGCTCGGACGACATCGAGTCGATACATAGCGCCTTCGAGGCCGGGGCTACGGATTTCATCACTAAGCCCATCAACTATCCGGTGCTCGGCTATCGACTGAGATACATGCACCGCTCCCGACAGAAGCAGGTCGAGTTGCGGCTATCGAAGCAGCGCCTCACCGACGCCCAGCGCCTCGCCCGGCTCGGGCACTGGGAGTGGAATCTCGTCTCGGGAGATGTCGCCCTCAGCGCCCAAAGCTCGGAGATCTTGGGCCTCGACCCGACCCACCCCTGCCGGACCATCGGCGACCTCCTCGCGTCGGTACATCCGGACGACCGCGAGCGGGTCTTGGACGCTTTCGACCGCTTCGTACGCACTCAAGACCCTCTTCACGTCGAGCACAAAGTGGTGCGTCCGGACGGAAGCGAGGCCATCGTCTATCAGGAAGCGGAAGCTGGGGTCGAAGAGTCGACCGGTCGCAGCCGTTTCTCGGGGACCTTCCAGGACATCACCGAGCGCAAGCGGGTGGAGCAGCGGGTGGCCCACCTGGAGCACCACGACTCGCTGACGAACCTTCCGAACCGCGCCTACTTCATCCATTGCCTATCTAGGCATCTATCCAGCGTGGTTTCCGAGCAGCACGGAACGGCCGTGTACGAGCTGGTCCTCGATCAGCTCCAGCGGGTAGCCGACACCATGGGTCACGGCGTCGCCGAGGAGATCGTGATCGCGGTGGCCGACCGGCTGCTCAACGCCCTCGGATCCGGCGCCAGCGCGGACGGTAAGTCCGCACCCCGCATCCTCGCCCGGGACCCGAGCGGGGCGTTCCTATACATGGACGCCACGCTCGACGACGCAGAGGCGGCCATGGGACCCGCCCGCCAGCTCATGTCCGCCCTCGAAGGGTCCTTCGACGTGGACGGCCAGGAGATCTTCGTGACCGCGTCGATCGGGGTAGCGGTGCATCCGGTAGACGGTCATGACGCCGAAACCTTGCTCCGCAACGCCCACGCCGCGCGCGGGGGGGTGAAGAGCAGCGGCAGTTCGGGTTTCAGCTTCTATGCCCGGAACATGAACGAGAACGCCGTCGAGCGCATCCGGCTCGAGAACGCGCTCCGCAAGACCGTAGACGAGGGCGGCTTCACCCTTCACTACCAGCCCAAGGTCGAGACCCGAACCGGAACCCCCTTCGGGATGGAGGCGCTCATCCGTTGGGAGTGCCCAGGCCTCGGTCGAGTGTCCCCCGGAAAGTTCATCCCCATCGCCGAGGACCACGGCCTGATCGTACCCATCGGAGAGTGGGTGATTCGGGAGACCTGCGAACAAATGCGGCGCTGGGACGAAGCGGGCCTGCCTCCCCTTCGCTGCTCGGTCAACATCGCCGCTCAGCAGCTAGAGACGGGGGACTTCGAAGCCACCGTGGCCCGCATCCTGAAGGAGACGGGCACGGAGGCGAGCCGGCTCGAGCTCGAGCTTACGGAACGAGCCCTGATGAACGACGCGGACGGCGCCAAGGCTCTCCTTCAGCGACTGCGCGATCTTGGCTGCCACGTGTCCCTGGATGACTTTGGCACCGGGTACAGCTCGCTCAGCTACCTCAATCGATTCCCCCTCGATGTGGTCAAGCTGGACCGCTCCTTCATCCTCGACGTCCCAGGCTCCGAGGATCAGTCCACGCTGGTGGCCGCCCTCATTACCTTGGCCAAGAAGCTCCGCCTCGACGTAGTGGCGGAAGGGGTGGAGACCGAGCCCCAGCGCGCTTTCCTCGAGTCGGCTGGATGTGACCGGATCCAGGGCTTTTTCTTCTCCAAGCCCCTCGCCGCGGACGACTTTGCGGAGTGGGTCCGAGAGCGCCTCAGTCGTCCCCTCGCCGCGCACGCCGGATAACGCGAAGCGCACCGCGTGACCCGCCGAGCCTCGCGTGCTAGCCGGGGCCCGATGAGCGAACGGCAAGACGTCCTCCGTGCCCTGGGTCTCGACGCGAAAGAGCCCCTTTCTGGCGCCCGCGGCGCCGACTGGATTCCCCGTCCGGGCGGGCCCGTGGTCCCGAGCGTGGATCCGGCCACGGGCGAGGTTTTGGCCGAAGTGGAGCTCGCGTCGGCGGAGACCTACGAGCGGGTTCGCGCGGAGACCGAGGCCGCCTTCGAGACCTGGCGAAAGTGGCCCGCTCCCAAGCGAGGCGAGGTCATCCGGCTCCTCGGCGAAGGCTTGAGGAAGCACAAGAAGGAGCTGGGAGCGCTGGTTTCCATGGAGATGGGGAAGATCCGCGCCGAGGGCGAGGGCGAGGTCCAGGAGATGATCGACATCTGCGACTTCGCGGTCGGCCTCTCGCGCCAGCTCTACGGCCTTTCGATGCACTCCGAGCGGCCCGAGCACCGCATGTTCGAGCAATGGCATCCGCTCGGGGTGGTCGGCATCATCTCCGCCTTCAACTTTCCCGTAGCGGTGTGGTCCTGGAACGCCGCCATCGCGGCGGTGTGCGGCAACGCTTGTGTGTGGAAACCATCGGAGCTGACCCCTTTGACCGCGCTGGCCACCACTCGCATCGCCGCGGAGGCCCTCGAGGAGGCCGGGGCGCCTCCGATCTTCGGGCTGACCGTCGGAGATGGCCCGACCGTCGGCGAAGCGATGTCCGCGGACCGCCGGGTCCCCCTCGTGAGCGCCACTGGATCCACCCGAATGGGACGACGCGTTCATCAGGTGGTGGCGGAGCGACTCGGCAAGTGCCTCCTCGAGCTCGGCGGCAACAACGCCGTGATCGTCATGGACGACGCGACGGAGGAACTCGTGGTGCGGGGGACTCTGTTCGGGGCCGTGGGCACCGCCGGACAGCGGTGCACGACCACCCGGCGCCTCCTTCTGCACAAGAGCATCGCGCCCCGCATCACCCAGCGCCTCCTCGAGGCCTACGCCAAGGTTCCCATCGGCGACCCCCTCGATGCGGCCACCCTGATGGGCCCGCTCGTGAACGAGAGGGCGGTCGAGACCATGATGGCGGCCCTCGACAAGGTGCGCGCGCAAGGCGGCGAAGTCTTGTGCGGCGGAGAGCGGGTCGAGGGTCCTGGCTTCTTCGTCACCCCTGCCCTCGTCAAGGCCCCTCGGGACCTTCCCATGCTGAAGGAGGAGACCTTCGCCCCCATCCTGTACTTGGTGGAGCACGACGGGGTCGACGACGCCATCGCGCTGAACAACGACGTCCCCCAGGGACTGTCTTCGGCCATCTTCACCAACGATCTTCGGTCCGCGGAGGCCTTCCTGTCGGCCGGCGGCTCGGACTGCGGCATCGCCAACGTGAACATCGGCACCTCCGGGGCCGAGATCGGGGGCGCTTTCGGCGGCGAGAAGGACACCGGCGGAGGCCGCGAGTCGGGCTCCGATGCCTGGAAGGCCTACATGCGCAGGCAGACCTGCACCGTCAACTACGGCTCGGAGCTCCCCCTAGCCCAGGGGATCGACTTCGGAGGATGAGCGACCGCCCCCCCCCGGATCGCCCTTTGGCGCTGGCCTTCGCTGGCCCCCGGGGACCCGTCGATGCCTTGGGTGGACTGACGGCGGCGGACTTCGCAACCCGTCCCGCGGAGGCGGTGCGGCGGGCCGCAGCGGGAGTGGAAGCGGCGCGAGCTCTGGCCCTCGGACCGACCCTCACCGCGATCGCCGGTCGAGCCGTCGAGCGGGACGCGGGAGCTCTATCCCTCGGCCCGGACGGCCTCCTCGGCCGCGCTGGCGACTTCCCGCTCGTGGAGCTTGCCGGCTCGCTCCTTCGAGGGCGCTGCGCCGTGTGCGGCTTCGGCCCCCTCGCGGAGCCCGAGGGACACTGTCCAGCGTGCGGGGGGGTGGTCCGGCCGGACGCCGTCCTTCCCGACGAGCTCGTCGCATCACGGGACCGACTGGCCGCAGAATTCGTCGTGGGACGTGCGGAGGCCGTCGTCCTCGTCGAGGTGGACTCTTATCCGGGAGCGGAGCTGCTCACTCGCCTTGCCGCCACCCACGGCAAGCCGATGTATCACTTCCGTGGATCCCTCGAAGACCTCGACGCGATCCTGCCCGCGGCGCTCGGCGCCCCGAGCGACGCGCCCTAAACCCCGGGGCGCGGTGCTGGGCCTCGCGCTGTGGGCCGGGGTGCTGGTGGGGGCAACGCCGCCGCTGCGGTCGGTGTGGGTGGTGGACGTGGCCCATTCGCAGATCGGGTTCGCGGTGGACCATCTCGGGATAAGTCAGGTGCGAGGCCGGTTCACGCGCTTCGAGGGTCGCCTCGAGCTCGACGGCAAGCACCCGGATCGCTCCCGGGTTGCGATCATGGTCGAGGCGAGTTCGATCGCCACCGACAACCCTAAACGGGACGCCCACCTCCGGTCCCCGGACTTCTTCGACGCCCAGCGCTTTCCTCATCTCACCTTCGCCTCCGACCGGGTGGTGGGGCGGGGGCCCCACCGCTACGACGTGCACGGAAGGCTCTCCATCCGGGGTCGAGTCCAGCCCGTGGTGCTCACCGTGACCCTGACTCAGCCTGTCCTACATCCCGAAACCGGAACCCGGGTCCGAGCCGCCTCCACCCGAACCACGATCGATCGGACGGACTACGGCCTGACCTGGAATCGAGCGCTGGAAGCCGGCGGCTGGCTGGTCGGACGTGAGGTCGACCTCGACCTGAGCCTGGAGCTCGTCGAACTGGAGAGGCCCTGATCGGCCGCCACGAGAGGCCTGCTATGTTTTCGAGGTGAAGCCGCCCCAGCTCCCGGAGCCCATCCTGACCTATCTCGACAAGCAGCTGCCTGAGCCTCGGGCCATCGCCCTCGCGGTGGCGGAGCGCCTCCACGCCCTCGCCCCCAACCTCGACGTGAAGCTCGCCTGGGGATTTCCTTGCTGGGTCGGCCAAGAGCGGGTGGTCTCGGTCATGGCCCGGGAGGACCGCTGCAACCTCCAGCTGTGGTCCGGGGCTCGGCTCGCCCATCTCTCCTCTCGAATCGAGGGCACCGGAAAGGACCTTCGACACATAAAGCTCCGCTCCCTGGCGGAGATCGATGACGAAGTGGACGCGATCCTCGAAGCGGCCATCGCCCTCGACGCCCAGGACCCAAAGCGCGTGCGCTGATCCCAAAGCGAAGAGGCGAGCGCAGCCTCGGCGCGGCCGCGCCCGACCTCCGCGCTCGGCCAGGCCTGAGCTGGAGCTCGCGCGGAATCGACCGATGCCTGGGACATGACCTCGGGGAAGAGCACCCGGCCGTTCCTCGGCATCCTCTTCGAGTGCTGCAATATCTATCGGAGGATCTATCTTCACCCATCGGGCAAGATGTACCTCGGTCAGTGCCCACGCTGCGGAAGAAGCCTTCGCTTCGACGTTGATGATCGCAAGGGCAATCCTTCCCGGTTTTGGAAGGCCACGTGAGCGCACAGACTCGAGAAGCGGCGCGCTGCGCCCTCCTCGAGGGTCGATGGGAGGAGGCGAAGAGCGGTTTCGACCATTGGGTACAAGCCCAGCCGGACTCCGTCGAGGCCCTGCATGGGTTGGGACTGGTGCTAGCCCAGCAAGGTCGCTCTCGGGAGGCAGCGGAGCGCCTCGGCGCAGCCCACCTTCTCGCGCCGAGCGACATCGAAATCCTCCGCAACTTGGGCGTCGTCCTTGGACACGCGATGCGCCTCGAGAAGGCCGCCGAGTGTCTCGCCGAGGTGCTGGAGCGAAGCCCGAGCGACGCCGTCGCGGCTCGTCACCTGGTCCGCGCCTATGTCACCCTGGGCCGCCCCGCCGACGCCCTCGAGATCATGTCGAGCTTCCCTGGCCTCGACTTCGGCGCCTCCGCGTTGGAAGCGAAAGCGGCAGTGTGCGACTGGCGTACCCGAGACGCGGATCTCTCGCAGCTCGCCTTGTCCGCGCGGGCCGCGCTCCGAGACGGTCGGCCGGCGCCCTGCTCTCCTTTTGGGGCCATCATCCTGGACCTCCCCCCGGATCTGGTGCGTCCCCTCGGCCGCGCCGCGGCCCCCCCCACCTCGCGCCCGCCCGAGGCTCCGCGAGCTCCGAGGCGAGCCGGTCCGTGGCGCGTCGGCTACCTCTCGCCGGACCTCCATGACCACCCGGTGGGGCTTCTTCTCGCCCCTGTCCTGGAGCATCACTCGAGCCGCTTCGACGTACGAAGCTATGCTCTGGTGGACGCCGACGACGACGTTCGGCGCCGCATCGCGAAGGCCGCACCGCTCATCTCGATGGTGGACGCGAGCGACGACGAGGTCTTCGCCCGCATCGCCGGAGACGAGCTGGATCTGCTCGTCGATCTCGCCGGCTTTACCAGCTCCGCGCGCCACGAGGTCCTGGCTCGGCGCCCGGCGCCGGTGCAAGCGCACTGGCTCGGCTACCCGGGAAGTCTGCCTTCGTCGCTCATCGACTGGCAGATCACGCATGAGAGCCGGCTGGGCGCCGAAGGCGAAGCCGCCTTCGATGAGCCCCTCGCCCTGTTGCCCGACACCTTCGTGGCCACCGAAGGCTTTCCGGAGCCCGTCACTCCGCCGCGCCGCAGTCAGCACGGTCTTCCCGATAGCGCCTTCGTGTACGGCTTCTTCGGTGCGGGCTATCGCATCACGCCGGAGCTCTTCGATGGGTGGATGCTCGTCCTGCGGTCGAACTCGGAGAGTCTCATGTGGCTCCAGGCGGAAGGACTGCAACGCGACTTTCTTCGACGAGAGGCCAGGGCTCGTGGGGTAGACCCAGCCCGTCTGCGTTTCGCGCCGCGAGGTCGCTTGTCGGTTCAGCATCACCACACCCTCGCGGATCTATGGCTGGACGGCTGGCACGTCTCATCGGGAACGGCGGGGATCATCGCGGCCTGGACCGGGACCCCCATTCTGACCCTCGCCGGGCCTACCCCCCCCTCCTGCACCGGAGCCGGGGTCCTCCATGGAGCGCGAACCCCTGAGCTCATCGCCGAGTCCCGGGAAGCCTACCTCGAGCGGGCTATCTACTGGGGAGCCCACCCCGAAGCTCTACGTCCGGTTCGCGCCCGCTTGGCGCAAGCTCGACGCACCGCGCCACTGTTCGACGTGGAGCGATTCACGGGCGACCTCGAGCGGGCCTACGCGGAAATGATCGCCCGGTCCGCCCGGGGTGAGACGCCCTCGACCTTTCGGGTGTGATCCCGCCCCATGGGGGGCCGGTCTTTCCTTGAGGTCGCAGCGAAGCGACACTCCGCGCATGACCTTGGTCTTTCGGCAGCTCTTTGATGCGGTGAGCTCGACCTACACCTATCTCCTGGGAGACGACGAGAGCGCCGAGGCGGTGGTGATCGACCCCGTATTCGAGCTCCACGCGCGTGATCTGTCCTTGGCGCAGGAGCTGGATCTCCGCATCACCCACGTGATCGAAACTCACGTTCATGCGGACCACGTCACGGGAGCTTGGCTCCTCCGAGACGCCACTGGGGCCGAGATTGTCATATCACGGCGCTCTGGGGCGGACGGCGCAGATCGCTATCTCGAGCACGGCGACGTCATCTCCTTTGGGACCCATCGCCTCGAAGCACGGGAGACGCCGGGACACACCGGTGGCTGCATGACCTTCGTGCTGGATGACGGCAGGATGGCTTTCACTGGAGACTGTCTCCTCATCCGCGGGGCGGGCCGAACCGACTTCCAGGAAGGGGACGCTCACCAGATGTTCCATTCCATTCGGGAGCAGATCTTCAGCCTCCCCTCGAACTGCGCCATCTATCCCGCGCACGACTACTCTGGACGGACCTCGAGCTGCGTTTCGGAGGAGCGTAAGCACAACCCTCGAGTGGGGGGCACCCGCAACCGGAACGACTTTGTGGGCTTCATGGAAAACTTGGGTCTGCCCCACCCCAAGAAGCTCGACGTCGCCGTACCGGCGAACCTCCAGGTGGGGCGGCCTGCGGACGGGGTCCGGCCTGTGGCCGCTCCGTGGGGTCCGGTGCGGGTCACCTACGCTGGGGTACCAGAAGTCCCCGCCAAGTGGGCTCGCGAGCATCGTGGTGAGATCCACCTTCTCGACGTGCGCAGCGCCGAGGAGCGCCTCGAAACCCCGCTGGAGGGAAGCATCCACATCCCCATCGACGAGTTGGTCCGGCGGGTGGAAGAGGTGCCGGCCGACAAGCCCGTGATTACGGTGTGCCGCTCCGGAGCTCGCTCGGCCCAAGCGATCACGCTGCTCAAGCGCCAGGGGCGGACAACTCTGGCCAACCTTTCCGGCGGCATGCTCGAGTGGCTCGCCGCCGACGGATGAACCGGGGCGAAGCCGGAGCTACGGCGCCATCGCTACAAGCCGTCGCACAGCGGACTCGGAACCCCTGCGCAGATCTCGAAGTCGCCCACGCAGTTCACGCCCATCGAGTTCCCCCCGCATCGGCAGGACAAGCATGGAACTCCCGTAGGATCATCCGCGCACTCAGCTCCGCACAGCGCGATCGCGCAGTCAGCGGCGGCCCCGAAACAGGTTGCACAACCATCTGAGGCGCTCATGTTCGTCTCTAGCTGGACACAGTCCAGCACGCAGCCCTGAGGGTTGTCCGCTTGGAGGCAGCCCACCGCGCAGGCGGTGGCGACGGCGCGATAGCTGATATGGAGCGACCCCTCGTCAAGGCGAAATAGTCGCGACGAGGGGTCGCTCCATATCAGACTAACTAGTCCCCAAGAAGCCAATCGAGGAGACGGGCGCTCTGATAGATTCAGGCGGGGACCGCGGAGCCCGGAAACCAGTCTCGGGTGCGGTTCGCGAGCGCCACCAGCGAGAGCATCACCGGTACCTCGATGAGGACGCCGACCACGGTCGCGAGGGCCGCTCCCGAGGAGAGCCCGAACAGGCTGATCGCCACCGCCACCGCCAGCTCGAAGAAGTTCGAGGTCCCAATGAGGGCCGCCGGGGCGGCTACCTCGAAGGGAAGACGGAGCGCCCGGGCGAGGCCGTAGGCGATAGCGAAGATACCGTAGCTCTGTACCAGGAGAGGTATCGCGATGAGCACGACCCGCCCCGGCGAGCGAATGAGCGTCTCCGACTGGAGTCCGAACAGAATGACCACGGTGAGCAGGAGCCCCACGATCGAGGTGGGCTTGAGGCGGGCCGCCAAGGCGTCAATGGCCTCCGGACCTCCGCGCCGCCCCACCCAGGCATGGGTGAGGACGCCCGCCACGAGCGGCAGGACCACGAACAAAAGAACCGAGGCAAAGAGAGTCTCCCAAGGCACCACGATGTCGGTCACGCCCAAGAGGAGTCCGGCGAGCGGGGCGAAGGCGAAGACCAGGACCAAGTCATTCACCGACACTTGGACCAGGGTGTAGCCCGCGTCTCCCTTGGTGAGATGGCTCCACACGAACACCATCGCCGTGCACGGGGCGACCCCGAGCAGGATCATCCCGGCGATGTATTGCTGGGCATCCTCCGCCGGCACCCAGCCGGCGAAGACGTAGCGAAAGAAGAGGACGGCCAGGCCAGCCATGGTGAAGGGCTTGATCAGCCAGTTGACGATGAGGGTCAGAGCCAGACCCTTGGGCTTCTTGCCCACGTCGCGCAGGCAGGACGGCTCGATCTTCAGCATCATGGGGTAGATCATCAGCCAGATGAGCACGGCCACGACGAGGTTGACGCGGGCCCACTCGAGTCCTGCGATCGCCTCGAAGAGGCCCGGAGCAACCGCACCGAGACCCACGCCGGTGACAATGGCAAGGCCGACCCAAAGGGAGAGGTGGCGTTCGAAAGCACCCATTCGTAATTTAACGAAATACGAAAGCGAGACCTGGGTCAACGCACAATCACAAGAGGCGAGGAGGGAGAGCGAAGTCCCCCGAGTCCGCGAGCGCGCGGCCGGTCGATTTTGGTGCGGGGCCGAGACCTCGGCGCTCCCCAGCATCCAGTTCGCGCGCGTAGAGCCGTTTGACGACGGAGATGCCGTACGTGCGCGCGGTGGCGTGGGCCTTGACCCTACTCCAATCGTCGACGGGCTCGGCAGCCACGGTCGAGGAGGTCCGAGTCGCGGTCCTGGCCCCGCTGCGCGCCGAAGCCGCTGAGCATCAGTGGGAGAGGATGGAGGACTACCTCCAAGCCGAGGTGGGCCATCCCGTTCGTATCGAGACGCTGGGTCCCGAAGCGCTGACCCACGCCATCGAACGCGAAACCCACGACTTCTTCATCACCAACCCCGTCATCTACGCCCATCACGAGCAGTCGCGAGCCCTGACCCGCGTCGCCACCCTGCTCCGAACCGGGCCGCGCGGGGAGCCCCTCGATCGATTCGCGGGCCTGCTCGTGGTGCGACGAGATCGGGATGACCTCCACAGCTCGAAGGACCTGACCGGGGCCACCCTGGGCGCCGTTGGCCCCTTGGGCTTGGGGGGCTACCTCATGCAGCGCCGGTACCTCCTTTCGCTCGGCATCGACACCGAGAGGGACATGTCGACAATCTTCTTGGGGGTGCCCCAGCGGAGGATCGTGAGCGCGGTCCTCGAGGGGCGGGCCGACGTGGGGGCCGTGAGGACCGGAGTCCTCGAGGCGATGATCGCGCGCGGGGAGCTCGACGGAGACGAGTTGAGGGTTTTGGATGCGCTTCCGGCCTCGCCGGAGCTCCCCTACATCCACACCACCCGAGCCTATCCAGAGTTCGCTCTCGCCATCGGCCCGAAGGTCCCGACCGAGCTCGCCCGAAGGGTTGCGGCCGCTTTCATGCGTCTCCCCGGGGATCATCCTGCCGCCCAAGCCACGGGCGTGGCGGGATGGACCCTTCCCGGCGAGTACTCCGAGGTGCACGAGCTTCTCCGGGAGCTTCGCCTCGGCCCCTACGCGGACTTCGGCCGCTTCACCCTCGGGGATGTGTTGCGACAGTATCTGGGCTTTGTCCTCGCGGGCTTCGTCATGTTCATGGCGATCCTGGCGCTCACCGGCTACGCGCTCCTCGCCCAGCGGCGGGTCGCAGCGAGAAACGAGAGCCTCGCCCTGGTCCTCGACAACATCGGCCAAGGCTTCGTGCGGGTCCGAGCCGACGGCACCGTGCACCCCGAGGTTTCCGCGCGCGCGCGACGATGGCTCGGGGAGCAGGTCGCCGGAAACTCGATGGCGGCGCTCCTCAGCCGGGTGGATCCCGAGGCTGGAGCCCGATTCGGGCTCGGGCTCGGCTGCGTCTTCGACCCCATCGTGCCGATCGAGGTCGCCTTCACTCAGCTCCCGCAGCAGATGACCACCGGGGATCGCAGAGTGGTGCGGTTCGCCTACCGCGCGCTCGAGGGGCAAGAGCTCCTGGTCGTCCTCGAGGACGTCACGGATCTGTTGGAGTCGGGCGCGTCGGAGAAGCATCAGCGCGAGCTCAGCCATATCTCCCGCTACGCCATTAACGATCGCGCGGGCCTGTGGGCCTTCATCTCCGAGACGAATCAGCTCCTCGAGACCCTCAAAGATCCGCTCACGAGTCCGACCGAGCAAAAGCGCATCGTTCACACCATCAAAGGAACCACCGCGGCGGTGGGACTGCATTCGGTCTCCAAGGTCTGCCACGAGCTCGAATCCAAGCTCGAAGACGGCCTCGAAGCTGGCCCCGAGCTCGAGCTCGGGCTCGACCGGAGCTGGAAGCGCGCCCGGCGCATGATCGAGGAACAGGTCGGAAACGACAGTCTCGAGAGCATCGTCATCGAAGGTCGCGAGTACTCGGCTCTCCTCGGGGCGGTTCGCCGGGGATCTCCGCCGCCGCGGGTGTCGGCCCTCATCGAGAGCTGGCGCCTCGAGCGTGGGGAAGACCGGTTGCGAACCCTCGGAGAGCAGGCGAAGAACCTCGCCCGCACCATGGGGCGCGGCGCCCTCCGCGTGGTCGTTCGGTGTGACGCCCTTCGTTTCGAGCGGGAGACTTGGTGCCGGTTTTGGGCAGCCCTCGTTCACGTGGCTCGCAACGCGGTGGACCACGGGCTCGAGCCCCTGCCGGACCGCGGGGCCAAGGGGCCTCCCACCCTCAACCTCGAAGCGCGACGCCACGATCGAGAGCTCATCATCGTGGTCGGGGACGATGGCCGCGGTTTGGACTTAGAGGCGATACAGGACCGAGCCCGCGCCGCGGGCCTCCCCTATGAGACCGAACGAGAGCTGGTCGCAGCGCTGTGCGAAGACGGACTCACCACTCGGGAGGAAGCCACCGAAATTTCCGGCCGAGGGTGGGGCATGGCCGCCGTGCGGCAGGCAACCGAGGCTCTCGGCGGACGCATAGACCTGTCTTCAGAGCCAGGCCGAGGCACCGAATTCCGCTTTGTCTTTCCTTACGACGCCCCGGGCCTCCACTTCTCGGCTCCCACCCAGTGGACGCAGGATCTCGAAGAGAAGCAGCGTCGCTGAGAGCCGAGCGCAGGTCAGATACCGGCCACCCGAACCCGCCCGATGGGGTGTACCGAGAGATGGCCGGGTAGCTCCTCGAAAGACAAGACGACCACGTCGGGCAGAGTGCTCTCGAGAACCTTTCGGACGAAGCGCCGAATGCCGGCATGGGTCAAGACGATGGGGCGGGCGCCCGCCCGCAATACCGGTTCGAGGGTCTGCCGAGCTGCGTCCATGATGGACTCCCGGATCTCTGGAGGAAGGGCCAGGTAGGTGCCTCCCGGCTCGTTGACGATGCCGTCGGAGATCACGTCTTCCAGGACCGGGTCCAAAAGAATGACCTCGAGCTCCGAGTCGTAGCCGGCATGCTCAAAAGCCAGCTGCAACGACAGGGCGCTGCGTACGTGCTCGGTGAGCGAGACCCCATCCGCCTCCCGTCCGCCGAACCGCGCCAAAGCCTCGAGGATGGACTTGAGATCGCGAATGGAGACCCGCTCGTCGAGCAGGCGCTGCAAGACGTCCGTCAGCTGGGCCATCGTCACAACCTTGGGAATGGTCTCCGTGACCAGCTCCGGAGCCACCTTGCGGAGTCGCTCCACGGCTTCCGCGGCCTCCTGCAACCCCACCAACTCGCGCACGTGCTGACGCAGCGCCTTGATGAGATGAAGGGCCACCACGCCGGCAGGACTCCAGACGGCCACCCGAGCCCCCTCGAGATCCGGCGCGGCTTCGAGGGGCACCAAGCCCACCTCACGCTCGTCCATGGGATGCATCACCGGCTCGACCTCGAGGCCGAGCCGCTCGAGGCGCGAGGGCTCCTCTACCGCTAGAGCCCGATCCACCCGGACGGTGTGCACGGCCACCGGCGTTTCCTTGATCTTGATCATGATCGCGTCGCCGGGGAGCCCCTCGACATAGGAGCGGATACGGATACCCGGGAGGTGCACCCCCATGTCCATGAACATAGCTTCGCGAAGCTGAGGCACCAGCTCGCCGAGGAGTTCGGTCTCTTCGTCGGGTCCTTGGTCCAGCCCTAGAGCCTGCGAGAGCTCGCCTCCGACATCGAGACTGACCAGAGCCACCGTAGGGGCGAGGTTATCCGTCACCGCTCGTTGGGCCTTCGCACGCTTGACGTGCTTCTCGATGGCCTTCTCGCGGCTTTCCGTCGTGGGGGCGGTGCCCGCCTCGGCGCCGTGCACCGCGGAACGGAACAGGCCGCGGCTCTTGACCAGGGCTACGGTGGCCAGCGCTCCTCCCACGAGCAGAAAGGGCAAGGTGGGGAGACCGGGAACGAGCCCGAGAGCGCAGGCGAAGGCCGCAGAGATGCCCAGCACCTTCGCCCGTCCGAGGAGCTGCTCCCCGAGGATGGAGCCGAGAGCCGCGTTGGGCTCCTTGCCGGCCACCCGGGTGGCCACGACCCCGGCCGCGAGGGTGATGAGGAGAGCCGGAATCTGCGACACCAAACCATCACCGATGGTGAGCACCGTATAGGTTTGCATGGCCTCTTCGGCCGACATGCCGAGGCTCATCACCCCGATGGCCATACCCGCGACGAGGTTGAGCGCGGTCATGATGAGCCCGGCGGTGGCATCACCTTTGACGAACTTCATGGCGCCATCCATCGCGCCGTAGAATTGAGACTCTCGCTGGAGCTCGCTTCGCTTCTCCTCCCCCTCTGCTTCCGAGAGATGCCCGGAGCGGACCGAGGCATCGATCGACATTTGCTTTCCGGGCATGGCGTCGAGGGAGAATCGAGCCCCCACCTCGGCGACGCGTTCCGCGCCCTTACCGATCACCATGAGCTGCACGATGGTGAGAATGATGAAGATCACGAGACCGAGAACGATGTCTCCTCGGGCTACGAATTTGCCGAAGGCGCTGACCACGGTTCCGGCGTCGCCTTCGCTGAGAATCATGCGCGTGGTCGAAACATTGAGGGCCAGGCGATAGAGCGTGGTGAGAAGCAGCAGGGAAGGCAGTCCTGACATGGCCAGAGCCTTCTCACTCGAGAGCGCGGCCACGAGGATGACCGCGCCGAGACTCATGTTGAGGGCCAGCATCACGTCCAGCACCGGCTCCGGCATGGGAATGATGAGCATGGCCAGGACGAGGGCGATGCCCGCGGCCAGGGCGCTGTCGGCGTCCCGCGGGATCGGCACCGCGGAGATTCTGTAAATCAAGCTTCTCATGACACGCTCCTTTCGAACTTCGTCAGCAAACGGAGGCGAGCTTGCACCTCCTGACTCAGCTCCGTATGACCGGACCCCTGGGCTCGCTGGAGAGCCCGGGTGAGATAGATGTGGGCGTCGCGCGGTCGGCCTCGCGCGAGCGCGACCTCAGCCAAGCCCACGTAGGGTACGGGATGACGAGGGTCGAGCTGACCGGCTCGACGCAAGGCCCGCTCGCTGGTGGCGAGGTCCCCCGAGCGTTCGGCGGCCACGCCGAGGCCGAGCCAGTAGTAGGTCTCGCCCGCGTTGAGCACCGTCAGTGATTCGAAGATGCGCCGGGCCTGTCCGTGATCCCCGGAGCGCAGATGTCGGTAGGCGAGCTCGGCGAACGCGCCGAGGCCCGAGATGGCCACCGGGGGGCGAGCCTCGCCGACCTCGCTTCGCTCACTCGCGCGCGCCACGACCGAAACCTCGGGGGGCGACGGGACCGGGGCGAGGGCCCGCTCGACGTTGGAGGGAGCCGGGGCGGGGCGAGGGCGCGCCGCCCGGGCCGCTGCGGCTGGGACCGTCTTGGGCACCCCTCCCGGAGCGGGCCGGGGGCGACGAGGACGACGGGAAGCTTGGCTCACGATTCTACTCCCTCACCCGAGCGCGGCCGCTCTCCACGGACATGAGCATCCGCTCGTAGTCACGCGACGCCTCCAGCAAGAAGGCCGCCGCCTCACCGAGCGCCCCCGCCTGCTCCGTCAGCGCCTTGAGGTCGCCTCGAGCCCGATCCAGGCCGCGCGAGATGCCCCCGGCGGAGCGCGTGCGAGAGGGCGGCGGAGGCAAGAGGCCGCCGTAGCCGGCGGTCTGGGCCCGGTACCGGCTCGCTTGCGCCCGCAGCTCGTCCACCCCGACCTCCTCCGGCCGGAGGACGAGATCTACGTCCTTGAGGACGTCGACCTCGGAGCGGGACAGGTTCAGGTCCTGGGGCCGGGTTCGACCCACCGAGAACCGCGGGCCGTACCCGCTGGATGCTTTCGTGGGCTGCATGCCCGGGTGTTGAGCAAACCGCGGGCCAATCGCGGGGAAGCCTCAGATGCGTTGAACCTCCTCGAACCGAACTCGGTTCTGGGTTCGAAACCGGTTCGAAGCGCGAGCTGTTCGAATCGAATCCAGCCGGGACGCGGGCAGAGCTCCCATACATGACGCCAAAGGTTCCAGCCCCGACGGCCAGGGGCCCCGCCGGAGCTGGCACGCGTTTTGGAGAAGCCTGGAACCGCTATGAGCAACATCAACGTCGCTAACAAGATCCCCCAGCTGGCCAAGCTGCTCGTCCCCAACCAGATCAAAGAGCAGCTCCAGAACATCGCCAACTACCCGGACGCCTCGGTGCGTGCGGCCGCGAACCGACTCGAAGCCTCCAACCCCTTCAAGCACTCGCAGATCGACGCCACCGAGGCCCTCAGCCTCATCAAGGCGGCGGGCGACTTCGATGCCCAGGCGGCCGGCAACGAGCTCAAGGCCATCGAGAACTTCCGCTCCCTCAACGAGGGTCGACTGACCGAGGCCGCCGAGGAGCTGCTCGACAAGTACATCGGCTTCGCCAAGGCCTTCGCCAACCGCGGCCAGAGCGGCATCCCGTTCTCGGACTTCAGCAAGATGCTCAAGGACCTCTCGGCCATCGCGGCCAAGGAGCCGCGGGCTCAAGACACCCAGGACAAGTCCGTGGGCCGCTCCATCGACGGCATCCTCGCCAACAACCAGGGCGCCGGGAGCATCAGCGGTGAGGAGGCCCTCGGTCTCGTCACGTCGACTGGCGATCTGGATGCCCAGGCGGCAGGTCAGGAGCTCAAGGACATCAAGAACTTCATGGAGCGCTACGGAGACATGCTCTCCGACGACGCCAAGGAGGTTCTCGAGGCTTACGTCCAGACGGCCGAGAAGTTCGCTGCGGAAGGTCGCACCGGCATTCCCATGAGCGACTGGAACGCCATGATGGACGAGCTCAAGGGCATGGTCGAAAGCCAGAAGACCGAGGGCGCCGAGGAGACCGGCGAGGCCGCGGAGACCCAGGGCACCGACGGGGTCGAGGAAGCGGACGAGGCGGGTGAGTTGGACCTCTCTGGTCTCGATCCCATGATGCAGCTCGTCTACATCCTCATCATGCTCGCCGAGAAGCTACAGAAGAAGGCGGCTAAAGAGGGTAAGAAGCTCGATACGAGCGGGAGCGAGAGCGGTAACTTCGACAAGAAGCTTCAGGCCGAGATCACCCAGATGGTCGAGGACGCGAAGCGGATGGTGGACATGGCGACCAACATCCAGAAGAAGGAGAACCAGGCTCGCGACGCTATCACCCGCGTGAACGGCTGATCGTCATGAGCAACGTAGGTTCCATCGGCGGCCCGGGCAGAGGTGGTATCATCCCCGAGGCTGCCGATGCCATCCTCGATGGCGAGAGAAAGCTCCGAGAGCTCGCTCGAGACGTCGTCGAGAACCCGAGCAAGGAGAACCAGTTTCTCCTGAGCGAGGAAGTCGAGAAGCACACCCGTGGCATCAAAGCCATGGCCGCAGCCCAGTCCGCCAACAACAAGGCGGTTCGGGAGTTCCTCGGCAACCTCAAGGCGTGAAGTCGAGGCTCCAGATGAGGAGCCCGATCAGCACTGCCCCCAGGCCGAAGAGTATCCATCTTCGGCCGCGTCGACTCCCCGTCGGCGGCTCCAATCGAGGAAGAGAAACAACCCTCGTGAGGGGACCGTCGACGGGGGTCTCGGCCCTATCACTGACCACCGGGGTGATGGCCGAGATGGGCCCGGAGTGGGTTTCATCCACGACGGAGCCGCTCAAGGTCTCGGCCACGAGATCGCCGCCCGGTAGGGTGGGCGGCTCCACCACGAGGGGCGTGATATCGCTCAAAATGTCATCGAGGCGAAGCAGTACGTCCACGACGTTGGGGGGACGGTGCCGAGGGTCGAGCTCTAAAAGCTCGTCGCTGAGTTCTCGAAAGTCCTCACCCATGGCGCGCACCATGAGCTTGCCGAGGAGATAGAGATCCGTCTTCATCGTGGCCGGGCGGCCGGCCTTCTGTTCGGGAGAAGGCTTAGACATCCCGGCTGCGTCCTGGGAAAGCCTTCCTGCCACCGCGAAGTCCAGGCGTACGGCCAGAGTGTCCGCCTCGACGAAGACGGAGGCCGCGTTGAAGTATCCGTGCACCACGCCGTAGGCATGAGCCTCGGCCAGCGCCGCCGCCACCTCGCGCACCACTCTGAGGCGATGGACGAGAGAGCGCTGAGGTTCGGCGGCAAGCGCGTCGCTCAGAGTCTCGCCCTCATGAGCGTCGAGAATCACGAAGCCCAGATCCGGCGCGTATCGGCCGTAACCCCGAACCGAGAGCACGCGGTCGCTGGAGAGCCGAGAGAGGCGGTCCGCTTCGTCCTCGAACTGGAGTTCCGTCGGCGCCAGGGCAAAAAAACGAACCCACTGGGAAGGACCGCCCGGAGAGGCGACGGGCACCGCGCGAAACACCCGGGCCATCGGGTTTGCGTCGACGGCCTCGACCAAACGAAGATCCTTCACAGCATCCCCCAGCGTGGGAATGAAGCTCGGAGCGGGGACGGGGTCGGTGTTGGTCGAGCCAGGGCGTAGCCTCAGCGCATCGGTGGGCACCACCGTGGCCTCGAGCTCGACCATCACGGTAGCCATGCCGGCCGGGTCGGAGCCCTCGAGGTCCACCTGAGTTACGTCATGGGGGACGGTGAGCTTGGGCTTGACGGCTGTCTTCTGAGGGGGAGGGACGGCCCCAACGATGGAGGGGGGCCCCCCGCGGGCGGACGCGAGCGCCTCGACCAGGGCCGCTCGACAGCGAGGCACGTCAACGCTCTCCTGCTGAAGAATCTCCGAGATATCGTCCGCCACCTCGAGCATGGAGCCCGGACGCTGGGTGGGCTCGGGGGCTCGCATCTGATCTGCGAGGGCCTGAAGTCGCACGATGGAGGGGCGCTTGCGCAAGGCGCCATCGAGTACGGCCAGCACCACTCGGTCCGCGAGCACGCCCAGGGAGTAGATGTCGGCCCGATGATCGAAGGCCCGGTTGCGAGCTAATTCCGGAGAGACGTAATCGACCTTGCCCTTGACGACCCCAAGCTCGGTATGAGCTCGGCTGCGTCGGCCGCGCGTCCAAGCAATGCCGAAGTCTAAGACTTTGACCTCCCCCGTCCAGGACAGAAAGATGTTGCTGGGAGTGAGATCACGATGAACGAGGCCCAGACTCTCTCCGTCCGGACCTTCGAGACCGTGAGCAAAGGACATCCCTTCGGCCACCTCGCGGAGGACGTGGGCTCCCGCCACCCACGGTTTGAGCACGCCATCGAGACGCCGGAGCACGGCTTCGAGATCGATGCCGTTCTCGACGTCCATGACCTGAACGAGAACGCCGTCGATATCGAGTAGGGCGTGAGTTCGGACGATGTTCGGATGTACGAGGCGCACCGCGAGCTCGGCCTCGTCCCGAAACATGGCTTCGTCTCTTGGGGTCTCGTGAGGGCCTGGAACGAGGACTTTTAGAGCCTTGAGGACGGCGTCACCTGACACCCGCGCCGACCACACCTCGGCGACCCCTCCGCCCCCGAGACGATCGACGAGATGGTACGGCCCGAGGACGGCCCCGGGACGCAGTCGAACCGGCACCCGATTCACGGTCCCAGGGCACCTCAGGCGCGCCCCACCGTCAACCGAAGTAGGCCCCCTGATCGGGCCTCGGAGCTTGCTTGCGAGCTTTGCTCGCGGGGTGCTATGGTTCCTGCATGGTGCCGCAATTACTGGAGATTCGACGCCGAGGGCGTCGACTCCTAGCCATGCGACTGGAGCCCGGGAGCATGAGCCTCGGCGCCGACCCTTCGAATGACGTCATTCTCCCCAGCCCTGGCATCCCGGCCGTTCTGGGTCGTCTGGTGGTCGACGAAGACCTGCACGCCTCGCTCGAGTCCGGACACGACCCCGCCCTCGAGGTGAGTCGCCCCCCGGGCGCCGAAGGCGCCCTCACCGAGCAGGATGTCTTGCGGGTGGGCGAGTTTCGCTTAGCCATGATTCCCGCTGGATCCCTCGATGCGGGCGGGGATGAGCGGCGTACCCGAACTCGGGCCAGTCGCAGCGAGGAGAGCGGAAGTCAGGTGCGGGTCGAGTATTCGGGCCAAGTCTTCACTCTCGAGCCACCGAGCCGCCTCACCATAGGGAGTCGTCCCCACAACGACGTCGTTATCGAGAACGACGAGTTCGTATCGGGGGCCCACTGCCAAATCACCTACGAGAATGGCGAGTGGATGATCGTCGATCTCGGCTCCACCAATGGCACCACCGTAAATGGCCTGGAGGTCGAGGCGATTCGACTTCCGGTCCGGGCCACGTTGGGGGTTGGTGACGCCACCTTGAGAGTCAGCCTCGGGGCCGAGCCCGAGGCAGGCGACGACGTGGCGGACTTTCACGGCATGAAGGCCGTGAGTCCTGTGATGAGGACACTCTTTCGCCGACTGGAACGGCTGGCCAGGGCCGAAGATCCTGTCTTCGTTCACGGGGAGTCAGGGGTGGGAAAGGAGCTCATCTCACGGGCCCTCCACTCCGCGTCCCCTCGGGCCTCAAAGCGCTTCGTGGCGATCAATTGTGCCACCTTGACGCCTCAGCTGTCCGGCGCCGAGCTTTTCGGCTACTGCAAGGGAGCTTTCACAGGAGCCGAAAAGGACCGAGCCGGCGTCTTCGAGGAGACCCAGGGGGGAACCTTGTTTCTCGACGAGATCGCGGAGCTCGCCCTCGATGTCCAAGCCACTCTCCTTCGCACCCTCGAGACGAAGACGGTACGACGCATCGGCAGCTACAGCGAGACGCCCGTGGATGTCCGCATCGTGGCCGCCTCCCACAAAGACCTGGCCGAATGTGTGGCCAAAGGGACGTTTCGTCAGGATCTGATGTTTCGGGTCAAGGTCCTCAGCCTCGAAGTCCCGCCTCTGAGGGAGCGCGTTGAGGACATCCCGGTGCTCGCCCGCCATTTCCTCGCCGATGCCCCCGGGGTCACCTTGTCGCCCGACGTCGATCTGGCCCTGCTGCGCCACTCTTGGCCCGGCAACGTGCGTGAGCTTCGAAACGTGATGCGCTGCGCTCTCGCCATGCGCGAGACCGACGTCATCGAGGCCGAGGACCTCCAGCTCATCGAGACCCCCGCGGCCGCGGCACCCGCGGAGTCCGCCAAGCCCGCCAAGCCTCGTCGCCAAGGCACGCGGCGGCGCTCGACCCTCGACGACGAGTCGGTCCGAAGAGAAACGGAGGCGGCGCTGGAAGAGGCCCAATGGGTAGCCGCCTGGGCGGCCGAGAGGCTGGGGATATCCAAGGGGGCCATGCACTATCGCATGGCCCGCTATGGTCTTCTGAAGAAGGGCTGAGCCGCTCTACCACCCCTTGAAGAACTTCTTGACCGCCTTACCTACGGACTTGGCCGCCTTACCGATACCTTTGCCAATGTCCTTCGCGACGTTGCCTACGGCCTTGGCGGCCTTGCCAATACCCTTGCCGATCTCTTTGGCGGCGTTCCCCACCCATTTCACGGCGGTGCCTACCCCTTCGACGATGTGTTTGACGCCGGGAATCTGCTTGAGGAACTTCACCGCGTCCGAGATCGCCTTCCCGATCGCCTTGAAGTCGATCGCGAAGTCGAGCTTGATGCGAAGACCGATACCTAAGGCCAAACCGAGGTCGAGGCCGAAGGATAGCTTGCCATCTCTCAGCCCCGCTTTGATACCCGCGTTGACGCCAACGCCGACCATGGCCGCACCACCGATGCCGCCGGCCACGGGCCCGGCCGAGCCACGAATCTCGCCACGGGCGCTCGCCCCCACGTAGGCTTCGCCACTCGCCTCCACTCCGATGTTTCCGGTCTTGGGGCTGAAAGCGATGCCCGCCCGCCCGGCCGCCGTGGCTCCCGCCATGGCTTCGCCCTGGGCGCTCCCTGAGAGAGGTCCTACGGTTGCGCTCACCTGTCCTTGGGCGCGAGCCCCGGCGAAGGCCTGGCCAGCCACTTCGGCGCGAATATCATCCGGGCTCAGCACCAAGCGCGCCTGACCGGAGGCCGAGGCGCCGACATAGATCTCCCCGGAGCCGGATACGTTGAGATAGTCGGAGTTTCCGAGCCGGAAGGCTCCCTGGGCGGCGAAGGCGGTGGCAGAGGCTTCAGCCCGCCCCTCGGCGACCAAGGTGAGCTTGGAGAGATCCGCGGTCACCCGACCCTCAGCCGAAGCCGAAACCTGACCCGCCACGACCTGACCCGCGGCGTACACCGGTCCATTGGGGTCGCCCACCGAGCCAGCTGCCTGAAACGCAGTGGCGCTCGTCTCGGCGCGCCCGTGGGCCAGCTCCACCCCGGATGGTAGGACCTGAGCGAGGCCCTTCAGGGGATCGCGAGCCATATCCTCGACCTCGCTGACGAGGCGCTGCCCCTGCCGCTCGAGACCGCTCAGTCCCTGGCCAAAGAGGTTTTCCGCCTTCGCGAAGGGGTCGTCGAGGAAGCCCTCGATGTCCTCTAGCGTCCTCATCCCTCTGCGTTCGAGGCTGCGCAGCTCGCCCTGCAGGCCATCCGTCAACCCCCGGAGGTCGTTGAGGGTTTGAGGGACCGCGTTGGCCCACTCCCCGATCTGCTCTCGGACGTCGCGGGAGAGCGTGCGGAAGGGCGAAAAGTCTTGAGGAAAGCTACCGAACTGTTTGCTGAGGGCGGTTCCGAGCGCATCTGGGGAGAAGAGTCCGCTCAGGCCGGAGCTCTGGAGGACGGCGAGGGTCTGTACGTGCTCCTTGACGTCCTTCATAACGCCGTCGAAGGTGCCGCCGAGCTGACCGGATAGCCCCCTGAGCAGAGGGTTCGCCCCCAGCTTGTTCCCCACGAGATCCTCAACGAAGCGCTGCACGGAGCCGCGAGACATGAGGGGGTTAAACTGGCTGGCCCAGAGATCGTAGCTCCGAGCGAGAGGGTCGAGAAGACTTCCCGCGAGACCCGCGGCAGCAGGGTCCCCGGACTGGGCAAGGTCGAGAAGCTTCGAGGCAACGAAGGGGAGGTCCGCAGAGAAGCGACGGCGTGCCGTGGCCACCGCCGCTCCCGGGCTGCCGAAGTTCCCGCCCTGAACCGCTCCGAGAAGCCTCAGAAGGTCGACGACGTCGTTCGATACGCCAGCGTGCGGAGCCAGCGGAAGAAGGCTCCCGGCGCCGGGACGACCAAAGGCGAGACGACGGCCCGCGCGCGAGGAACTGTCCAGGGCGCTGCTCACCGCCGCGAGGGCGGTCTTGGCCACGGCCTCGGCCTGTTGCGGCGTGAAGGTTTGAAGTGGGGGTGGAGTATAGTTCTTGATTCCATTCCTGCTCATGGCATCCTATTCATGAGCAATATAGATGCCACGCTGGAACTATCCATGAATCATGGCCTTCAAGAGGGTTTAGAGTTTGGAACCGAAGGTCCATCCATCGAACCGCCCAGAGCTCGGAGGAGACGCATCGCTTGGTCGTGGACGGGATGCTGAGCCCCTAGTTCGAAGGAGGCTACGTGACGCGCGAGATGAATGGCCGTCTCGAAGTGCTCCATGCGGGCGTAGACCAGGGCCAGATTGAGCAAGGGCTCGAGCTGGCTCGGAGCGCGATGGTGAGCTTGCTCCAAGACCTCGACCGCGAGGGGGAGCTGGTCCGACTTGCCGAGGCTCAGGAGGACCAGTCCCATGTTGTTGGGGGCCTGCCAGTCGGACGGGTCGAGGGCGGAGGCTTCCGCGTAGGCGACCAGGGCCGACTCTGGGTCCTTCGCCGCTTCGTAGGCATCCGCCAGAGCCCGCGCGAGGCTCGCGCCCCAAACTCCGTCCTCCCGCTTCGTGAGGCAGAACTCGATGGCTTCAGACACCTCACCAAGCGCGACGCGTCGGAGGGCCTCGTTGGCGGCAGCGTCGGGGTGATCAGGGGCTGCTTCGGCGACCGCTTGGAGGCCTGCCAAGCCTTCCTCGGCCTGCCCCAGGACGATACGGAGGTTCGCGAGCTCTGTCTGCAGGAGCATCTGCCCGGGAAGTACCCGCAGGCCTTCTTCCAGGATCTCCGCGGCTCGCTCCGCCTGTCCGGTGAGCGAGGCGACGCGAGCGAAAGCTACCCAGGCGTCGGGAAGGAAGGGGTCGAGCTTGACCGCCTCGCCCAGCGAAGCGACCGCAGCCTCAGTCTCGCCAGCTTCCAGCTCGCAGCGCCCCAGGTGGTAGCGCAGCTGTCCGGACTCCGGGACGTCGCCGGCGGCTCGACGCAGTTCGACGAGCGCCTCAGGAAGTCGACCAAGTCGGGCGAGACTGATGCCCACGCCGAAGCGGGCTTCGACGGCAGAGGCGTCCGCGGCGAGGACCTCGGAAAAGAGCTGATGGGCGCGGGCGTCGTCTCCCTCGATCGCCGCCATCCCCGCCTGGGCCAAGCGCATGCACGGGCTCTCGGAGGGAGCGGCCAGCGCGAGGTGCTCGCGGGCTGCCTCTCCATCCAGGTCAAGGAGACAGAGGCGGGCGAGGACGGCGCGAGCCTCGGGGTCCGAGGTGTCCTTTTCGAGACGAGCGACGGCGAGGCGCTCGGCCTCGCGGACCTCGCCCACGGCGAGGAGGTGCGAAAAGTCAGGTGGAGTCTGGGTATCGGCGGATCGGTTCATCGCCTCCCTCCACAACAACGATCGTGCCAGGCCCTATGACTCGGTCACGGACCCAGGATCGACGGTTTCAAACCGGGTTCGAAAACCGTTCACTCCCTCGGCTTTGAACGCCCGGTTCGAAACCTGCGTCGACCGGACCTCTGCCTCTTGGAATGGGAGTTGCTTTCCTCGAGCCCATGTCCGTCGCCGTCCGCTCTCCTCCCACGGATCTCGTCGGCTGGGCCCGCCTTCAGGGCATCGACGCTTTCGTGCCCGCCGGGCCCATCGCTTCGGCCGATATCCCGTCGGACCACCCCTTCGACGTCAGCCCTGCCGTCGACTTCGGACGCACCGAGATTCGGGTCCCTTCCCTGGTGCTGCGCCCGCGGTCCGTCGATGAGCTCCGGCGTATCCTCGATCGAGCGGTGGCCACGCAAACCCCGCTCATCACCCGGGGTGGAGGCCACAGCGCCGGGGGCCAGTCGTTGACCTGGGGGGTTCAGGTCGACCTCAAGCGGCTCGCCGGAGCCGAGCTCAGCGGTCCCCACGTCCGGGCTCAAGGTGGCTGCCGCTGGAAATCTGTCATTCGAGCTTGCGCTCCGGAAGGGCGACGCCCGGCGGTGCTGATCGGAAGTCAGGAGCCCACCGTGGGGGGAACGCTCTCCGTGGGTGGCTTCGGAGACCGCACGCCACAAGCAGGCCTTCAGATCGAGCAGGTTGAAGCGATGACCGTCGCGACCTTGGGTGGTGAGCTCCATCGCGTCGGTCCGGGCGACGCCCTTTTCGACTATGTCCTCGCGGGACGGGGTCAGCTGGGCGTGATCGTCGAGGTCGACTTCCGCACCTGTCCCCTACCCGAGGTCATGGACGTGAGGGCTCTCCACTTTCCATCGCTCGGGAGCTTCCTGAGCACTGCGGATGGACTCCTCGACACCCCGCTGTGGGACGGGATGCCCGCTTGGTGGGACATCACCACGGGGTCCGTCGAGGCGCTCGCGGGTCGAGCCGCGCGTGCTTGGGAGCCCTCTCGAGTCGACGTTCCCGCTGGGGGCGAGCTCCACGCCGCCGAGGAGGTCGAACGCATTCCGGTGCTCGCCGCGCTCGAGCTGGACGACCGCGTCGGCCGCGCCTTCGCCTCCCCCTGTCTGGAGGTGGTGGCCGCGCTCCCCGATGCTCAGCGCCTCTTCCGTCGGCTCAGCGCCGAGCTTCTCGAGATGGGACTGGCCCCCTTTCTCGAG
>JBCBRU010000019.1:0-32928 GCA_039819565.1 Myxococcota bacterium | reverse complement strand
GCGGCGTCTACCGAAGCGACGCGGAGGAAGAGCTACACCTATGGGGGCGTGCCTCTACTATAGGGGTACAGCAGGCCTCGCTCCGGGCTCTCGGGGACGAGCATCACGCCCGATCCTCCGTGATCGATATCGGCGTGACGGATCGCTCCGCCGACCCCTCCGGGCAGCATGAGCCGCACCTGAAATCCCAGGGCGCGCGCGTACCACCGAGCCGATCGGGCCACGTCACGGACGGTGAGATGGGGGCTGAGGGCGAACTGGGAACCTTCACGCATGCCCGGAGGGGTCGGCGGAGCGATCCGTCACGCCGAGATCGAGCACGGAGGAGCGGGCGTGATGCTCGGCCCCGAGAGCCCGGAGCGAGGCCTGCTGTCCCCCTATAGTCGCGGCACGCCCCCCTCGGTGTCGCTCTTCCTCCGCGTCGCTTCGGTCGACGCCGCCCATGCTCAAGCGGTGTCCGAGGGCGCACACCCTCTGGTTGCGCCTGGAGACCAGTTCTTTGGCGCCCGAACCGCAGTGATCGCGGATCCCGACGGACATCAGTGGATGCTGGCGGAGCAGCACCGACAGATGTCCGAAGGCGAGCTTCGTGAGGTCCTGGAGAAAGAGCCGAGGTCTGGGGCTCGAGGCCACGCCGCCGCTCGGCAGCTCCGGAAGCCGCGGACTCCCCACGTCGGAGTTTGATTTCACGAGCTCCCGCAATCGAGGTCACGGCTTCTTCCGTGTACCGGTCATAGCGCTTTCGACGCTCGCTTCGACGAGCCTGACAGGAGGTCACGATGCCCACGGCTGGATATAGTAACTATCGCCCCCTCAACGTTCAAAACCCCAACGCGGTCGACCCGCTGCAACAGATGTTCAAGACCGGTGAGCTCGATGCAGCCACCCAATTCGACGAGGCCAAGGAGCTCATCGCCGCCATGCTGGCCGAAATCCTCGGCCCGCTGCTCGCTCAGCTCCTCAACGGACAGTCCTCCTTCGCCCCCAGCGGCGCTCAGCCCGCGCCCGGCTACGGTGGGGTCCCCACCACCGCGCGCTCCGGGTCCGGAGGCCAGCGAGGGCAAGGCGGGAACGCGGGCAACGCCGGGAACGCGGGCAACGCCGGGAACGCAGGCAACGCCGGGAACGCAGGCAACGCCGGGAACGCAGGCAACGCCGGGAACGCAGGGAACGCCGGGAACGCAGGGAACGCCGGTGCGGGCGGCTACGCGGCCCAAGGCAGCTACGGCGCCCAAGGCAGCTACGGCGCCCAAGGCAGCTACGGCGCCCAAGGCAGCTACGGCGCCCAAGGCAGCTACGGAGCTCAGGGGGGCAGCTACGGAGGTGGCGCCGGGGCGGCTCTCCCCCCACCCACGGATCGCGGCGAGTTCGCCTCCTATATCGCGGGCGCTACCAACGCGAACGGACAGCAGAATGGGAACATCGCCCAAAACCGCGCCCTCCCCGGGACCCGTTTCGCCTCGGTCCAGAACGGACAGCTCTTCGACGCCGCCGTGGCCCGCAACTACGCCTTCCAGTTCGCCGCGAGCGCGAAGGGCTTCGACCCGCGGAACCCGAACGGCCTCGCCGACGGAGCCAATGCCTTCTATCGCATGAGCGCCGACGCCCAGACGTTCATGCAGGTGGCCTCCGTCTATAAGGGCGACCTGGCCGGCGGCGCCAAGAACTACGACAACGGCAAGCTCAAGGAGCTTCTGGTGGCCTCGGGCTACGACGGCGCGAACCGACCGGGAGTCGGCGACACCGACGTCGAGACTCTCGGGGCCGTGGCCGACGCGCTCGATCGCGGTTTCATCTCCTTGGCCGACATCACCGCTAAGGAGGGCGCCATCAAGAACCCCGGTGCCTACCAGAAGGCGATCGAGATGGTTCAGGGAGGCGAGCTCTCGAACCTTCTCCAGCAGTACGACCAGACCCCGATCGGGGCCCCCAACTTCTCCCGCGGGGCGGCCGGAAACGCGGGGAACGCGGGCAACGGCGGAAACGCGGGGAACGCCAGAAATGCTGGAAACGCGGGGAACGCCGGAAATGCTGGAAACGCCGGGGAGGCCGCAGCGTCCGGGGCCGGATCCCTCGAGGAGCTCATTCGAGCTCTCGTCCAGCAGCTGCTCGGTCAGATGGGAGCCGAACAGGGTGGAGGGGCAGAGCCGAACTTCGACGTCGAGGCTCTGATTCAGGCTCTTCTCGGTCAGCTCTCCGGCCTCCAAGAGGAAGGCAACGCCGGAAACGCAGGCAACGCCGGAAACGCAGGCAACGCCGGAAACGCCGGCAACGCCGGAAACGCGGGCAACGCCGGAAACGCGGGCAACGCCGGAAACGCGACGACGGCGTCCGGCGGATACTGACGGCAGCGCGAGGGAGGCACCATGAACCTTCTCACCTCGAATCGGAGGACCCCCCTGTTCCGGCCGGGAGGGGTCCAAGACCTGGCGCCGCTGCACCAGCCCTTTCGGTCGGGCACCTTCGACGGGCTGCCCCCGCCCGATCTGGTGATCGAGCTCCAGCAGCTCCTGGTGGCCGTGCTCGCTCCGCTTCTGCAATCCATGCTGCGGGGCGGCGCGGATGGGTTCGACCTGGCGCCGTACGGCGGGGCCGCTTTGGGGCCCCGCCCGGATCAAGGAGGCTACGGCGGCGTGGACGGGTTCTTCCAGGATATCGAGCGAGGGTTGGCCGCGGGTCCTCCTGCGTCCGCTCCGCCCGACGCTTCCCGACCCTACGAAGCAGGACCGAACCCAGCCCGCCCGGACTTGCCGATCGGCGAGCGCCTGGATCCTCAGCTGGACTACCGAGACCTCAGCTTGGAGGAGCGAAGGGAGATCAGTGGGATGTCGGATCGCGAGCGCGCCATCTTGCATCTTTGGGGAATCCAGATGACGTCGGAGGGTGAGCAGGATGGTGGGGTGCTCCTCAACGTTGCCGAAGACCCCGGACAGTTTCAGGCCGCAGAGGTGGAGCTGGCCAGAGAGCTCAGGGCCCGCGACGAAGCCCTCTACGGAGGCGTCACCGGCAAGTCGCTGGACGAGGCCTTCTTCGGTCTTTACGAGGACATGACGGGCGAGGATATCAGCGCGCGCTACGGCCAAGCCCCCATTCGATTTGCAGAGGGTCCGATCGACATGAGCCGGCGCCTCACCGGCGAAAACGGACTCAACGCTTTCGAGAACCAGGTGCTCCAGCTTTGGGGACATGCGCCTCTCTTCAACGGCGGCCAGATCGACGGCAACATCGTCGACTACGCCCTCGAGAGCGATCACGCGCTCGAGGCCAACCTCGATCGTCGAGACCTCGAAACCCTTCGCGCGGCGGACCTCGCGTCTGACGGGGTTGTCAACGGCGACGCCCTGGAGGGAGCGTTTCTCGACACGCTCGATCGGCTCTACCTCGGAGGTCCGGGGGCAAGCGCCGAGCGGACGATGGCCGACGCGCTGCACGAGGCTGCGCAACGCCGGGACGGCTTAGCTCCGCCCGGCTCTAGCCGGGGAGATGAGGTCGAGCGGGTCTCCGAACGCCGACCAACCTCCGGGGGCGGGCACTGCCCCTTCCTCGCTGGCGGCGTCCGCTGAGCTCCGCCATGATCGGCGCCTCGCAAACGTCCAGCTCCGCCGCGCAGGTCCAGGTGATGCTTCCCAAGCGGATGCACGCGCTGGCCACGGAGGGCTACCGCCGATACTTCGAGGGCAAGCGAGGTTTCGCTGCCGATGACCTGAGCGCGCTCCGTGAGGGCCTCGAGGGGCTCGCTGAGGACCCCCACGCCGTATGGGCGGCCGTTTCCAGCCTGGGACTCCTCGCGGTCCTGGTGGAGAAGGAAGGCGACGTCGAGTCCGGGCAGCACCTTCGCGGTCTTATCGCCACGGGGGGCCTGCACCTGGCCCCGATCGCCGGGGCGATCTCAAAGGCTCTGGGGCTCGCCGCCGTCCCCTCGCTCGACGACCCCGCCCGGCGCGCGGCCGAGACCCTCTCCGGCCGCGGGACGCATCGGGCCGCTTTTCATGATGCCCCGGCTCCCCGGCGATCCCTCCCCCTGTACGCGGTGGACTACGCCATGGTGAGCGCGCGGTTCCGTGAGGTTCGACTGGTGCAGGGCCCGAGCTGGCGAGCTTCGTTTCCCGGTCGTTAACCTCTTCGACCGGCGAGACGTTCGAGAGCTTCGCGAGACTGAACGAGACGATGTCCGGCCCGGATGGCGGCGCGCATGAGCTGGAGCTCCTGATGGCTGAAGTGAACCCGAGCCCCGTTGCCGACGAACAGGCCCACCACCTCCCCGCGTGCGTCCTGGATCGGTAGGAGCGCCACCCGCGCGGCGGGCGCGAGCCCGAGCCGATCCGTGAGCCATGTGCTTCCCACCTCCGCCGAACCCTCGCCCACGTAGGGCTCCTTTCGCTCCACCGCATCTCGGAGCAACCAGTGGCGACGGGCGGGGACTCGAGCACCACGAAAGCGGTGAGGTCCTGGATCTCTCAGACCGGCGACTTCGGCGCCGAGCACGTCGCCATCGATCACCACGAAGCGCCCCGCGATCTCGAAGCCGCGGGCCCAGCAAGCGAAGGCCCGACTCAGGACTTCGGAAGCGTCACGAGCCGCCAGGAGGAGAGATCCGAGCGCATCGGCCCCAAAGCGCTCCCTCACCGGACGCGTGCCCGCTCGGCTCACCAGGGCCCGTCTCAAAGTCGTGCGTGGATGACGAAAGGAGCGCTCGCCGCCCACCGACGGCCGATTCAAAGGCGTGGCCAGAGCGCTGACCATCACCGTTGGGCTCTCGTCCAGAGTGTCGGCTCGAGGCTTGGGCTTGGACATCGCTTCGAAGCTCAGCACGCGACGTGCCAGTCCAAGGCGACGCCCGAGGCGTCTCAGCCCGCGGCGTGCGTGCCGCGGCCCGTTCGACGAACCCCGTTCGACGAAGGCGCAGCCATGACCGACGAACGTCAGTCGCAGCGACAGCGGCGCTGCCGACGCAGCTCGAGAACGTCTCCCCCGGGCCCCAGCTCCACGTGGCAACACGCGAGAAGACGCTTCCGCAGGAGTTTACGACCGCGCTGGACCCGGGATTTGATCGTCGACGGTGGCGCCCCCATCCGACGGGCGATCTCGGCCTGCGGCAGCTCTTCCAGATCCGCCATCCGCACGGCTTCACGGTAGGGCTCGGGGAGAGCCTCCACGAAGGCCGGCAGCCACGAGGCGACGAGGGCCTCCACCGTCCGATCGTCGGTCTCGGGGGCCGCGGGTTCCTCCGACGGGGCCCCCGCCGCCCACCGACCGGAGCGACGTCGCGCATCCAGGGCGGCGTTACGCGCCACCGTCTTCAGCCAGCCCCGAATCGCATCCGGATCGCGGAGCCCATCCAGGCGCTCGGCCAGGCGAAGAAAGGTCTCCTGCACCACGTCCTCGGCGCTGGCCGCGTCGGGGGCAGTGGCCCGCGCGACTCGCCGGACGTCTCCGGCCAGCTCCGCGAAGAGCCGCTCGAGCTGCTCGTGATCCAACCGAGACACCTGGGCTCCACTTTGAGGGAGAGCTCCAGAGACGTCGACCGCTGCGTGCGACTCGGTATCCATCGAAGCCCAGACGTTTGGGGATCCAAACGGACGCAGAAGACTTCAGAAGAGTACGACGAGCCCCAAGGTGGGCTGGCGCCGGCCAGTGGCGTCGAGAACCGAGCCAAGGCGCGCTTGGGCGTGCGCGGCGCGAGAGCGGCCGTGGGCGATGAAGCCACTCGCCCCCATGGCGAGCAGAGACGCGGTGGCAAAGCCGGTGGCGGTCAGCACGAGTTCCTCAACTCCATCCTCCGTGACGTCCTCCACCGCCAGGGCGAGAAGCCCGGAGGTCAGGCCGAGGCCGTAGGTGACCCATGAGGCCACTTCCAGCCCGATGCTGCCTCGGGCCTCTCCCGAGTGGGCCCCGATCATCGTGACGGGGGTCATCACCGCCAGGAGCCCGAGCGCCGAAGCCCCGAGGACGTCGTCCGTGGTCTCGACATTGTCGAGGGAGGTGGCGGCGCCGATCCCGAGGCCGAGGACGGCCGCCGCAGAGGCCATACCCATGACGCCGGCCGGAAGGGTCCAGCCCACGTCCGGCCCCAGCGGCGACGGCGCTGAAAGGTCATTCTCAGATACCTCGGGGAGGGCAGGGGTACACCTCCCAGCCGCGCAGACTCCGTTGTCATTGCAGTCGTCGTCGACCTGGCACGACTCCGCGCGCGCGACCCCGGGAAGATGGACAAGGACAAGGGTAAGAGCGGCGAGCACGGAGCTCCTCATGAGGGCCGGACGGTAGTCCCACCGAGACCCCGTTCCCATCAGTTTCGAGTTCAGCGCTCGACGGAGCCCGTGCAACCCCGAACCGTAGAAAATCGACTTGCCCAATGCCGGCAGGTTTAGCGATGCAGACGCAGTGAGCGCTAAGAACTTGCTAGTTCGCGGCCCGATAGGAGCCGCTCTCCTCATCGGCGGCGCCGTGGGTTGCACCTCGGCGGCAGAGCCGACCTCCTCCCCGGCCGCCGAGCCAGCTTCGACCCCCGCCTCGGCCGCGGCCCCATCGCCGGCGATGAGCCTCACCGAATGGTTCGACGCCGAGTACGAGAAAGAGCTGATGCTCAGCCCCCTCGGCCTCACCATGCAGGGCCGCAAGGAGCGCTACGGCGAGCTCGATGATTTCTCAAAGAAGGGTTTCGACGAGAGACTGGCCCTGAAGAAGGCTTCCGTCGAGGAGCTGAAGGCCAAGTTCGACTACGCTTCGCTCAGCCCCGCGGAGAAGGTTTCCTACGACGTGTGGGTCTATCAGTACGAAGAGATGGCCGCATCGGAGCCATTTTTTTACGATGGTTACACCTTTCACCAAATGGACGGGCCCCAGAGTTTCGCCGCGACCTTCCTCATCAACTTCCACACCGTGGAGTCCGAGTCGGATCTCGAGGCTTTGATCAGCCGCCTCAAGGAGCTCGGCCGGGTCATGGGACAGCTCGTCGAGGGCGCCAATATCGGGCTCGAGAAGGGCACCCGCTATCCCAAGTTCGCTCTCGAGGGGACGATCACTCAGGCCCGAGCCATCATCACCGGAAAGCCCTTCACGGATGGGGATGAGGACAGCGCCCTGTGGGCGGACATCAAGACGGAAGTCGAGAAGCTCCAGAAGAGCGGCACTCTCGACGAGGCCAAGGCGAAGGCCCACCTCGCCGCCGCCCGGACCGCCCTCGTGGAGATCGTCAAGCCCGCCTACGACGAGATCATCGCCTGGGCCGAGGCCCAGCTGCCCAAGGCGATGAAGGTGGCCACCGGCGTCGGCGCTCAGCCGAACGGAGCTGCCTTCTACCGGCAGGCTCTGAGTGCCCAGACCACGACCCAGATGACCCCGGACGAGATCCACGCGCTGGGCCTGGCCGAGGTGGCGCGCCTCCAAGAAGAGATGAAGGGGGTCATGAAGCAGGTCAAGTTCAAGGGAGATCTGCAGGCCTTCTTCAAAAAGGTGAGGGAAGGGAAATGGAACTACTACCCCGATACGGACGAAGGTCGGGTGGCTTACATCACCGACGCCAAGGCCGCCATCGACAACATCGAGACCCGGCTCCCCGACTTCTTCAACCTGATGCCCAAGGCCCAGCTGGTGGTGAAGCGGGTGGAACCCTTTCGCGAGCGTGATGGCGCTGCGCAACACTACTTTCCATCTACACCCGATGGCTCACGTCCCGGCACGTACTACGCGCATCTGTCCGACATGACCGCGATGCCGAAGAACCAGCTCGAAGTCATCGCCTATCACGAGGGCATCCCTGGCCATCACATGCAGATCGCCATCGCCCAGGAGCTGACCGAAGTGCCGAAATTCCGAACCCAGAGCTTCTTCACCGCCTACGCCGAGGGCTGGGCCCTGTACGCCGAGAAGCTCGCCAAGGAGATGCCGGGAACCTACAAGGATCCGTACAGCGAGTTCGGACGCCTTACTTCGGAGATCTTTCGCGCCATCCGCCTCGTCGTAGACACGGGGCTTCACGCCAAGGGATGGAATGAGCAAAAGGCCATCGAGTACTTTTCGGCCAACAGCCCCGAGCCCCTGGAGAGCATCACCTCCGAGGTTCGCCGCTACATGGTGATGCCCGGTCAGGCGACCTGCTACAAGATCGGCATGATCAAGGTCCTCGCCTTGCGCGCGAAGGCCGAGGCCGCCCTCGGAGAGGCTTTCGACATTCGGGCCTTCCACGACGCTTTGCTCGAAGGGGGCGGCGTCCCCCTCGAGATTCTCGAGCGCCAGGTCGACCTCTACATCGCGTCCGCCCGGGCGGCCTGAGCCGCTCGCGCATCACCCCGCGGTGGTGCTCGCCTCGGAGGACGCTGAGGGTCCGCCTCCGGCCTCCGTCGATGGCGCGGGCCGCGGGCGCATCCTCGGACGCCACACCCCCAAGACGATCTGCGCGAAGAACATCGCCATGATGACCCACGCCCCGTAGCGCTCCCGACCGAGCGCGACGTCCAAGGCGTGTTGAACCTTCTCGGACGCATCCCCCTCGGCGATCCGCGCGGTCAGCTTGGCGGCCGTCTTAGCGGGAGTCATGACCACCAGGAAGGTGCCTTCGAGCAGCAGCGGGATCATCAGCGCCTTGGCGATGGCCCACTCGGCGTTCAAGAAGGGGCGATGAAAGGCCATTGCGAACACCCCACTCACCAGACAGACCATCAAAGAGGGGAGAAGCAGCGTCCGCGCGAGGACGTGAATCGCCTGACGAAGGACGGCGTGCCCCTCGGGGTCCAGGCCGGCTCCCACCACCGCCAGCACCATCTGGGCCGCGAGCGCCCCCATGACGCCCACGGTGCCGAGCTCGTGCAGAATTTTGAGGATCCGCTTCGAGAGCATGCTCCGGTTTGACCACGTCCGGCGGCCAAGATGGAGTCCGGGAATGGCCGAGCTTCCCAACGCGGACGTCCTGGAGCGATTCGTTCGCCAGGAGTTCCCCCAAGCCCCGGCCGCTCGAATCCTCGAGGCGGGACCGGATCGAGTGCGCGTCGAGCGCCCGACCGATGAGGCCGACCTGCGCCCAGGAGGCACGGTGTCCGGCCCCGTCATGATGGCTCTCGCAGACCACGTGGCCTATCTCGCCGTGCTCGCAGCGGTCGGCCTAGAGGCTTTGGCGGTCACCACTCACCTCTCCATCGACTTTCTCCGTAAGCCTCCCGCCGGCACGGCTCTCGTGGCTGAAGCGGAGATCGTCAAACTCGGAAAGAGCTTGGTGGTCGTGCAAGTTCAGCTGCAAGCGGGTCCGTTTCGGGTGGCCGTAGCCTCCGTGACCTATTCCCGGCCGCCAGGACGACCGGCGGGGTCGTCGGGATCGACCCTCTAGGTCGGGCGTCGGTTGGCCACGTCGGAGAAGCTGAGCACGTCGGGGCCGTTGGAGAGGTCGATCTCGATGCGATCGAGCTGTCGGGCGATCTCGAGCTGCTGAAGCTCGATCTCTTTCATGGTTTCGGCGTCGGACTGATCTCGTCCCGAAGCCACCTTCTTGAGCCACCACTGGACCTCCTTGTCGAGGATGCCCGAGCGATTGAGGATGTCGAAGGTCCGCCGACCACGCTCGCGCAGGTCCGCGGCCGAACCCTTCGGAAGAGTGCGGGAACGTAGCTTTTCGTCGATCTCGTACACGCGCTCCTGGAGGAGCTGCGAGCGCACGTGCAGCTGCTGGGCCCGTCGAAAGACGGTGTGGTCCTCGTCCTCGATCTCACTGGCGGCCCCGCGCGCGAGGGCGAGGAAGCGATCGAAGATGGAAGAGTCGAAGCCCGATCGGTCCATCAGCAGCACATAGATCACGTCCGCAAGCTGGATGTCGCCGAAGGAGGTCGGACGAAGCCGAATGGCCACCACGACATCCACGAGAGCCACGATGCGGGCCACGGGAAGGAAGTCGAGCCCGTGAATGCCTCTTGGATACCCGGACCCGTCGACCCGCTCGTGGTGAGCGAGAACGATCTCCGCGACCGGAGCGAGTTCGGAGCGTCCGGTGCGCTCCAGCACCTCGGCTCCGGTTTGGGAATGCTGCTGCATCTCCGCTCGCATGACCGAGTCGAGCCGCACCTTGGAGTCTTGGCTGGCCACCTCCGGATCCGCGTAGAGCATGCCGAGGTCTCGGAGGAGCGCCGCGCGCCAGGCCAGGTCGGTGTCCTTGCGGTCGAACTCGAGCACCATGGCCAAGAGCAGAGACAGCCACGCACCGACCAGGCTCTTCTCGAAGAGATGCCGATTCATCGTCCGCATCACGGCAAGATGAAGCAGCACTTCCGGAGGCAGCTGGGTGCGGTTGACGATCGCTCCGAAGTCCTTTTGCATCAGGGGATGGGCGTGGAGCTTCTGAAAGTCGGGGCTCTTCTCAATCAGCGCCTCGAGCTCGTTTCTGAGCACCGAAGGGTTGATGGCCCCGTCCCCTTCCAGGTGAAGCGTCGAGGTATCGAGCTGCCCGGTCGCCCAAGCGGTGATGACGTCCTTGTCGAAGGCTTGACCGGAGGCAAAAGCGCGCTCGCCGGCTGCGGACTGACAGTCCTTAGCCAGCTTGAATTTCTGCTTCATGGCCATCGTCACGACGGCCTTCGCGAAGTGATGTGGGTGAACAACCGGCACGCCGTTTCAAGACATCGGTCCGACAACGACGAAGTCGAGCCGACGGGGAGCTGGGACCGGCCGGCGTATCACTCGTAGTCGGGGGGCGCTCTTGCTTCTTCAAGGCGAGGCGCTCAACCTGAGATGGATGAAGAAAGTCCGTCGCGTCTTCGCCGTCCTTCTCGCCGTTGTCGTCTTCAAGTGGGTCATGTCGTGCGGGGCGACCCACGACGGGCCCAGTCCCGTGAAAAAGCTGACCAACCGGGTATGGATGGACCGCGCTCCAGACGGGCCGCGCCAGCGGGTCTTGAGCTTGGTGCTGCTCAAGAAAGGGAAGCGACGGATAGGCGCCGCGGTGGATGGCTCGGCCTTTCGGTTCGCGGTGGACGTGCTTCGGCACCGGGTTCAGGGCCGGGAGCTGACCCTTGTCTTCCCTCAGGACGGCCGCAAGGTGAGATTTCAGGTGCGCACCTGGCGCTGCGATGACGCCCCTGCCCCCTTCGATCTGTGCCTCGAGCTCAAGGCCGGGGGACGCCGTCTGGTCCTCTACAGCGAGGAGCAGCAGCAGCTAGGGGAGCGGCTCGCCCCCCATGTCGCGGGGGCGGTGGAGGCAGCCGGGGCGGAGACCTTCGAGCAGGAGCTCGACGCGATCGAGACGGCCCCCCCCGCCTGGTTTCAGCGCTTCGCACGCTGAGCGGCGAGCGGGCCTCGCCGGCGGGGGGGCTCCCCTCGACCGAGGCGGCGCCAGAGTCAGTCCCGAACGGGATCGAAGCGGGCCGTGGCGATGGGGGCGGTGGGGTTGCGCATGTCGGCCACCCGCACACCCGCGTCGCTGATGGCATAGACGTAGTCGTCGGCCATGACGCTTCTCCGCACCCACGGCGACCAGCGCCACGACCAGCGATCGTAGCGGCTCGTCACGAACAGGTCGGCCAGGTCGAGGGTTCCGCGGAAACGAATGCCATCGTCGACATCGACCTCGAACATGCGCAGGTCGCTGACGAAGCTCCCCCAAGGATCCGAGGAAGCGGGCAGATAGTCCGCGAAGGGGATGGCGAGCATCTTTCGGGCCCCGAACCAGTTGAAGGCCTTGTGGTTCCAACCGGCCTCGCTCCAGCCGTGGGCGGTCCCCACCCGCTGCACGAACTTCTCGGTGGGATTCGCGAAGTCCCCGACGTCGAAGACGGTGAGCTTCATGGCTCGCTGGCTCCAGTCGACCTGTCCGTTAGCGTCGGGCTCGGGAAGGTCCACCCCGATGGTCAGGAGATGATCCGCGTCCAGGGGGTGAATGTAGCTCGAGAAGCCGGGCACCTTGAGCTCGCCGATCACGCGCGGGGCGAAGGGGTTTCCGAGGTCGAGGGTGAAGAGCGGGTCGATCTGCTCGAAAGTGACGATGAAGCCTCGATGCCCTACGAAGCGCGCAGATTGGATCTGCTCACCCTCCGCGAGGCCGGTGACGCTCCCCACTTCGATGAGCTGACCGTTGGCGTTGCCGAGCACCGTGACTCGGTTCGACGTCTCCCGCCGCCAACCCGTGGTGGCCTCCGTCCGCCAGGTCTCGGCGGTCGTGGCGATGCGCAAAAAGCCAAGGTGCTCGTCCATCGAGAATTGGTTGTGGAGATACCCGGGAACCCCGCCGGATCCCGCGTAGCGAGCGCGGGAGGGATCTCTGATGTCGAGCTTGTGGATATAGGTGTGCGTGGTCTGGCCTTCTTCGGGCCACCACCACCAGTGAGGGCTCGCCAGATACAAGGACTCCGCCGATGCGTAGATCTCACCCACCTCGCCCAGCACCGAGATTTGGTTCAGGCTCGGGGTGGTCTGTCCGAGGTCGAGCGTAGCCACCGTGGTGAGTCCCAGCCGTGAGGAGGCGGTGGGACGGTGGAAGGACGTGCACGGACGATCCAAGTTGCGGTCCGTACCCCCGACCCGCATGAAAGCCTGCGGGATCCAGTCCGAGAGACTCTGAGCCCGAATCAAACGCTCGTTCTCAGCCTTGAGCTCGGCCATCGCGGCCTCGAAAGCGTCGCGGTCGGTGCTGGGATCTCCCTGAAAGTTTTCTGGCCAGTAGCGAAGGCCGCTAGGTCGGCCGAGGTTTTCGCGGAGCACGACCCGCACGGAGCTCCCGATGCGTCGGCTCGAGACGTAACTCCCCGGCAAAAAGGTTTCGCGCTCCACGCTGAGGAGATCGTCGGTGGTGTCGATGACGGTCACGCGGGTAAAGCTGCGAGAGACGCCGCAGCCCCAAGGACCGCACGCTACATCTCCCTGGGCGTCGATCTCCGGCCACCAGGACGAGAACACGATGGCGCGCCCGTCCTCATCCAGGAACATCTCCAAAGGCCAGCCGTCGAGCTCGAGGCGCTCGGAGACGGCGAGGTCCTGCGGGGGCCAGGAGCGAACGAGATAGAGCGAGCGGCCACTGAGAACGAGAATCCGGGTTCCGTCGTTCTTCATGAAGTCCGCTTCGTCGACGCCTTCGACTTGAGTATTCGTGGTTGTGAAGTCCGACGGCGCGGAGTCGTCGCGACCGGCGTTGGGGGCGCCGGCCGCAAGGTCGCCGCCCGCCTCGGGGACATCGAACCAGAAGCCCCCTCGATTCCAGGCCTCCAGATCCACGCGCATCTCCTGAACCGCGGTGTCCTCGAGGAAGGTCTCGAGCTCCGCGCAGGTCTGGATGGGTCGCAGGCTGGCTTCCGTCTGCACGACGGGAAGATCTTGAGCGCTTTGAGGATCACACGCCGTGAACCCTACGCCGGTCGCAAGGAGGATGGGGATGGGGATGAGTTTGGAGGTGGGACCTAGTGAATGGGTCATGTCCGCTTGCACTAGCGAAGGCCGTGCCAGACCAATGGCCCTCCCCTGTGAGCGGGATCGCGCCTCAGGTACTCGAATTTCCGAGACTGAAGAGGGCCTCCATGGCTCGCACCGGCCTCGGATCTTCGAAGAGCACCGATTTCCCGGCGAGGATGCGTTCGCTCAAGCGGCTCCGCCGGGCCGGATCCCCGTGCAGCGCCACCGCCATATCGACGTAGGCTTCGGGGCCATCCACGATCGTCTCCGTGACGCCGATCGCCTCGAGCATGGCCTTGGTGACCCGCCCGCGCGCGAAACGCCCCGGCCAGGACACGATCGGTCGTCCCGCCGAGAGGGCCTCGAGGGTCGTGTTGCCTCCCGACCAGCTGGGGACATCCAGCACGACGTCCGCAAGTCGGTAGACCCCCAGAAATTCGTCGAGGGGTCGCCGCTCGAGGAAACGGCATCTTGCCGCCAAGTCCACCCCTTCTCGAGCCATCGCGGCCCGAAGTCGCTCCTGAAAACGCGCATCGAGGCCCGCACTGCCGCTGGACAAGAAGAGCAGCCAGGCATCGGGGCACCGAGCCAGAATCCGCGCGTAGAGCTCGTCGTGCTGAGGAAGATACTTGAACAGGGACTGGAGCGTGAGAAAGACGAAGGCGTCCGGGGGGAGATCGAGCTCGGGGGTCTGTCCCGACCAGATCGGCTCTTCGTAGGTGATGGAGGTTCCCGGCAGCCGCTCGAGCCGCTCGAGATAGTGCGCGTCTCCGTCGGGCGGCTCGACGTCGGCTCCACTCAGGAAGGCGTCGATGCTGGGGAGGCCGCTCGTCACGGGATGTCCGAGCCCGACCACCTGGAGCGGCGCGAGACGGGTCGAGGCGAGTCGATAGATCGGCCCGAACATGCCGAGCTCGGGGTAGAAGATGACGTCGAGGCCGGCCGCCGCAAGTCGCTCTGCGGCTGTTTCCAGCTCCACGGGCAGCGTCTCGAGAGGAGCGCGTCGGGCCAGGTCTTCGGTGAGGGCGTCGCTTCCAGCCCCCATTTTATAGAAGCGGAGGTCGACCGCCTCGTCGCTGAAGTGTTTGGTCCAGCCACGGACGAACTTTCCCACCGTGTGCTCGAAGAGATGGTGACTCACGATGCCTACGCGCGGGCGTGAACCCCCGGCGGGGCGGAGGCGCGGGCGGCAAGGCGCTGTGAGGCGCGACACCAGGCCACCGAAGGCTTCCTGCACGGGGCGCACGTCCACCTCTTGGTAGTGAAGCGTGAAGGGCGTCAGCTCCCCTGCCGCCGCGACGAGGGGAGCGCGGGCGGCGAGCTCGGGGAGAGGCGCGGACACGAGCGCCTCGACCCGGCGGATCATCATCTCGCGGAGCTCATCCATCTCCGCGGTGGAGGCATAGACAGGGGGCAGCGCGAGGGCCGCGTGCCAGGTCGCCTCGTCTCGGGTGGCCGGATGGACGGCCGCTTCCTCCAGGTCTTGGGCGGCGGCGCGATGGTCTCCGATCTGAAGGCGCGCCTTTCCGCGACCGAGCAAGGCGCGGCCGTGGTTCGGGGCCCCGGTCAGAGCCGAGGAGTACAGGGCGATGGCGTCCTCATGGCGCCCTACCACCAGGTAGGCGTTGGCTTTGTTGGTGAGGGCGTCGACGTGACCAGGGTCCAGCCCCAGCGCCATGTCGAAGGCGCCATGGGCCGCATCGAGCCGGCCGCGGGCCCGAAGCACGGTGCCAAGATTGTTGTGGAGGCCGGCGTCCGCGGGCTGCCGCTGAATCGCTTCTCGATAGGCGGCCTCCGCCGCCTCGAGCCGACCGGCATCCTGTTCCACCATCGCCAAGAGGTTGAGCGCCTGCGGCTGAAGCGGCCCCAAATTGGCGAGCGCCTCGAGGCTCGTCCGGGCCGCCGCCACGTCGCCGAGCTGCTGACAGGCGATGGCGAGGAGATAACGAGCGTCCATCGACCGAGGCTGCTCGCGCGTGGCTTTCACGAGCGCATCGCGGGCTTGGGACGCATCGCCCGCTCGGAGCGCGGCCAGGCCCGCCTCGAGGGATGATGCCCCCCCAGATGAACGTCGACGACGGTGGGGAACCGACATGGAGCCGAGCCTATGGGCGCCGGGAAGCGACGGTTGAGCGAGAGGTCGCGTAAACGTGTTGAAAATACGCAGGAACGCAAGGCTGGACCCACCGTACCCTTGAAGATGCATGTTACGCGCAGCCCGCCCACGTACAGGTCGAGGCCGCTCCGCGGAGGTGGACTTCAGGCGTCCGTTGGGGTCCCGGCGCGCTCGAGGACCGACATGATCGAGACCAGATCGTCACGGAGAGCCGAGCGCCGCTCGGGGGACAGGCCGGCCAAGACCTCCTCTTCGACCTCGGCCAGGACGCCGAGCCCAAAGAGCATCATCTCCCGTCCGAGGTCTGTGAAGACCACCCGCTTGGCCCGACCGTCCTCAGGATCCGGTCGCCGCTCCACCACTCCGAGCCCTTCGAGGGCATCGACGTGCTGGGCTACGGCCTGTTTGCTGATCTCGGCTCTTCGGGCGAGCTCGGCTATCCGCGTGCCCTCCAGGTCCAGGTGAGGAAAGAGGGCAAGATGAGAGGGGCGGGCCTCGGCCAAGCGGGGATCCCGCCGCAAGCGGCGAACCCCCGCCTCATTGAAGAGGCGCGCGCAGCGGACCAAGAGATGCCCGACGCTGGAGACCTTCGCGTGCCCGAGGCGGGTCCGAAACTCCGGAGTGTCCTTCACGAAGAAGGGAGACTACTTCGAGACGCGCTCGCCCGTCTCGGGGTCCAGCCGATACCAAGTCTGGGTGCGCCCGATGAATAGGAAGCTTCCCCTCACTTTGAGGGTGTTGTCGTTTTCGAGCCAGATCTTGGCGTCGTAGACCTTCCCGTTTTCGGGATCCATGATCTTGCCCCCCTCCCAGGTGGGCTTGTCTTTGCCGCTCTTCTGCTTGAGCCCCCAAATGAACTCGATGCCCATGATGGGCTTGCCCTTCTTTTCGTCCGGACACTTGTCGCAGGTGGGGTTGGGCCGCGAGGGGTTGAGGAGCTTCGCGATCTTGCCGGTGACGACGCCACCCTCGTCCGTGATCTTTACGTGAGACCTCGGCTTCTTCGTTTCGTCGTCGATGGTGACCCAGAGGCCGACCGCAGACGCCGCAAATGCCGGTGAGGAGACGGCCACGAGGGCCACAGCAAGAAGGGGAGCCAGGAAGCGTGTCATGGTGGGCTCTTACCACGATCTCGGGGAAGATGAGGCCCCGTTCATCGTGAGCGAGGTCACACTCGGGACCCTATTTTAGTCAAGCATCTTGACTAAAATAAGCCCCCACTCGCAGGCTGACGGCCATGAGGTTGAAGCGAATCGCCCAAGATCTGTGGACCGTGGAGCACGAGCATTTCGCTTTCGGTATCCACTTTCCCGGCCGAATGACCGTCGTTCGGCTTCCGGACGGTCACCTCTGGCTGTGCTCGCCGGTGCCCATCGACGCGTCGTTGGCGGCCGAGCTCGCAGAGTTGGGGCCGGTGCGCTGGCTCGTGGCGCCCAACCGGTTTCATCACATCCATCTGGAGGCAGTGATTCAGCGTTATCCGGACGCTCAGCTCCTCGGCGCTCCCGGCCTCCCAGAAAAACGCAAGGACCTGTCCTTCGATGCGACCCTCGACGGGGCGCTCCCGACGAGCTGGGCCGGGGTCTTCGAGGCCCAGGTTCTAGACGGGGCTCCGGCCCTCAACGAGGTCGTGTTTTTCCACCGCCCCTCCGGAACCCTGGTCACCACCGACCTCTTCATGAACGTCCATGAGACCAAGGGTGCATTGAGCAAGTTCGTGTACTGGGCGGAAGGATGTTGGCGGCGACCTCGCGTCCCACGGCTGTTCTCCCTCATCACCAAGGACAAGGCGCGCATGAAGGCTGCGGCCGAGGAGCTCGTAAAATGGCCCATCGGCCGCGTGATCCTCGCGCACGGGGCCATCGTCGAAGACCACGCGGAGGCCGTCGTGGCGGAGGAGATGAAGCGAGCCTTCGGGGTGGAGCCGCTCCCCCAGGGCGCCGCTCATGTGGCCTGAATCACGTGAAAATGAATCACTGAGGAGCACCGCGAGCGTTTACCGACAGTCCATCATTTTGTTAGCGTTCGACCCGGGATCCGTATGTCAAACGCTCGAGGAAACGGGGCCGGCCGGTCGATGACCGGGAACGGCAACGCCCCCCAGGGCGATCTGCCGTCGGGTCATGATCCTGCCCTCGGCCAGGTGGTGGCGGGCAAGTACGCCATCGAGTCCGTTGTGGGTATTGGCGGTTTCGGGACCGTATACCGAGCCATACAGCAGCCCGTGGGACGACCGGTAGCGCTCAAGGTGGTGCATCCCCGGCACGCCCACGATCCCCAGCTTCGCGCCCGTTTCTTCAGAGAGGCCAAGCTCGTCGCCAAGCTCCGCGATCGGGTGGTGGTGACGCTCCACGACTACGGCGAGTCGCCCGAGGTCGGGCTGTACATGGCCTTCGAGCTCATCGAAGGGGCCACCCTCGCCAAGGTCTTGAAGGAAGGCCCGCAGCCGACGGAGAGAGTGGCCAACATCCTCCTGCAGCTGCTCCGAGCCCTCGCTGAGGCGCACGGTCTGGGGATGATTCATCGTGACCTCAAGCCCGGCAACATCATGCTCGTCGAGGACCCCGGCTCGCCCCTCGGAGAAGGGGTCCGTCTCCTCGACTTCGGCATCGCCAAGCTCAAGGTCGAGATGGCCGGCCAGGATCCGTCCCTGGCCACCCAGCAGGGCTTGTTCATGGGCACGCCGAGCTACATCTCGCCCGAGCAAGCTCGGGCCAGCGGCGAGGTGGACGGACGCTCGGACCTCTATTCGTTGGGCGTGGTCGGTTACGCCCTCCTCGCCGGCAAGAATCCTTTCGTGGGGACATCGGTGGTGGAGACCATCCTCGCCCACTGCAACACCGCACCTCCCCCTCTCGAGGACACCCTCCAGGTACCCGCGCAGATGGAAGGCGCCCTGCGCAAGGCCCTGGAGAAGAGCCCCGAAGATCGATTCGCGAGCGCCATGCAGATGGCCGCCGCGATCGAGGCGGCGGTTCCGAGCCTCGTCTCCGGTGTGTTCATGCGCTCGTGGGCCGAGGTCCCGGAGCCCCTCACCCCGAGCGCCGGGGCGGCCGTGCAGGCCATTCCCGAGACGGCCCAGAGCGAGACCTGGTCCCAGGCGCTGCCCTTCGTAGACCCGCAACGTCCTTTGCGGTGGGCGTTGCTGCTGATCCTGCTCCTGGTGAGCGTAGGTCTGGCCGGGTTGTGGTTCGCAAACACCGGCGAAGATTCCTACCCTCGAGAGCCCACCACGGCCGCGATGCCGCCCCAGCCTCCCCCCTCCGCGGAGGCCGCTGCCCTCGAGCCGACAACGCCGGCGATTGAAGAGGCGCCGGAGCCGGCCGACGTCGAGGTCTCCTCGGCGCCCGCTGACCCTGCCCCCTCGGAGCTCCCCGCAAAGCTCGAAGCGCCCTCAGAAGCCACCCCCGAGCGTTCCGAGCAGACCCGCCCGGTGCGCCCCCGTCGGCGCGAGCGTTCCGCTGAGCCTCGGCGCCCTGCCCCTGAGGAGTCCGAGCCCACCCTCGTCATTCCGGAGTTCTGATCGATGCCCGCATCTTCCCCTGCCCCTCTTGCCCGTTCCGCCCTCGGGACGGGTGTTGTCACCCGTGCCTTGGTTTGCGCGCTCGTCGCCGGGTCTGGAGGCCTCGCTCTGCCGTCTCCTGCGCGAGCGCAGTCGGCCAAGCCCTCACGTGCATGGATGAAGGACATGCAGGCCCTCATCGACAAGGCGACCCAAGCCTATGGCGCTGCCCGATACGAGGAGGCGCTCATCTCCCTGCGTCGAGCGGAGCGTAAGGCCGAGGATGCCGGTCAACTCGACTTTCTGGCATCCATTCGGTTCAACATCGCCCGCTGCCTCGAGCAGCTCGGCCGCAAGAAGGAAGCGCTCGAGGCCTACCGCGCATACGACAAGCTTCCGGACCTCCCCCATCGAAAGCAGAAGGCTTTCGCCTCGATCGAGAAGCTCCAGGCCGATGTCCTCGGAGTCCTCGCCGTCACCTGCCAACAAGAGGGGTCGAGCGTGCTGGTGCTCGAGGTGTCGGATGCGGCCCAGAGCTGCCCGTTCCGCTCGCGCGGTCTCGACCCGGGTCGTTACGAGGTGGAGGTCGACGCCCCAGGACATCTGAAGTCGGTCCGGGCCGTGCAGATCCGGGCCGGGGCTACGACGGCGGTCGACTTCGACCTCTCGCCGCAGCCCGCGGCACCGCCGACGGCCGCGCGTGCCCCGGGGGTCGTGGTCGCGGATGCACCCGGCCCTCCCCGGGAACTCTCACCGTGGCCGTGGGTGACGATGGGAACGGGCGCTGCTCTCGTCGGTTTGGGCGCCGTGTTCAACGTGATCGGCTCCGAGCAGATCAACGATGCCAACGAGCTTCCTCCCACCCAGGAGCGGGCGGACCTGGTCTCCGGCTCGGAAACGAACGAGGCGCTCACCTACGCCCTCTACGGGGTCGGAGCGGCCGCCGCGGCCGGCGGTTTGGTGTGGCTGATCATCGATATGACGAGCGGTGGTGAGGCCGAAGCCCTCGGTTTTCACGCCAACGCGCAAGGCATCGAGGTGAGGTTTTGAAACGTGTCCTGACTGCCCTGTTCTTTCTGTCCGCGGCGAGCTGCTTCCCGGAGCTGAAGCTGCGTGACTGTCGCGAGTTCCCCTTGGGCTCGACCGAAGGCTGCCGGCCAGCTTGCGACGAGTTCTGCGAGTTCGTAGTGCCGCTCTGCCCGGGTATCGTCGAGCAGGGTACCGTTGACGCCTGCAAGTCTATCTGTCGGGAGAAGGCGCTCCCGGGAGGAGACCCCGCGACGGCTCTCGAGGAGGACAGTCTCGCTTGCCGGCTCAACGAGGCGGAGGCCGGCCGATGCTCGAGCGCTGGCTTCGACCCCAGTCCGGCCTGTCCAAACACGGCCTGCAAGAACTATTGCGACTCAATGGTTGATGTGTGCCCGGGGGAGTGGCCCGACCGCACCGCGTGCTTGTCGAGCTGTACGAGTGGGGAGATTCCGGCCATGAGCACCCCCACCAACCCCAACAGCCTCGAGTGCCGGGTGGCTCAGCTCAATCTCGCCGCGAACTCCGTGGGTTCGGTCCGGGAGGCCGCGTGCGAGGCGGCGGGCCTCACGGGCGGGACCGTGTGCGGGAGCGTGTGCGACATCTTCTGCCGCATTCAAACCACCAACTGCACCGGCGACCTGAGCGCGTACGACAGCCAAGCCGAGTGCTTGGCGACGTGCAATCTCTTTCCCCCGGGCGTTCTCCAGACGGACTTCTCCATGGGGCCTCCGGAGGGAAACAACGCGGCTTGCCGAGTCTGGCACGCCACCGCCGCCGGCCAGTCCGATACAGACCCGCCCATCCACTGTCCCCATACCCGCCCCTACAACCGGATGGTGTGCGGCAACAACTTCGGCGACCCGCCCCCCGTCGACTGGGCTTGCTCTCACTACTGTGAGCTCACGACCTCGAACTGCCCTGGCCTCTACCCGTCGGCCGCAAACTGTATGTCGGTATGCGCCGGTTTCCCCGAACTCCAGGGTCTGGGCCCAAACGACGAGCCTCCGATCTTCCCGTCGACGTCCACCGTATGTCCGACCTCTCCCAACGCCCCCGGCGGAGGCTGAGAGGCGGCTCCGCCTCACTCTATTCGTTGGAGGCGGCGCCGATGGGCTGGCCTGCGTGGTTGGCCACGGTCGGGGGCACGACGGAGCCTCGAGCCTGCAGCGCCAGAGCGTCCCGATTGTCTCGGTAAAAGGCGCGCACCTCCCGGGCCAGAGCGCGTTTGACGTCCTCGCAGACGGCCGCAGGGCGGTCGACCGGGAGTTGAGCGACGATGCGATCGAGCAGCGGTCGCTGGAGCGGGTCCAGTCGTGGACGCCATGAGGCGAGCAGGTCCGGATCCACGTGGGACGGGAGCGACCCGAGAATGCCCACGTCGTTTTGGTCGTGTACGAGAAGACCCGAGGTCGTGCCGCGATCGAGGGTCAGGACCTGAAAGAAGTAGAGGGTGTGATACGCGAGCTGGCGCGCTTGCTCGTCCCGGCTTCCCGAGCGCCCGGCGCCGCGGCCGATGATCTCGGCGTAGGCCGAGATGGCCGCCCCGCCGAGCCGCTCCGCGAGAGCCTTGTCCGCCTCGAAGTCTCCGCTGTCGTGGCTCTCCAAGTAGAAGTGGGTGACGCCGCGATGGCGCTCGAGAGCGGGAATCCAGAAGTACGCGTCACCCTCGGTGGCCGCCATCGAGTAGAGGACCCCCGATTCACGAGCGAGGGCCTCGGCGAAGCGCTGCGTGTCCGAGGCCACCGGGAGCGCGGGGTTGAGATCCGCCATCATGCGCCAGTAGCCGGCGCCGTCCCGCATCTCTGTATGGCTGAAGTGCATGTGCACCGAAGGCGCGTGAGGAGAGCGAGGATGCACGATAGCGGAGAGCGCCGTCGCTGACGCGAGCCGCTTCGAGGGCAGGTCGTCGTAGTGAACCTGTGAGACGTTGATCGAGCCGCGGTCGAAGACCGACCCGGTCGGAGCCACGAGACGGCGGCCCCCTCCGTGGCGCCCCTCGTCCCGGTCCCAGACGACTTCGGCGAAGCCTCGCACCTCCTCGTGGCTTCGGGCGACGTTCTCCAGAGCTCCTACGAAGCGAGACTGGAGGCCTTCCACGAGGGCCAGGGTCGCGGCCGCGCGAGAAGATTGAGCAGGAACCATCGCCGGGAGCCTAGCGCATGGACGCCCCCGCCGGCGCCCAACACCCGCCAACAAGCCTCAGGCGAGGGACCGTTCGCGTCCTTCCCAGTACGGCGCACGCAAATCTTTCTTGAGAACCTTACCGGTAGCGTTGCGAGGCAAGGCTTCCACGAAGTCGATAGAGGTCGGACATTTGTACCCGGCGAGCTGGGCGCGGCAGTGCTCCATGAGCTCCTCGGCGGTGGCTGCGCCTTCGAGGGCCACCACCGCCTTCGGGGTCTCGACCCACTTGTCCGAGGGCACGCCAATCACGGCCACCTCGCGCACCGCGGGATGCTCCACGAGGACCCTTTCGATCTCGGCCGGGTACACGTTCTCGCCGCCAGAGATGATCATGTCCTTGATGCGGTCTGAGATGTACACGTAGCCGTCTTCGTCCAGGTGTCCCGCATCGCCGCTTCGGTACCAATCGCCCTGGAAGGCCGCCGCCGTGGCCTCCGGTTTGTTGTGATACTCGAGCAGCTGCTGCTTGCTCCGAACCAGCACCTCGCCCTTCTCCCCCACCGCGCAATCGGTGTCGGTGCCGGGTTTGACGACCCTGATCTCGCAGGAGGGAATCGCCTTTCCGGCCGAGACTAAGCGATGGCGATACTTGGGGTTTCGGTGGCTATCGGGGTCCAGCATGGTCACCACGCCCGACTGCTCGGTCATCCCATAGACCTGCCAAAAGTCGCAGCTGAAGACTTCGAGGCTCTTCAGGAGGAGAGGGAGCGGCATCGGCGAGGCGCCGTAGCACAGGGCCTTGAGGCTCGACAGGTCCCGAGATGCGACATCCGGCACCTGCATGAAGAAGCCAAAGATGGCGGGCACGAAGAAGCTATGGCTGATCCGATACTTGGCAATATCCTCGAGGAGACCGACGGGATGAACCTCCTCGATCAGCACGGAGCGCGTGCCGAGGGCTGCGCCCACCATGTACCAGCCGATACCTCCGACGTGATACAAAGGCATAGCCACCATGGAGATACTTTCCTCGGACATACCGAGGACGTCCGAGACGCCCGAAGCGTGAGTCGCGAGCCCCTCGTAGGTGAGGACGGCGCCTTTCGGAAACCCGGTGGTGCCCGAAGTGTACAGCTGAATCCAGCCATCTTTGGACTCAGGAACTCGGGTATCGAGCAACGGCTCTTGCGCCGAGAGCCAGCTCTCGTAGTCGCCATCCACGACGACGACCTTTTCGAGCGCGGGCAAGGTGTTGCGAATCTGCTCGACGATCTCCGCCATGCCCTTCTCGACGAACAGCAGCTTTACTTCGGCATCCTTGGCCGCGTATGCGATCTCGGCTGGGGCAAGTCGCCAGTTGAGGATGGCGCAGACCGTCCCGGAGTAGCGGGACGCGTAGGCCGTCTCGATGCAGGCGGCGTGGTTCTTTCCTAGGTAGCCCACCCGATCTCCGACCTTGAGCCCCGCCGCTCTCTGGCCCCCGGCATGGCGCCGGGCTCGGTCGCGGAGCTCGCTCCAGGACATGTCCCGGCCTCGATAGGCGAGAGCCACGCTGTCGGGCATCCGCTCGGCGTAGCGATCGAGGTGGTCGATAAAGGCCATCTGGTCAGTCTCGGTCATGTTGCTCCTCCTCCAGAAGGTGGAGCCCGACGATGCCCCGAGACCCAGAGCTCACGCAACCGCTGCGCTGGTCGCAGCGGGAGGAAGAAGCCTCAGACCACCTTCAGACTGGTAGGGGCGCGGAGGCTCGCGAAGAAGTCGTTGCCCTTGTCGTCAACGATGATGAAGGCCGGGAAATCCTCGACCTCGATGCGCCACACCGCCTCCATGCCTAGCTCGGGATACTCGAGCACTTCAACTTTCTTGATGCAGTCGCGGGCCAGGCGAGCGGCCGGTCCCCCAATGCTCCCGAGATAGAAGCCCCCGTGTTGGGCGCAGGCCTCGGTCACCGCCTGTGAGCGATTGCCCTTCGCCAGCATCACCATACTTCCCCCGAGGGCCTGAAAGGCGCCGACGTAGGCGTCCATACGGCCCGCCGTAGTGGGGCCGAAAGAACCCGAGGCGTAGCCCTCCGGGGTCTTGGCGGGGCCGGCGTAATAGACGATGTGGTCCTTGAGGTACTGGGGCATGTCCCCTCCCTCCTCGATCCGGTCTCGAATCTTCGCGTGCGCGATGTCGCGGGCCACGACGAGGGTTCCGGTCAGGGCGAGGCGCGTCTTGATCGGGTACTTCGAGAGCTCGGCGCGAATCTCGTCCATGGGGCGGTTGAGATCGACGCTCACCACGTCGCCTCCGAGATCGGCAGCGGTCGTCTCTGGGAGGAACTTGGCCGGGTCGCGCTCGAGCGCCTCGAGAAAAACGCCATCCTTGGTGATCTTGCCGTAGGCTTGCCGGTCGGCCGAGCACGAGACACCAATACCCACCGGAAGCGAGGCTCCGTGACGGGGAAGACGAATCACCCGCACGTCGTGGCAGAAGTACTTTCCCCCGAACTGGGCGCCGATCCCGATGCGCCGAGAGAGCTCGAGGATCTCGCCTTCCAGCTGCGGGTCGCGAAGCGCGTGCCCGAGGTTGTTGCCCTCGGTGGGGAGTCCATCCAGGTAGCGCGCGGAGGCGAGCTTGACGGTGCTGAGGTTGTACTCGGCGGATGTCCCTCCGATCACCACGGCGAGATGGTAGGGGGGGCACGCGGCGGTCCCGAGCGACTTCATCTTCTCTTCGACGAACTTGAGGAGCCGCTCCCGGGACAGGATCGCCTTTGTCTCCTGGTAGAGAAAGGTCTTGTTGGCCGAACCCCCTCCCTTGGCGAGAAACAAGAACTTGTACGCGTCGCCGTCCACCGCCTCCAGGTTGATCTCGGCGGGGAGATTCGTCTTGGTGTTGACCTCCTCGAAGGTGGAGAGGGGCGCGTTTTGGGAGTACCGAAGGTTGGTCTCGGTATAGGTTCGAAAGACGCCGCGAGAGAGGGCCTCGGCGTCATTGCCGCCGGTGAACACCCGCTGTCCCTTCTTCCCCTTGATGATGGCGGTGCCCGTGTCCTGACACATCGGCAGCACCCCGCCCGCGGAGATGTTGGCGTTTTGGAGAAGGTCCAGGGCCACGAATTTGTCGTTTGAAGAGGCTTCGGGGTCATCGAGGATGGTGCTCAGCTGCTGAAGATGCCCCGGCCGGAGAAAGTGGGCGATGTCGACCATCGCCTGTTTCGCCAGGAGCGTGAGCGCCTCCGGCTCGACCTTTAGGAAGGTGGTCCCGAGGGCCTCGACGGTGCGGACGTGATCCGCAGTCAGGCGACGGTAGGGGGTCGTGTCCTCCCCGAGGGGGAGCATCGGCTGATAGGCGAAGTCGACCATGCCTCCCGGGTAGCGGCGCCGTCGGTGGGAGGCAAGTAGGGGCCGGTGAGGTCTACTCCCCTTCGGACGGAGAGCGGCTGAGATGCGCCAAATCCCCGGCTCGCCCGTCCCAGTCTCCGGCTCCATCGAAGTCCACGATTTGGGTGGGTCCCAGCGCGTCGAGGCAGCCGGCGTGGACGCTGATCCCGTCCGGATTGCTCCGCGGAACGTAGAAGCTCTGGATCCCGCACACCCGGCAAAAGAGGTGCTCAGCCACCCGGGTCCCGAACCGATAGCTGGTCAGCTGGTCGGCACCAGACTGGAGATGAAAGCGAGCCTTCGGAACGATGAGATGCAGAAAGCCCATGCGCCGGCACATGCTGCAGTTGCACCGGTACAGGGTTGGCTCGGAAGCGGCCTCCACCCGAAACCGCACCGCACCGCAGTGACAGCCCCCCCAGTAGTCCTTTAGCTCGGTCACCGCGCTCCCCTTTGGCCACCCCGTCGATACGTCACGGACCCGAGTCTGCGAGAAGCAGCGCTCGGAGACCAGCCCGCGCTACGGGTCGATCCGGGTCAGCCCGAAACCGTTGAGGCGAGTGCGATTGTGCCCATCATCCTCGCGGAAGATGAGGTCGTAGTCGCTGAACCCGTCCGAGGTGATGACGTAGCGGCGGGGGCTGGGGCTGGGAGAGAAGTCGTTCATCAAGACCTTGCGCTTACCTCCGTGCCGCCGAAACTCGACTTGCATATTGCCGGGGACGCCATACTCGTTGTGAATCGACCAGACGTCATAGGTGCCGGCGGGGAGACCGGTGATGCGGACGCCGACGGCCGCTCCCGCGCCGGAGTCGTGAACGGAGGTCGAGTTCACCCAACTCTTGGAGTTGTGCCGGGTGTAGTTCCCCGCGGGCATTCCGAAGAGGGTGAAGGTCACGGGCCCCACCGTGGTCGAGCGACCGGCCTTGGCGATGAGCGGCTGGTGGTTGGGCTTGGGCGTGTCACCCGGGGGGATGACGTCCACCTGCGCCCCACTGAAGTCGCTCCCGCGAGGGGCAATGAAGGAGTAGAGCAGGCTCTCCTCACTCTCCAGAAGCGCGGACGAACACGCGGGCACCTCGTCGAAGGAGGCATCCAGGCCGGGCACCCGCTCCGCCACGCGGCAGAGCGCCCCGTCCACCGACCACGCCGCCTCCAGCTGATAGCCGGCGGCGAGCTGGGCCTCCCGGTCGGTAGAGAGCACCATCTGGATGCCCTCCCGCGTCCACGCTTCTCCCGTTCCGCGATAGTCTGCGCGAATCGCTCGCACGCAGGCTTCGTGAAGATTGAGGATGGTGTTCTCGCGTCGCTCGAACTTCCAGGGCTTGAAGCCGAGCTCGTAGCACTTCGCCACCGTACTCCCGCGGCAGGCGAAGAAGAAGCCGGGCTCGTCCCGCCAGCCGCCCCGGCCTCGGGCCCCGGACCTCAGGTCCCAAGCACCCGGAAGAGCGATCGCCTGGTCCTCTCCGCACAGCGGCTGCCAGGCTCCGCCCCCTCTACGCGACACTCGATAGTAGAGGAGGTCCTGGTCGTCGCCGTGGCCGCGGTCCACGCTGTCGATACGCACCACCTCGTTCGCCCCGCCCTCCGCGAGGCCCACCAGCTCGGTGCCGATCACCGACTTGCCGGCGAGCGCCTGCCCGTTGGTCCGAATCCCGCCGATGGAGGAGCCGAGGACGGACGGGCCGTTGGGCCCCACGCCGGACACCGGCTCGAGACGATCGTCGAGGAGGTAGTTGGTGCGTAGGAACAGACCCGTTGAGAACACGTAGGGCACCACCATCGACGTCGGGGCTCCGGTGAGCCGATGGTAGTCGCTCAGGCGAGTGAGAGCTTGAGCGTCGATGGACGCCGTAACGACGGGCGCAGGGGGCCCTCCGCAAGCGGCTCCGACGAGGAGGAGGCTCGGTAAGGCGAGGGTTCGTGCGTTCATCGGAGCCGAGGAGAGCAAGCTCCGGGCCAAGCGCTCGGCGCACGGTCTCCAGACGGCTGCGGAGGGCGGCGGGCAAGCTCAGCCCGCCAAAGATGCCCACAAAGGGCTGGCCGAACATCGCCGTCCAGGGCTACCGGGCGGGGCATGTCCTGGGTCTTTCTCACCCGCTCGGGAAGCGAACGGGACCTCGCCGACGAGCTCGGGGAGGACGCCGAGGTCATGGAGGAGGGCGTGGTGGCCTCTCCGGTTCGGCGGAGACGGCCGGACGCGACCTACGACGAGCTCGCCTTCGCCCGCCAGGCCATGTCCCTCGAGAGCGCGGTGGAGGGAGGCGGTCCGGAAGAGATCGCCGACGCCCTCGCGGCGGCGGTGCGAGGCCGCCTGCCGAAGAAAGGGGAACCCTGGCGGTGGACGCTTCAGATCGTGGCCGCGGACGGGAAGGACCCCCACGATCCTCGTCGGAGCCTCGCCGGGGCCCTGGCCGAGGTGCTTCCAGAAGCCCTTCGGGACCGTCTCTCGCCCCAGGTCCGAGACCGAGAGGTGGGGGCGGAGGAGGCGGAGCGTCTGGTTCAGGTGTGGATCCCCTCCGAGGACGTAGCCCTCGTGGGCCTGACCGTGGCCACCGAGGCCCTCTCTCGCGACGCGGGCGGAAAGCCCAGATTACGGCGCCCGGAGGACGCGGTCTCCCGAGCGGGGCTGAAGCTCGAGGAGGCCATCCTCTGGCTCGGGGTGGGCCCGGAGAAGGGGGATCGCTGTGTTGACCTGGGAGCCGCTCCGGGGGGCTGGACTCAGGTCGCCTGCGGGCGGGGAGCCCACGTCATCGCCATCGACCCCGCAAAGATGAAAGTCGACCTTCCCCCGAAGCGGATGACCCATCTGCAACAGAGCGCGTTCGACTACGTTCCCGACGAGACCCTCGACTGGCTCCTCTGTGACATGGCCTGGCGACCTCTCGAGGTCGCCAAGCTGATGGCCAAATGGGGACGCCGAGGTTGGGCCCGCCAAGCCATCGTCAACTTCAAGCTCCCCATGAAGAAGAAGGCGGAGATGGTCCGGCGCATCCTGTCGGTGCTGGAGGAAGCAGGTTGGCAAGGACTCCGACGACGGCAGCTGTTTCACGATCGTGACGAAATCACTCTTGCGGCGTGGCTCGACCCCCGCATCGTCGCGAGAGGTGCGCAACCTGCATTTCAAGTCCGAGCCAAAGCCCGGCATCTCGAAGCCGAGGCGAGCGCCGGACCTCGAGCTCGAGGCCGCAAACCCCGCGGCGGTCGAGGCCGAGGACGCGCGACCGGGCGTCGGTCGAGAGGTCCCGGCCGAGGAGGCCGCTGAGCGTGGCGCGCCCGCTCTGAGCTCTTGGCCCTCTCGCAAGTGAGCGAGGGGGCGCGTTTTCGGTTAGGGTCCCGGCCGTGCGCCAGCTTTCCGAGGTGGTCGACTTCGAGGCCCTCCTTGCGCGAGATCGACGACACGCCGCGCGGGACGGCACGATGGCCCTCAAAGTGCGCGATCGAGCGCTCGCCGAGAAGCTCCCTGCAGCTCCTCCGAGGGCTCGGCTGTCGGCGTGGGTGACGGCCCGCCGCGACCTCGAGGCCGGGCTCCCTGGGGCAAGGGCGCAAGGCCTCGTGATCCTCCTGGGCTGGGGGCTCCTGGGCCTGGGTCTGGCCGCGGGCGGGGGCACCGGGTCCGCGCTCCTCGCCTATGACGGCCGATCCCCGATCAACGTCCTCGCCTGGCTCTTCTACATGGCCTTCGTGCCCTTCGCGTTGGGTGTGGTGTTGCTCCTGGGCCTCATGGTGCCCAACCGCTGGATGCCGAGAGCGGGCGCCGCGCAGGCTCTCCTCGGAGCGCTCGTCGAACCTCTGCTGCGTCGCCTCCCCGAGGGTCCCGACTGGGTGGGGCGCCTCCTCGGCCGTGCTACCGGAGGCGCCGCCCTGCAGCGCTGGCTGCTCGTGGGACTGACCCAAGTGTTTACGGTCGGATTCCTCGTCGCGGCCTTGGTCACCCTGCTCGTGAAGGTCACCTTGACGGATCTCACCTTCTCATGGAGCACCACTCTCGACGTCGACGAAGCGCAGGTGGCCCGGGTGGTGGACGTAGTCGCCGTCCCGTGGGGGGGGCTCTTCCCGAGCGCCGTCCCGAATGCAGACGACGTTGCAGCGACCAACTACCAGAGGTTCGTTGAGCGTTTTCGAGACACCCGAGAGCGGGAGGCGGTGGACCCCGCGATCGGGGCCAAGTGGTGGAAGCTCTGCGCCGCCGCCGTGGTCGTGTACGGCATCCTTCCCCGGCTCTTCTTCCTTCTCCTCTCCTGGTGGCGCTGGCGAGGTGCCGTACGATCTTGGCCCAAACTCGACCGTCCTGGGGTTCAAGCCCTCCTCGACCGCTTCGAGGATTCGGGAGGAAGCTTTGTCGTTCGGTCCGGGCCCCGCGAAGAGGACGAAGACGAGCCGAGCGCGCCCGAAGCCCCCTCCACGACGACCGCCGTCACGCCTGGCCTCGTCGTCGCTTGGGGGGCGGTCGCGGGGGCGGATCCCGCGGAGCTCGGGGAGGCGCTGGCCCTGCCCGCGGGAACCGAGCGACTCGGCGTCGGTCTCGACCTGGACCTCGATGCAGAGCAGGCTGCCTTGTCGCGAGCGGCGGCGCTCTCCGCCGCGACCCTAGTCCTCATGCCGATGGAAGAACCCCCGATAGAAGACGTGCTCGCCTTCCTTCGCGAACTCCGCTCCGTGACCCCGACGGTGCAAGTTCAGGGGGTTCGGGCCGGCCCCACGGGTTGGGAAGTGGCTCCTCTCGATCGGAGCTGGAGAAAGGCTCTCGGTCGCCTCGAGGGCGTGGAGGCCCGCGCGTGAGTGCTCCGGAGACCTCGCCCGCGCTGGCCGTGGTCGGCTGCGTCAACATGGGAAAGTCGTCGATCGTCGCGACCCTCGTGGAGGACGATGGCATCCTCATCGCGTCGGAGGCGGGCAGCACCCGCAGGGCCGCCGCCTACGACCTCCGACTCGGAGACGGCATCGCCTTTACCCTGATCGACACCCCTGGCTTTCAGAACGCCCGGCGGGCCTTGGCGTGGATCGAAGACTGGCGAAAACAGCACGAGACCGAACACGTCTCCGCCACCAAGGCAGTGCACGCCTTCTTCGAAGCCAAGGCGGAGGAGGCGAGCTTTCGCCACGAGATCCGGCTCCTCGCCCCCATTCTCGAGGACGGGGCCGGGATTCTCTACGTCGTCGACGGGACGCAGCCCTACCTGCAGAGGTACGAGGCAGAGATGCGAATTCTAGCCATGACGGGAGCTCCTCGGATGGGGGTCATCAATCTCCGCGGGGATAACTCTCCGCACGCCGATGCGTGGGAGGAAGCGCTGCGGCCGTGGTTCAAGGTCACCCGCTTCGACGCCCACGGGGCCGACGCTCAGGACCGCCTGCGCCTTTTCTCGAGCCTACGCGGAGTGGACGATGCCTGGGCAGAGGTCATCGATCGCGCCATCCAGCGCCTCCGAACGGAGCGCGCTGGTCGGCACGAGCTGGCCGCCGCCGCCGTCGCCCACCTCCTCATCGACGCCCTCGCCATGCATGAGGAAGCCCCGGCGGAGACGAACCGCGATCGTCAGACCGAGGAGCTCTCGGAAAAGCTCTTCGACCGTCTTCGGGAGCGGGAGCAAGCGTGCCGGCGAGAGATCGAGGCGCTCTACAAGCATCACCGCCTCAAGCGAGCCGAAGACGCTCTCAGCATCTTGGACGCCGATCTCCTGGACCGCGAGCAGTGGCGCTTGCTGGGGCTGTCCTACCCCCAGCTCGCCGCCGCCGGCACCGCAGCCGGGGCGGCTGCAGGAGGAGTTGCAGACGCCGCTTTGGCGGGCCTCTCCTTTCCGTTCGGCACTCTCGTTGGTGCTGCCGTGGGCGGCCTGGGTACGGTTTGGGGCGCGAGCGGGCTGGCTCGGGTCAAGGTCCTCGGCACGCCTCTCGGAGGCCGAGCGCTTCGCGTCGAACCCCCCCCCGGCCCCGAGTTTCCCTTCGTGCTCCTCGATCGCGCGCTCGTGCACTGGCATCTGGTGGCAGGGCGGGCCCACGCCCGTCGAGACACGCTCGAGCTCGAGGCTGCGGAGACGAGCTCCGTGGTGCAGACCCTCTCCGCTTCCACCCGCCGAGTCCTGGCTCGGACCTTCGAACAGATCCGGCGCCGCGGTGAGCTCGATGACGGGGACCGGAAGTCTCTCATCAGCGACCTCCGCGCCCTGGCTCCCGACCATGAGGAAGCACCAACGCCATGAAAATCCTGACCTGGTTCGTGCTCTGTACCCTCTTCGGTAACCCTTTCGTCGCCCTCTTCGCGGTCATCGTCCTCTATTGGCTACTGGACCGCTGGACCCTCGGCATCCTCCCCGACCCTTTCCGTATCGTAGGTCGCTATCGGCGCCTGTGGCGACTGGATGCGCAGCTCGAGGCGAACTCCCACGACCGCAAGGCGCGCTTCGACCGAGCCGAAACCCTGCTGGAGCTGCGCCGGCCCAAGGCCGCCTTCGCGGCCATTCGCCCCAATGTGGAGGCCGGCGATCACGACCCCCACACCCTCTTCCTCGCAGGTCGAGCGGCCTTCGCGGCAGGAGAGTTCGCGGTGGGGCGAAAGCTTCTCGAAGCCGTCCGCAAGGACGAACCGAGCTTCGCGCAAAATCGCCTCGACCTCGAGCTCGGCCGAGGGCTCCTGCAGGGCGGCGAAGCGGAGGCGGCTCAGGAAGCCCTCGAACGCTTTGTCGGCGCCCGCGAGGCCTCCATCGAAGGTCACGTGCTGCTGAGTCGAGCTCGGGCGGCTCGCGGCGACAGCGAGGGCGCGCAAGCCGCCCGGGCCGTCGCGTGGAAAAACTACACCGCAGCGCCGAGATTCGTTCGGCGAACCGAGCGATGGTGGGCGTGGCGCGCCAACCCCGTTCGACCCGTACTGTGGGGGTCTTTGGCGGCGGTGGGGCTCATGGGCCTGTTCGTGGCGGCCACGGTATTCTGAGCTCGGCGAGGACATGTGGGCTCAGGTCGTGCGGCGAAGAGCGCGAAGCGCGCCCGTGCGAGCCGAGCCCGCAGGCGGCGAGGCGCCGCGGGAGTTTTTGGCCAGCGCTCTAAGGCATCGAGTCTCCCTTTTCCAGGCGCGCCGCCCGCTGGGCGAATCGCTTGAGGAGCGCCGGCGAGTTCGGCGGATCGAAAGAGCCCTTGCGCTCTCGGGCGATCACGGCCCGGACGGTCGCGGCGTGCTTCCGAAGACGGGTGGCCGCCAACGTCTCGACGGCCACCTCCCGCATCTTTGGGTAAGGGGCATCGAGAGCGATCTGCGCGGCGAGGCGTCCCGCCTTCGCGCGTACGCCCCGGGCCGCAGCTTCGAGGCCTGTGCTCGGCGTGTACGTGAGCCACACGCACACCTCGATGGCCGCCTCGGGCAGATCGGCCGAGAGACACCGTTCGACCTCGGCCCTCAAGCCCTCGAGCACGGTCGCCGCCACCGCCGCGCT
>JBCBRU010000018.1:0-32965 GCA_039819565.1 Myxococcota bacterium | reverse complement strand
GTTCACGGTGGCGGTCTTGGTCTTCGCGGTGATGATCCCGGCCGGCCCGGCTTTCGCCGGGACTTTCGAACTGGGCTTCAAGCTCGGGCTCGGCGCCTTCGGGCTGGGCGCGTCCTCGGTGATCGTCGTGGCCGTCGTGGCCCATGTGGTTCAGCTCATTACGATGGTGGTCATTTTGGGCGCGGGGCTCATGGCCGCAGAGCCGCGTCAGTTGGTCCGCTCCAGGCCGCCGGAGACTGCGCCCACCGGGTGACCTCGGGCGGCGCCGCCACCTCCTCCTCGACGGGGGGTACGAAGACGAAGCGCTCGAAGGTCACGCGCTGTTCGACGCCGCTGGTCTTGTGCACCTGCTCGAAGGGGAGCTCCAGCGCCCCCACCCGCCGAAAGTCCGCGAAACGCGTCTGGATGCGCACCGTGCCAATGACGGTATGGGCTTGGACCGACAGGCCGAGGAGCCGTCCGTGCGTCGCGTCAAAAACGTGGGTCTCGAGCTCGCCGTGGGGACTGAGCGCCTCGACCACCCACGCGGACCGTCCGTCGACGCGGGTCTCTTTGACGCAGCGAGACTCCGCAAAGCGCTCGCCGTACCGAAGCGCCATACCGAAGAGATCGGCCCTGCGGAGCGACGAGGCCGCAGCGTCGCCCTTATGGACGCGGACCCCTTCCGGTCCTTTCGACCAGGCTAGCTCTCCGTCGACGCCGTCTTCGTAGCGCTCTCCCGAGTCCAGCTCGAGGATGGAGCGCACCCGGTGAGGAGCCTGAAAGTAGATACGAAGACTGCCCGAAGGCCCCGGATCGCCGTCGACTCGAGCCGTGGCCCGAAACCCTCGCTCCGCCGTCTCCAGGGCCTCGAGGCCCCCCATCTGCTCGACCCACCGAGCCACGAGAGTCGAGGCTTCGGGGCAGCGCGGGGCTGGGGGCTGAGAGGCCCGAGCCATGGACGTCGGCGCGGCCTCCGCGTCGCGCGACGAAGGCCCGCTCGCGCACCCGGCGGCGAGGAGCACGACGAGCGTCCAGCTCTCTCGGTCCCCGCAGCGCATGGTTCGATTCCAACATCTCACGAGAGTCCAGACAACTTCCCCGTCGCCGAAGGACTGGTTGACGCCCACGGGACGCAAGAGAATCTTCGGACCATGGGCGACGACCGCATCACCGAACTCGAGCTGGAGCTGATGGCTCAGCGCGACCTACTCGAGACGCTCAACCAGGAGCTCACCGAAGCCAACGCCCGCGTCGAGGTCTTGGAGAAGCGGGCGGAGCGCCTCGAGCGACAGATGGAGAATATCGTTGCTTCCTTGGAACCCGTTCCTTCCGAAAAACCGCCTCATTATTAGACCCTTACGGGTTTTCACCAGTCGCGTTGCCCCTGCCACCGCCTTCCCTCCCGATCGACCTTCGACTAGGTTGCCAGCGGGGAGGAACGGTGTACGCCACACGTTTGACGAGCACGTCCGGGTCGACACCGACCGAGGACATACGCACGGTAGTGAGGGCGGCGCGGCAACAGTTCGAAGGGGGCCAAACCCTGGGCATGACGTGGCGTCTACGCCAGCTCGAGGGCATCACGCGGCTTCTGGACGAGCGAGCGGAGGCAGCGGTGCAGGCGGTGTCCGACGATACCGGGCGACCGCCGGGAGAGGCCCTTGATCAGGAACTTTCCGCGGCCCGCCGAGTGGCCGAGCACGCCCGACGGAGCCTCGCGGCCTGGATGAGAGGGGAGCGCCGCTCCGCGCCCCTGCTGCTTCAACCGAGCTTCGCCCGAGTGCATAGAGAACCCAACGGGGTGGTCCTGGTGGTGACACCCTGGTGTGAACCTCTTCGGCTCCCCCTGACCGCTCTCGTTGGAGCGGTGGCCGGAGGCAACGCGGTCATACTCAAACCGAGCGAGCTCGCGCCGGCCACCTCGGCCTTCCTCGCCCATCAACTGCCGTCCTACCTAGATCCGGAGGCTGTGGCCGTCGTGGAAGGAGGGGCCGCGGAGGCCGAGGCCCTGCTCGCGGAGCCGATCGATCATCTCTTCTTCTCCGGCCAGCGCGAAACCGCCAGGAGCGTGATGCGCGCAGCCGCCGAGCAGCTGGTGCCCGTAACGCTGGCCGTCGGCGGCAAGAATCCATGCTTCGTAGACCGCAGCGCCGACCTCGCGGTGGCTGCCCGCCGCATCGTCTGGGGCAAATACCTCGCCTGCGGCCAAACCTGCCTCGCGCCCGATTATGTCCTTGTCCACGAGGCGGTCGAGGAGGCTTTGGTCGCTCGCATCGCGGAAGCGATGCTCGAGCGCTTCGGCGAAGATCCAAAGTCCAGCTCTGACTACGGACGTTTGGCCAGCGTCCACCACATCACTCGACTCGAACGCCTCCTGAGGGGGCGGGGTCGAGTCGTGATCGGGGGCGTGATCGACCGCCCGGACCGCTACTTCGCGCCCACCCTGATTCAGGGTCCAGCCGACGACGAGGCCCTGATGCGGGATGAGATTCTGGGCCCGGTGCTGCCCGTTCGAGCGGTTTCCGGCGTGGACGAGGCGATCCGATTCATTCGGAAGCGACCCGAGCCACCCGCCCTTTATCTCTTCGCTCACGACGGGGGCGTAGAGGCGGAACTTCTCTCGAGCACGCGTTCGGGGTCCGCGGTCGTCAATCACGTTGGGCTTCACGTGGGAGCGCCGGACCTTCCTCTAGGAGGTGTGGGGGCGGCCGGTCGGGCCCTTCAAGGCCGAGACGGGTTCGAGAGCTTCACGCAGTCGCGCACCCTATTGCGAAAGCCTTCCCGCTTCGATCCCGACCTTTTGGCCACGCCGAGCACGGGGGCCCGTCGGCGCTTGATTCAAAGCCTTCGCTAGCCCTCGCACGGCTCCCGATCCCGTCGCGGACCACCGGCGGGTCACCGGGAATCCACCGGCTCTTCAGAACACGGTCAGGAGGATGTCCGCTTGCCGGTGCGACGTTGATCACGCTCGCCCGGCGTGTTTCGACCGCGCAGCCCATGCTGGTCGACGAAGCTGTTCACGACCCCTCCTCGGCCGCCCCTCGGGACGCTCCCGGGCCCACGTGGCTGCCTGGAGACGCAGCGCCGGCCTTTGCCCCGGCCGACTTAGCCGACCTCCTGGCCGAGCCCAGGGTTCCCCTCTCGGTCGTGGTGGACCCGGAGACGGGGGCTCGCGGGGCCGGGATTCGAGGCGAGTTGTCGCTCGACGCGGGAGGCTGGCCGGTGCTCGCTTCTCTCCCTCCGTCCTTCCCGGAGTGGCTGGGCGACCGCACCTTCGGGGAGGTTCATGGCACCCGCTTTCCGTACGTCGTCGGCGCCATGGCCAACGGCATCGCGACGGTCCAGATGGTCGAGGCCGCCGCGGAAGCCGGCTTCTTGGCGTTTTTCGGAGCAGCTGGACTCTCCCTCGAGCGCGTCGAGGCGGCCCTCAATCAGCTCGCCGCTCTCGACGCGAAAGGACGCAACTGGGGCAGCAACCTCATCCACTCCCCGAACGAGCCCGCTCTCGAGGCGGCCGTGGTCGACCTCTACCTTCGACGGGGCGTTCGTCGAGTGTCCGCCAGCGCCTTCATGGGTCTCACCGCTCCGCTCGTGCGCTATGCGGCGAGCGGTCTTCGAGCGACCCCAGATGGTCGCATCGAGAGAAGCCACCACGTGTTCGCCAAGATCTCTCGGCCAGAGACGGCGGCTCGCTTTATGGCGCCCCCTCCTGCCGAGATTCTCGCCGCCCTGGTCGGCCGCGGTGAGCTCACCGAGGACGAGGCGCGACTCGCGGCTCGGCTCCCTCTGGCCGAGGACATCACCGTCGAATCGGACTCGGGGGGCCACACCGACAACCAGGCCCTCGGAGCCCTCTTCCCGACCATCGCCCGCCTTCGAGACCAACTCGAGCGAGAGCACGGGTATGCGAGCCCGATCCGAGTCGGCGCCGCCGGAGGACTTGGCACCCCGAGCGCCGTAGCCTCTGCCTTCGCCCTGGGCGCGGCCTACGTCCTGACGGGGTCCGTCAATCAGTCCTGCATCGAGTCAGGCCTTGCCGAAGACGGCCGGAGGTTGCTCGCCGCGGCCGAGCTCTCGGACGTTACCATGGCCCCCGCCGCCGACATGTTCGAGATGGGGGTAGACGTTCAGGTCCTCAAGCGGGGGACCATGTTCGCGCCGCGCGGGCATCACCTCCGCGCCCTCTATCGAACCTACCCGAGTCTCGAAGCAATCCCCGCCGCCGACCGCGCCCGCATCGAGAAGACCTGCTTTCGAAAGAGCCTGGAAGAAGCTTGGGCGGAGACCCGGTCCTACTGGGCTCGCCGCGATCCGGCGGAAGTGGAGCGGTCCGAGCGCGAGCCCAAGCACAAGATGGCCCTGACCTTTCGGGCCTACCTCGGCCAGGCGAGCCGCTGGGCTATCGATGGCGCCGCGGATCGGCTGATCGATTATCAGATTTGGTGTGGACCCGCGATGGGGGCCTTCAACGCCTGGGTGAAAGGTAGCTTTCTTGAGGCTCCCGAGGCCCGAACGGTCGAGCAGGTCGGCCTCAACCTTCTAGAAGGAGCCGCGGTCGTGAGCCGCGCCCATCAACTACGCGCCTTCGGCGTGCCCGTGCCCGCGGAAGCGTACGACTACGTCCCTCGTTCGCTCGCCTTCGAGGCGTGAAAGAGACCTTCGCCATGTCCGAATCGCACATTCGTATCCCAGACATCGCCATCACCGGCGTTAGCGCGCTCTTTCCCGGCTCGACGAGCTCGGACGGGTTCTGGCGGAACATCCTCGAGGGCAGAGACCTCATCGGCGACGTGCCCCCCGAGCACTGGCTGACTGAGGACTACTACGATGCCGACCCCAAGGTCCCCGACAAGACCTACGCGAAACGGGGCGCCTTCCTGGATCCGGTAGACTTTGACGCCCTCGACTGGGGCATCCCGCCCTCGATCATCCCAGCCACCGACACGGCCCAGCTCCTGGCCCTGATCGTAGCCCAGCGCGTCCTCGAGGAGGCAAGCCGCGCACAAGCCGTGGACAAGGCTCGAACCTCGGTCATTCTCGGAGTCACCTCGGCTCAGGAGCTGCTCGGCGCCATGGTCAGCCGCCTCCAGGCACCGGTGTGGCGAAAGTCCCTGCGGGAGATGGGCCTCCCCGAGAGTCAGGTCAACGAAGCCTGCAAACGCATCGCGAGTCACTACACTCCGTGGCAGGAGGCCACCTTCCCTGGTCTTCTCGGCAACGTGGTGGCCGGTCGCATCGCCAACCGGCTCGATCTCGGCGGCACCAACTGCGTGACCGACGCGGCCTGCGCATCGACCTTTTCGGCGCTGTCGATGGCCATCAACGAGCTGGCCCTGGGCCAGACCGACCTCGCCATCGCCGGCGGCGTCGACACCATGAACGACATCTTCATGTTCATGTGCTTCAGCAAGACCCCGGCTCTGTCGCCGAGCGGAGACTGCCGACCCTTCAGCGCCGCTGGAGACGGCACGATGCTGGGAGAGGGTCTCGGGATGTTCGCGCTGCGGCGCCGAGCGGACGCCGAGGCCCGTGGCGATCACATCTACGCCCTCATAAAGGGGGTCGGTGCCGGTTCGGATGGACGCGCCAAGAGTGTGTACGCCCCACTGGCCGAAGGGCAGGCTCGAACCCTCCGGCGAGCCTACGTCGCCGCCGGATACGGGTCGGAGACGGTGGAGCTGGTCGAGGCCCACGGTACTGGGACCCGAGCTGGAGACGCCGCCGAGTTCAGCGGACTGGAGACGGCTTTTGGCGAGGACGCGAAGGGTCGGACCGGGTGGTGCGCCCTCGGCTCCGTCAAGTCGCAGGTGGGCCATACGAAGGCGGCGGCGGGTGCTGCCGGCCTGTTCAAGGCGGTGATGGCCCTGAACGAGAAGGTGGTGCCGCCATCCATCAAGATCGACGCTCCCAACCCCAAAATCGAGCTCGACAAGTCTCCCTTCCATCTCTCCACCCGAACCCTCCCGTGGATTCGTGGCAGCGACCACCCGCGACGAGCGTCGGTGAGCTCATTCGGCTTCGGCGGCTCGAACTTCCATGTAGCGCTCGAAGAGGCTCCGACACCTATTCCGCGCCGGAACGCCCTCCCCGTCGAGGTCCTTGTCCTGGATAGTGATACTAAGGATGGCTTGCAGGCGGAGATCTCTCGCGTGCGCGGCGAGATCGAGCCGCGAAGGCTGTCCGCAGTGGCTCGAGCCACCCATGCTTCCTTCCGCGCTCGAGCGTGGCGGGCTGCTTTCGTGGCTGGTGACGAGGCGGCCCTCGAGGCCGGCTTGGCGGAGGCAGCGACCCATCTCGAGGAACGACCCGACGCTCCCCTTCGCTCCCTGAAGGGCGTCTTCCTAGGTCAAGGCCGGGTTGAACCCTTGGCTTTCGTGTTCCCTGGCCAGGGCAGCCAGTACGTGGACATGGGAGCCGACCTGGCCGTTCGCTTCCACGCCGCTCGTCAGGTGTGGGACCGGGCTGCCGACCTTCCTTTGGGGCCCCAGCCCCTCCATCGAGTCGTGTTCCCCACCTCCGCCTTCGACGACGCAGGGTGGGCCGAACGTCAAGCTCACCTGACGCAGACGGAATGGGCTCAGCCCGCCCTGGGAGCGACCAGCGCCGCGGCACTCGCCGTCCTGCGCCAGGCTGGAGTGGAGCCAAACATGGTGGGAGGACACAGCTTCGGCGAGCTCTCCGCCCTCCACGCGGCGGGAGCCCTCGACGAAGCCAGCCTTCTCTCGGCCGCTCGACGACGAGGGGAGCTCATGGCGGAGGCCGCCCGCACCCCTGGGGCGATGTTGGCCGTGAGCGCTACCCTCGAGAGGGTACGGGACGTTCTGGCCGCGGCTGGAAACGCCGCCGAGATCGCCAACCACAATGCTCCCGAGCAGGTGGTCGTGGCCGGCCCCACGCCGGTTGTCGAGGCGGCGGAAGGTTTGCTTCGAGAGGCCGGTCTGCGCAGCCAGCGGCTCAAGGTCGCAACCGCGTTTCACTCGAGCGTCGTGGCCGGAGCGAAAGCGCCGTTCCGGTCCGGTCTCGATGGGATCGCGATCTCGGCCCCTCGGGTTCCTGTCTTCGCCAACGTGACCGCAAGACCGCATGCAGCGGACCCGGACCAGATTAGAAATGTGTTGGCGGAGCAGCTCGCGGCCCCCGTGCGTTTCGTGGAGATGGTCGAAGCCATGTACGCCCAGGGCGCACGGACCTTCGTTGAGGTCGGGGCAGGCTCAGTGTTGACCGGTCTCGTGGGCCGAATCCTGGGAGACAGGCCGCATCTCGCCGTTGCGGTGGACCGAAAGGGCAAGCCTGGTTTCGCGACCTTCGCCTCTGCCCTCGCCCAGCTCGCCGCGGCTGGCGTAGCGGTACGTCTGGACGCGTGGCTCGCGGAATACGACGCGCCGGTGGATCCAGCTCGAGCCAAGAAGCCCAAACTCGCCGTTTCGATCAGCGGCACCAACTACAACAAGCCCTACCCTCCCAAAGAGGGCGCTGCGGGTCGGCCCGGTCCCAATCCGGAGCGGTCCCCGGCACCGGCCGTCGAGCCCGCCGGGCTTCCACCCAATAAAGGCCCGTCCCGTGCGCCGAAGGCCATCGCGGCTCCCCGCACCCCCGCCGAGCCGACGTCGGCGATGTCGACTCCTCGCCAGCCGCTCGCGAAGCCCACCCCGCCGCCGAAACCGGCCCCTGCGAACGGCTCCGGCCGCGTGTCCGAGGGAACTTCAGTCCCCACGAACCGCCTGACTTCGGCCCCGACGTCGAACGGAAGCCGTCCCTCCACGAAAGCCATGTCGAAAAAAGATCCTACTCCGCCTCCTCCCACCGACAGCGCCTGGCTCGAAGCTTGGCAACACGCGCAGAGCAGCATGGCGCGCGCCCAAGCCGCGTATCAGGAGGCGATGGCGGAGAGTCATGTGGCTTATCTCAGAACCGCAGAGAGCAGCCTCCGCACCCTCGAGCAGCTCACTGGTTCGCCGGTCGCGACCGAAAGCTCTCCTGCGACCTCCTTTTCGAGATCCGTGGCTCCGCCGAGCGCTGCGTTCAACGAACCTGAGGCGCTCCGCAACGGAAACGGAAACGGAAACGGGCACGGCCGCGGGGGGATCGAAGCTCTGCCGGCCCTGATCGCTCCCTCCCCTGAGGCGCCTCGTCTCGAAGCGGGCGGCGGAGCCCCGGCGCGCCCCGCCCTGCCGGCCGAGGTGGCACCCGTGATCGCCCGAGCTCCAGCGCCTCCGAAGGCTCCGGCGCTCCCCTCCGCGGGGGCGCCCCGTACGCCCGGGGTCTCGCCAGCTGCTCCCCCGCCGGTGGCCTCCTCAGCCGCCCCCGCACCCTCGGGCCGGGGAGGCGAAGAGCTCGACGCCAAGCTCCGCGCCGTCGTGGCCGAGGCCACCGGCTATCCCGAGGATGTCCTCCAGCCCGACATGGCCCTCGAGGCTGACCTCGGCATCGACTCCATCAAGCGGGTCGAGATCCTCTCCATGGTCAAGAAGGCCGTCCCCGAGCTCCCGGAACTCGATGCGGCCACCCTCGGAGCTCTCGAGACCCTCGGCGACGTCGCTCAGCACCTCAAGGAGAGCATGGGCGCCCCTCCCGCCGCCGTGACCCAGACCGCCGCCGTTCCGGCGGCGCCACCCGCGCCGGCAGCACCGGTGGCCCCTTCGGGCGTAGGGAGCGAAGAGCTCGACACCAAACTCCGTGCCGTCGTCGCCGAGGCCACCGGCTATCCCGAGGATGTCCTCCAGCCCGACATGGCCCTCGAGGCCGACCTCGGTATCGACTCCATCAAGCGGGTCGAGATCCTCTCTATGGTCAAGAAGGCCGTCCCGGAGCTCCCCGAGCTCGACGCGGCTACCCTCGGAGCCCTCGAGACCCTCGGCGACGTCGCTCAGCATCTCAAGGAGAGCATGGGCGCCCCTCCTGCTCCCCCTCCCCAGGCTACCGCAACCCCGGCTGCGAAAGCCGTACCCCAGGCTACCGCAGCTCCGGCTGCGGCGCCCTCGCCTGCGCCTACCGCCCCCTCGAGCGTGGGCGGCGAGGAGCTCGACGCCAAGCTCCGCGCCGTCGTAGCCGAAGCCACCGGCTATCCTGAGGACGTCCTCCAGCCCGACATGGCCCTTGAGGCCGACCTTGGCATCGACTCCATCAAGCGGGTCGAGATTCTCTCTATGGTCAAGAAAGTCGTTCCCGAGCTCCCCGAGCTCGATGCGGCCACCCTCGGAGCTCTCGAAACCCTCGGCGACGTCGCCCAGCAACTCAAGGAGAGCCTTCAAGGCGAAAGCCACGACGGTGAGGGCCTCCCCGCGTTAGATGCAAGCCCCGGAGCGGGGCCACCAGGTCACGAGCATCGCTTCGTCGCCACCATCGTCCCCGCGCCCGCCACCGGACTGGCCCGAGTCCGACCTGGATCTCTAACCTCGATCGCGGTCACCGGGGCGACGCCGGCTCACCGCGCAGCCGTAGCAACCGCACTGGTTACCCGCGGATATCCCGCCCGAGCCACGGACCGCGTCGAGGCGGCCGACGACGGAGTCATTCTTCTTCACGGATTGGCCGAAGTGCGAAGCGCACGAGAGGCCACGAACGTGCTGAGGTCGGCCTTCCAGACCCTCCGCGGCGCCCCGCGAGTACTGTCCGGAGGCCCCGCCCTCATCGTCTCGGTCCAAGCCACGGGCGGGCGCTTCGCTCTCGAAGCCCCCCCTACGTTGGAGCGAGCCCCGCTGGCGGGCCTCGCCGCCCTCATCAAGACGGCGGCTCTGGAGGCTCCTGAAGCCATCGCATTCGCCATGGATCTGCCGGACACGCATCGAGACCCGCAACAGGTCGCGGCGCGGCTGATCGGAGAGCTCGAGTCCGGAGGTCTCGAAAAGGAGGTCGGATTCGACGGACGTCAGCGTCTGTCCGTCGCGGCTATCCCCTCCGCGACGACCGCCGTCCGTGAGTTTCCCCTCGCGTCCGGCGACGTCGTGGTGGCCAGTGGCGGCGCGCGGGGCGTAACCGCAGGTTGTCTTCTGGAGATGGCGCGGCAAACTCCCTTGCGTTTCGTACTCCTCGGGCGGACCCCTCTGGAAGCGGAGCCACCGGAAGCGGCGTCAGCCACCACCGAGGGGGAGCTCAAGCGCGCCCTGCTCGAAGCCAGCCGCGCTCGCGGTGAAGCCCCCAACCCTGCTCTCATTGGGCGGACCACGCGTCGAATCCTCGCCTCGCGGGAGATTCAAGGGACCCTCGCTGCCCTCGCCGCCGCTGGGTCCGAGGCCACCTATGTCCCTGTCGACGTCACCGATGCGAACGGCCTGGCCACGGCCCTCGGCCAGGTCCGCAGCTCTTGGGGACCGATTTCAGCCCTCATTCACGCGGCTGGCGTCATTCAGGACAAGCGCATCCTAGACAAGACGGATGCCCAGTTCGACATGGTGGCGGGAACGAAGATCGACGGATTCCTGGCCCTGCAGGAAGTCACGGCCCAAGACCCCTTGAAGGCTTGCTTGCTATTCTCCTCCGTGGCGGCATTCGCCGGCAACGTCGGCCAGGTGGATTACGCTATGGCCAACGCTGCTCTCGATGCCTTCGCATCGTGGATGGAGGCACAACGCCCCGGGCTTGTCGTCAAGAGCCTCGCCTGGGGACCATGGAGAGGGGGCATGGTCTCGCCCGCCCTCGAAGCCCGTTTCGAAGGGGCTGGGGTGCCCCTCATCGGGCTCGAAGAAGGCGCGCGCTGGATGACCCAGGAGCTCACGTCCACCGGCACCCGCATGGTCCTCGGTGGCGCCCCGGGTTCCGGACCGTTGCTGCCCGGAGCTGAGCCCCCAACGTGGTCCCTCCATGTATCGGTCGACGCCGAACGCTATCCGGAACTCATCGATCACGCCGTTGAGGGCCCGCCGGTGGTCCCTGTCGTCTTGGTCGCAGAGTGGATGCTCGGGGCTCTCTCGGGAGCCCTCCCCGGGGCTCGGCATCTCGCCCTGGAGAGTCTACGCGTGCAAAGAGGGTTGGCCGTCGAAGGTTGGCCCAACGCCACCCTGGACCTCACCGTCGAAGTCACCCGCGAGGCCGAAGGCTTCGCTCTCGCCCTTCGGGATACCGACGGGCGGTCGCGATACACGGCCCGAGGTCGAGCCCTCGATACTCTCCCCGCGGCCGCTGCCCGCCCCTACGACCTCGCCTCCCCCGCCGCCGCCCGTCCCTACGGGGGCGTGCTGTTTCACGGGCCGAGATTTCAGGCCCTGAATCCCCTCGAGGGTCTTGGTGAAGCCGGAGCGGCCGGAACTCTTGCCGACGCGAACAGCCTCGGATGGCGCCCACGAGATCTCCGCACGGATCCAGCGAAGCTCGACGGTGCTCTTCAACTCGCGGTTCTCGTCACGGAGCGGCTGATCGACGGGGCGAGCCTCCCGACCCGCATCGAACGCCTGTCCGTGGATCTCGGGGCCGCCCGCGGGGCTGGGCCTGCATGGTCGGTCACTCGAGAGCGGAGCGCGGACCAGGTCCGACATGACGTCGTCATTGCTGACGCCGACGGCCGCACCACGGCCATCCTCGAAGGGGTCGAGACGACCCGCCGGCCCAACTGGAGACCTCGCGCCTAGCGCGAGCCTCTGAGGAGGATCCAAGAACGTGAGCTTCTCCCCCATCGCCATCGTAGGACGCGACGTTCTCTTCCCCGGCGCGAGCTCGCCGGAGGCACTCGGGGACGTCGTCTTCTCCGGACGGACCACGATCCGCGAGGTTCCCTCCGAGCGCTGGCGAGTTCCGATGGAGCGCGTGCTGGCGGAGGGACGGGGAGGGCCCGACAAGGCCCGCTCCGCCCGGGGGGGCTACGTGACGGATTTCGAGCGTCGCTTCGATCCAAACCGCTTCGAGGTCCCCGGGGACGACCTGCGGGATCTCGACCCCTCGTTCCTGTGGGCGCTCGAGCTGGGCCGGGGTGCGCTCGAGGATGCGGGTCGCCCCACCGGCCGAACGGCGGCCGTGATGGGGCTCCTCTCGTTTCCGAGCAACGCGTTGTCTCAATATGCGGAGAAGGTGTGGGGAACCCATCCGGGGCCCGTCGATCCCCGGAATCGGTTCATGTCGGGGCTTCCGGCTCTCCTCTTGGGGGAAGCTCTGGGTCTGGATGGGCCCGCCTTCTCCCTCGACGCGGCATGCGCAAGCTCTCTTTACGCGATAAAACTTGCTTGCGACCTTCTCCACGATGACAGCGCCGACATCGTCCTCGCCGGAGCGGTCAATCGAGCTGACGACCTCTTCATCCATATCGGTTTCACGGCCCTCGATGCGCTGTCTCCCACCGGTCAAAGCCGCCCCTTTCACGCCGATGCAGATGGTCTCGTCCCGGCAGAAGGCGCCGGCTTCGTGGCTCTGTGTCGGTACGAGGATGCGCTCGCACAAAAGATGTCCATTCATGGCGTGATTCGCGGAGTAGGGCTCGCGAATGACGGCCGAGGTCGGGGCCTCCTCGCTCCCAGCTCGAGCGGTCAGGTGCGCTCGATGCAGGCCGCATTTCACGGCTCGGGTCTGACTCCGGCCGACATTGGCCTGGCAGAGTGTCACGCCACCGGGACTCCGGTGGGAGACGGCACCGAGCTGCGTAGCCTCCTCGAAGTCTATGGGGGCCGCCGGGGCTTGCCGGTGGGGTCGGTCAAGTCCAACTTCGGCCATCCCATTACCGCGGCGGGCATCGCCGGACTCACCAAGATTCTGGAGGGGTTTCGACGCGGACAGCGCCCGCCGACTCGCCCCGTGGACCGCGGTCACCTTCTTTTCGAGGAAACCACGACCCTTCGACTCCTCACCGACGCCGAATCCTTTGATGGGCCTCGGCGCGCGTGCCTGAGCGCCTTTGGCTTTGGCGGCAACGACGCCCACTTACTCGTGGAAGCCCCGACCGAGACGGCTAACGCTTCCTATCCTCGAGCCGTGGCTCGTCGCTCGGAGTCAGCGTCCGTCTTGGCCGTGGGTCTCCGAGCCGGCCCCGCGGATAGCACCCACGACGTGCTCGACGCGTTTCTCTCTCCTCGCCCTCTCGAACCCCAGCCTGAGAGCGAATCGCTCGAGCTCCGGTTGGCCGGCTTGCGCTTTCCCCCCAAGGACCTCGAGGTCACCCTCGCGCAGCAGAAGGCGCTCGTGGCCGCGGTTCAAGACGTGACGGAGGGCCTTCCCTTCTCGCTGGCGGGCACCACGACGGGCGTGTACGTCGGCATGGGATGCGACCCCGAAGTGGCCCGATGGGGAGCGCGATGGCGACTCCCCGAGGAGGATTCGCGGCGAGATCTCCTGGCCCCGGCCCTGACCGCAGCAGCGGTCGTGGGGACGATGCCCAACATGCCCGCCAACCGGCTGAGCAGCCTCCTCGACCTCGGTGGGCCCAGCTTCACCGTTTCTGCGGAGGAAGGGTCGGGGTTGGTGGCGCTCGCGCTAGCCCGAAGAGCCCTCGAAGCCGGGGAGATTGACTATGCGTTGGTCGCGGCGGTGGATTTTTCGGCCGAACCGGTTCACGCCACGGCCTTGGCGGAGCTGGGGATCCGCGTCACCCCGGGGGACGGAGCGGCCGTGCTCCTGCTCACCCGACCCAAGCAAGCCCCTCCGAACACCCAGGTCCTGGCCACACTATCACCCGGCCCGGTGGACGCCCCCGTGGCCCCGAGGGCGATCGACGCGCGCTTCGGCACCTCCCACGCGGCGTCCCCTCTCCTCGAGGCGGGGGCAAGAATCCTTGCCTACGCTCAGCGCCGCAGGCCCGGCGGAGACCTCGATCTCGAACTCGAACCGACCGTGATCAGCGTCCGCAGCGCTCTCTCGGGTCGAGCTCGCTTTCCTTCCGTCGAGATCCGAAGCGCCGGAGTGGCTCGTTCTCCGGACGAGCCCCCCTTCGACATCGGTGCCCCGGATTCGAGAGTGGACCTCCGGGTGGCCACGCTGCGTCCCGGACTCGAGCCGAACCCGATCGAAGGCCTGCGCGCGTTTGCCCGAAGATGGCCCGACATCGCGTTCGGGCTGGACTCCGAAAACCTACCCGCCCTGAGGCGAACCCTCCTGGCGGACGATGGGCGCGGGGATCCGCTCGCCGCCAAGGAGCTCCTGGAGCGTTTGTGGATCGCTCGCCTCGAGCGTTGGAACTTTGCCCACGCCGAGCTCCTTCGTTGGCCGTGGCCTCCTCCTCCAGCCGCCGAGGATCCCGTCTGCCCGGAGGGAGCGGCCTGGCTGGTCGAGGGCCCACTCGAAGCCGTAGCGGCCGCCCTCGACGAGGAAAGGCACGCGCACCTGGCGATACGACTTCAAGAGGAGCGAAGCCTCATCGTCGGCGAGCCCGCCGCTGTTCAGCGCACGGCAGCACGTCTGGGAGCAGCTCACGCCCGTCCCGTGGGCCCGTTTCGGGTTCCCGACGTTGCCGGTGGGCTACTGAGCCCGTGGATCGATCTCCCTCACACCGTCCAGGATGCTCACGATCGCGGTGCCCGTACCTTTCTCAGTCTCGGCTCCGTCGATCTCAGCGAGGCGATCGCCGAAGCTCTGGGAAGCCGTCCCCATTCATCTGTCCACGTCACTCCGGAGGTGGCGCCCTCGAAGTCTCCACGAGGCCCCGTGCTCTGCCACCGGTCTCATCCGCAGCGTGTCTTGCCCACGCCCAACCCTAGGAACTCTCCCGTCATGACCGACGACGCCCCCCCGCCCGGAACCTCGCCCTCCCGCCGCATGGTCGCGGCTCCCTCCCTTCCGGCGATTCGCTCGGCCCCAAGGCGCAGCCCCCCGCGCTGGCGCCCGGGTGGTGAGGGGCTTCAGGTCGCAGCTTCGCACCGTCCTGACCGACCGGTGGAAGCTCCGTCGAATCGGTTGGCCCCCGAGTTGCCGCAAGATGGCCTTCACGCCCGAGCGCTCGGCCACCACGTGCTAAAAGTGGAAGAGGTCCACCGCAGCCACATCGCCCGGCAATCAGAGCTCCAGAAGCACTACTTGGAGATCGCAGGTCGGGCCCTCGAGGTGCTCGCCTCGGCAGCACGAAGCGGAGCCTTCCTGCCCGTGATGCCGGTTCTGGAGACTGCCCCTCCCCCTCCGTTTAGCCCTCAACCTCTCCGCCCCCAGAGCCGAGTCGCGCCCGAGCCGATGCCCGCGAACGTCTCCGCCCCCAGGACACAGATCGCTCGACCCGACGAAGGAGCGCCCACCGCGGGGCCGCGGTTGCCCCCAGTGGCGTCGCCCCCCCCCGCGTCCTCCCCGTCCGTCCCTGCGAAGGCGCCGGCTCCGGAGGCCAAGGCGCCGCGGTCAGCTTCACGCGCCCTCGAGCGTATCGACCTGCGTCCGAAGCCCAGCCCGACGCCTCGTCGCTTAGCTCCATCAGGGCCAAGCTTCGACCGGGAGGCTCTTAAGGTTCACGCCTCGGGACGTATCTCCGAAATCTTTGGATCCGAGTTCAAGGTTCAGGACGACCATCCACGGCAGGTGCGAATGCCCGAGCCTCCTCTTCTCCTCGCCGATCGGGTGACGGGGCTCGACGCCGAGAAAGGGTCCATGACCACCGGCGTCATCTGGACCGAGACCGACATCACCGAAGACGCCTGGTACCTCTATGAGGGGCACATGCCGGCCGGGATCATGATCGAGTCGGGTCAGGCAGACCTCATGCTGATCTCGTGGTTGGGCTGCGACTACGAGAACCGCGGGGAGCGCATCTATCGGCTCCTGGGTTGCGATCTGACCTACCACGGGGGACTCCCCGTCCCCGGCGACACTCTCGAGTACGAGATTCACGTCGACGGACACGCCGAGCAGGGACCGGTCCGCATTTTCTTTTTCCACTACGATGGCTGGATCGCGAACGAACGCCGAATCAGCGTTCGGGGGGGGCAGGCTGGCTTCTTTACCGACGAGGAGCTCGCGAACTCAGGAGGGATCCTCTGGGATCCAGTGAAGGAGCCGCCGGAGGAAGAAGGTCGCACCGATCCGCCGCGGGTCCCTCTCGACGCAGTCAAGCGGAGCTTCTCGGCCGCGGACGTCACAGCCTTCGCTTCCGGGGACGGGAGGGCCTGCTTTGGCCCCGCCTACGGCCGCCTGGCCACGCATACCGCCACCCCCCGCATCTCGGGGGGCAAGATGGTCTTCTTCGACACTGTCGACGTCTTTGAACCCAGCGGAGGGCCGTGGGGCCGGGGCTACCTCAAAGCCCACCGAAGCATCCGTCCCGACGACTGGTTCTTCGAGGGGCACTTCAAGAACGACCCCTGCATGCCGGGCACGCTCATGTTCGAGGGTTGCCTGCAGACCATGGCCTTCTATCTGGCCGGCCTCGGCTATACCTTGGCCGAGGACGGCTGGCGCTTCGAGCCGGTTCCCGAGGAGACCTACCGCCTTCGCTGCCGAGGCCAAGTCACCCCAACCTCAAAGGACCTCATCTACGAGATCTTTGTGCATGAGGTCATCGACGGAGATGAGCCCCGGCTCGTGGCGGATCTCTTGTGCACCGTGGACGGCCTCAAAGCCTTCCACGCCCAACGGATGGCCCTCCGCCTCATCCCCGACTGGCCGCTGGACCGGGTCGGAGCGGGCGAGCTGGCGCGAGCTCCCGCTCCGGGAGGACGTCCCGCCGTCGCCGCCGGGGGCGTCGAGCTCGGCCTCGATGCCATGCTCGCGTGCGCGTGGGGCCGGCCCACCCGGGCCTTCGGGTCGATGTACGGTCGATTCGACAACCACCGGAAGGTGCCGCGACTGCCGGGCCCGCCGTACCACTTCATGAGCCGAGTCGTGGCCGCCCCCGAAGAGGCCATGGGCGCTTTCAGCCCGGGAGCTGAGATCGAGGTCGAGTATGACGTCCCCTCCGACGCCTGGTACTTCACCGACTCGGGAACCGGGAGCATGCCCTTCTCCGTGCTCCTCGAAGCCGCGCTTCAACCGTGCGGTTGGTTGGCGAGCTTCATCGGGTCGACCCTCCAGGTCGAGGAGGATCTCTACTTCCGCAATCTCGACGGCACCGGAACCGTCCATCGTGAAGTGCTCCGCGCAGACGGAATCCTCACCACTAAGGTGAAGCTGGAGCGGGTGGCAAAGACGGGAAGCATGATCATCGTGGGCTTCCGCGTGTCGTGTTCGGTGGCGGCCGGTCCGGTCTACGATATGGACACGGTGTTCGGCTTCTTCCCCGGAGAGTCGCTCCGCTCGCAGGCAGGTTTGCCAACCCCTCCCGAGACCCGGGCTCGCCTCGAGGCGCCGTCGAGCTCGGCGCAACCCATGAACGCGCTGGAGGGGGCTGCTCTGCTGTCGTCGGGTCGGCTCGCCCTCCTTGATGAGGTGACGGGCTGGTGGCCGGAGGGCGGAGAGTCCGGGCTCGGAGCCATTCGCTGCGCCATGCGGGTGGACCCCGGCCAGTGGTTCTTTGCAGCTCATTTCTTCCAGGACCCAGTTCAGCCCGGCTCCCTCGGCATCGAGGCCATGCTCGACGCGCTCCGAGCGGCCGCCTTGCTGCGGGCGGGCCCCGGTGCCGACCAGCGCTTCCAAGTGCTCGCCGCGGACGCCCCCCTGACTTGGAAGTATCGGGGGCAGGTCGTCCCCGAGAACGACCGAGTGGAGGTGACGCTCGAGCTGACCGAGGACTCGGTCGGCCCCCGCGGACGGCGCTTCCTTGCCCGAGGAAGCCTCTGGGTCGATGGCAAGCGGATCTACGAGGCGTCCGGCCTCTCGGTCGAGCTGGTGCCGCGAGGTCCGGAGGACGGCCCGCACGACGACGAGGAGGGGGAGACCGAGTTTCGCTTCGAGCCCGAGGGCGCAGACGCCTGGCTCCAGGATCACCGCCCCACGTGGACGGTGCCGGCAGTGCCGATGATGGTCCTCGTCGACCGGCTGGCGACGCTCGCCGGTGGCCCACCGGTGCGGCTGGAAGGGGTTCGCCTTCGAGGCTGGGTGCTCACGGAACGAACGCGGGTGCTCCGCGGCCGCCGGGAGGGTGACCAGCTAACCCTCGTCGACGAGCGCGACGAGGTCGTGGTGGAAGCCCGAGTGGCCAAGTCCACGCCGCGGCCGGAGCCGCTGCCCCCGGTGTCTGGACCGGCGCAGCCCCTCCCCTACGCGAGCGGCGAGTTGTTTCACGGACCGTCCTTCGAGGTCATGACCGCTTGGCGCCTCGGCGAGCAGGGCGCCAGCGCCACCCTCGATCCTTCTTCCGTGCAGGCTGCGGTGCCGGTTCCTCCAGGGTCCGTCGCTCCTTTGCTCCTCGACGGGGGCACCCACGCCATTCCCCATCCGCGACTGGACCGATGGTCCCCCGAGATCGGCGCCGATCGGGTGGCGTACCCCGCCCGCGTCGAATACCTCGAGATCTTCGAATCCCCCCCCACGGGACCCACGCGGGTTGAAGCCCGGTTCCTCGGGCTTCCCGCTGGGCCGGCCTTTCCAAGGTTCCGACTCCAGTGGGTCTCGGAGGGTCGCGTATGGGCTGAAGCAGAGCTCACCGAGGCGACCTTTCCCAAAGGGCGTCTCGGTGAGGCCGCCCCTGAGGACCGGCGCGCCTTCCTTTCTGGAGCCTACGTGCCGGGATTGGGCCTATCCGCATTCGAGGCCGACGCGACCCGGCTCGACCCGACGGACGTGGCGGCATCGGACTGGCTTCCAGGTACCGTAGAAGCGGTCTACGGAAGTCGGGATCCCGAGCGCATCGCCACCCTCGAGCATCGAGGCCGAATCCACGGCCTCCACCCGCGGAATCTTGACGAGAAGCTGCCTCTGACGAAAGACAGCTTGTCCATGGCGGTCGGAGACGGCCACCTCACGGTGCGCTCAGAGGCCCCGTCGGAGCTGGACCTGTCGCCGGTGGAGGCGTTTTGGAGCCAGTGGTTTGGACGGTCGCGGTGGCCGGTCGAAGATGTGTACTACGGCCTCATTCAGCGCTTCGTGCGTAGAGTCGTGGTGGAGGATCCGGCCGCGTTTTCCGCGCTCCGCGGAAGGGCCACGCTGTTTCTCGGAAACCACCAGACGATGGTCGAGTCCCTCCTGTTCTCGATTTTGGCATCGGCCTTCATCGAGTGCCCCACCGTCACCATCGCCAAGATCGAGCACGAGCAGAGCTGGCTCGGCACCCTGATTCGCCAGTGCTTCGCCTATCCCGGAGTCGAGGATCCAGAGGTGATTACCTTCTTCGATCGAGACGACAAGGCGAGCCTGCCGGGCATCATCATGGACCTCGGAGGCAAGCTCGCCGCCAACCAGAAGGGGGTCATGGTGCACGTGGAGGGCACACGAGCTCAGCAAGCCGTGCATAGGGTCGAGCGCATGAGCGGAGCCTTCCTGGACCTCGCCATCCAAACCGGGAGCCCGGTGGTCCCCGTGCGCTTCGTGGGTGGTTTGCCCCACGAGACGCTCGAGACACGCATCGACTTTCCCGTGGGGATGGGACAGCAAGACATCTGGTTTGGACGTCCCTTCTCTCCCGAGGAGCTCGGCGCCCTTCCTTACGGACCGCGCAAGGCGGCCGTCCTCGAGGCCCTGGACCGGCTGGGAGGTCCCCGAGAGGCAGAGGGTCCCTTCCCGCCGGACCCGGACTTCGAAGCTCGGGTTCGCGCCCGCCAAGCTCAAGGAAAGGCGGAGGCGGATGCGGTCATTCTCGAGACCCTCCTCGAGAGACCCTCTCGCTCTCTCGGCATGTCCCGATTGCTGGAGGCCGCACGCCAGGGACGGGTCCTACCGGATGATGGTTCCGCAGAGGGGGGATGGCTCCACGCCGTCGCCCAGAGGCTCGTCTGATCTGAGGAACGCGCAAGCGTTCAACGTGGGCGCCGTCCGAGGGCTACCGTTCCGCGCGACTCGACCCGCCCGTCGAAGGTCAGAACCGGACCACGACCGCGCCGGGGCCCACGTCGACCTCCGCGGCGGGCGCGTCGTCGCCACCATCGAGAAGCCAAAAGAGCACGGCGCCCAGCGCTGCCACTCCGGCTGTGGCGTACGCGACGTTCGCTGCCGCATACGTGTCCTCGACCGAATCGAGGTCCCGCTGGAAGTTTTGAGCCCGGAGACCGTCGGCGTCCGCGGTGGCCACGCCCGCCAGGACCCCTCCCGTGCCTACGGCGGCCAGGGCCACTCCGCCGAGAATCCAAGTGACCAGCGGCGGCTCGGGGACAACTCCACCCTTGTCTTCCGCAAGCTGAGCTACCGGCTCAGGTTTCGTTTCGGGTTTGACTACTTCGACCGCCGGCGGCGCTGCCGCCACGGGCTTGGAGGCCTCGAGCCTCGGACAGACGAAAGTCTCTTCGAAGAGCACCTTGCGCAGCCCTTCATTCAGATCAGCGGAGAACTTTATCCCATTCTCGCCGCGGAGCTGCGCCTCCACCTCGGTGATTTGAAGCCCGCCCTCCACCAACGCGACAGCGCAGCGCGCGAGCAAACGCGTCGCCGACTGCGGATGCTCGCGACTGCCCACGGCCTCGGCGCCCCCGAGGCGTGCGGCCGCCACGAAGTGACGAAGCGCTGCCGCATAGTTGGTCTCGATGCCCTCGAGGCTGCCCAGTAGGTCGAGAGCAAGACCTCGCTGGGCCGGCGTTTCGTAGGTGGTGAGGGCCACGTCGAGCCACCCCCTCGCCTCCTCCATCTCGAGATCCTCGACGGCCAGCTTCGCCTTCTCGAGCGCGCGCTCATAGGCGGACGGCCCCGCCGCCTGGGCGGTCAGGGAGGCGCTGGCGAAGAGAGCCGTGAGCAGCAAGGAGAGTTGTCGTTCAAAGCGCATCGATGAGCCTCACTCCAGCGTGATCACGCTCTTGGTGCCCGGGACCTGCACCCTCTTCTTGCGCCAGATGCTGTCTGGACCGAGATACTCGATGAGCACCTCGGACCCGCTCGGCCGCCTCAGAAGGATCGGTGGGGAAGAATAGTTCATGCCGTCTACCCTGAGCTTGAGGATTCTGACGTCCGGGGCGGCACGAATACCCAGCCGCACGATGATCGGCGGGGGCGGCGGCTCCGGCTCCGTTCGGGGCGAGTCATGGATGATCTTCGGGCCACCCGGCGGAGAGGGCGGAGGGTCTTCGACCACGGGCTGCTTAACAATCTCGTCCACGGGTGGCGGCTGGAGCCCACCTGGATCTGGAGGTGCCTCGACCGCCTCCACCCCACCTGCGTCTGCGCGGTCTTCATCGTCCATCGGACGGTCCTCATCGTCCATCGGACGGTCCTCATCGTCCTCCTGAGAGGTCTCTCCAACCGCCGGGTCGACCGGGGACTCGGCGACCAACGGCACGACGGTCTCGAGGGGCTGAGGCCAAAGCAAGACCGTCACGCCGGCCACCAGCAGGGCCCCGACGATCGCGATCAGGGCGAGCACCACGTTGCGGGACTGAAGCCGAGGGCGCGGGGGCTGGACCACGGAGTCCTCAAAGTGGCCGGTGATGGGTTCAGCGGAGGGTCCGCTCTTGGGAGCCAAACCCGGATCAGAGGTAAATATGCCTTTTGGGGTGGTTAGGGCCAGGGCGCGGTCCGACGAGGACGGAGGCACGGAATCGAAGAGGCTGGCTCTGACCTGAATGACTGCCGACACCAGCTCAGACGCGCTGGGCCGGGCTTCCGGCCGCTTCTCGAGCATGCTTCGAACGAGGTTTTCGAGGGGGGCAGGCACCTCTGCCTCCGGCGGCAGCGGGGGAGGCGAAGCCCCCAAGTGCTGACGGAGCACGGCGTGCTGATCACCTCGGAAAGGGGGAAACCCCGCGAGGCATCGAAAGGCCACAATGCCGATCGAATAGATGTCGGAGCGTAAGGTGGGGGTCCCGTCTATCTGCTCGGGAGCGACGTAGTGAGGGGTCCCCACGATCATCCCGTCCGTCGTCACCGCGCCTTCATCGGCATCCCCTACGACCGACTTAGCCACACCGAAATCAAGGAGCCTGACTTCCAGGCGCCGCTGCCCGGGATACTCCGTAAGAAAGATGTTGCCCGGCTTGATGTCTCGGTGGGCGAGGCCCTGGAGATGGGGCTCGTGCACGGCACGACCAAGGTCCTCGAGAATCTCGAGGACGTCCAGCGCTTCGAGGCGCTCGCACTGGTCCAGATGGTCCTGCAGCGACCGACCGGACAGGAGCTCCATCACGAAGTAAGGGCGGTCATGCTCGGTCAGCCCGCGATCGTGGATGCGCACCACGTAGGGACTACGCAAGCTCACGAGGGCGCGCTGCTCGACGTCGAAGCGAGCCTTGGCTTCTTCGAAATCTTGAGGCGAGCTGGGGACGAGGAGCAGCTTGACGGCCACGTCGGTCCGCAGGGTCCGGTCGAACGCGCGCCAGACCTCGCCCATCCCGCCGCGACCGATGCGCTCATCGAGGCGGTACCGTTTGCCCAGGACCGTGCCCGGCAGGATCTCGGGAGGTGTGGTCACTCGATACTCACTCGATCGGGGCGTTGCAGGTCGGCTCTCCGCAGCCTCGAACCTGCGAATCCACGTCGCAGGTGACGGTACCACACATGGAAGCGCCCGAATCGACCACCCTCAACGTCGACCCATCGCGAACCGAGACATCAGAACGTACGTTGCCCCCCCCGGGTCCGTTGGAGTTTCCCCACTGCTCAGCCAGCATGCTGGAGTTGTTCACGACCGAGAAGCCATCGAAGCCGCTGTCTTCGGCTCGGCTTCCGTTGGCCTGGAGAAAGCTCCCGTTCTCAGCCCGGAAGCCGAAGTTGCAGTTGCGGGCTACCCCGCCGTCGGCTCGGACCGTCGACCCATTAGATGCGTAGAATCCGAAGTTGCAATTGGTCACCATCGAATCGGAGAGATCGATACGTCCATTTTCGTTGGCCCAGACCCCGGTCCGGAACCCCACGCCCGTACAGGTCACGTCGACCCGAGTACCGGCGACGCTTCCTCCCCGAGCCTCCATCCCGAATGTAAAGTTATTGAAGGTGACGTTGTCGAGCGTCACGGAGCTCCCCTGACGTAACTCCAGGCCGAAGGAGGATCCGTCGTCGCCCGTCGTTTCGACGGTCAAGTTGCGAATAGCACCAATCCGGTAGCCGGCATTCAGAAAGAAGGCGTCGCCTGGGAACCGCAGGACGGTCTGACTGGCATCGGCGGAGGATCCACGTATCTCGACTCGAATACCATCGAGAACATCGAGGATGACCGCATCCGTGAACTCGTACGGGGCCCCCGCTGTGATCTCGATGATGACTCTTCCGAGCAGGCGACGCGCGCGAACATGCTCGAGGGCGGCCTCCAGAGTGGCGAAGGTATTCGGCTCGCCGGAGCTCGCTCCTCGCCGAACCGTAAGGACGACATCACCCGTGGCGGCACCAATGAAGTTTTGGGCGGGGTCGGGTGCGTCCGGGAAGCAGACGTCCGTGGAGCTTCGGATCTCACCGGCCGCGAGGGTGCCGTCGTCGTCCGTGTCGACCCCGACATGGACCCGCTCCCCACCGTTTGGACAGTCCCCACCGGCGGAGAGGACTTCGGAGTCGATGACCATCTCCGCCGGAGGGGGAAAGCACACGGCCGGGGCGGAAGCGGGTGCCTCCTGTTCATCGAGGATGTCGTTCCCGTCTTCATCGACGCCGGAGCGCACTCGAAAGCCGCCGTTGGGACACTCGGCGCCCGCCGCGAGGACGTCCGTGGCCAGAATTGGCTGGGGGGCGACATCGACGGCGCAGCCTAGAGAGAAGACGAGAGGGGCAGAGAGAAGCCAGCGTGGAAGGACCACCTCGGCAGCCTAATACGGCCCGGAGGAGATTGTAATCCGCCTTCGAAAAGCAGGTTTTCAAACCCAAGCGGGCGGCTCGAAAGGTGGGCCTGGGTCCAACTCCCCCCGGACGCGTACCGGTCGCCGCAGCCCGGTTCAACCTCTCCGTCGAAATCAGAACAGCGTCACCCCCCACGCGAGGTCGAGATCGAAATTCTGCTCGGCCAGGCCGTCGCCAAAACCCCGCTCCGGGAATACATCGAGCGTAAGCTGGAGGCGCAGCAGATCGAGCAGACCGAGCGCCAGGTAGGTCTGGAGAAGGACCTGACTGCAAGCCCGACTGTCGGCGATGCTCTCGTTGGCTCGGCACTCGCTACCGCCGAAGCCGTCAAAGCTTCCCAGCTGGTATCCTCCCCGCACTCCGAGTACCGGCTGGAGGACGGCGCCGGTGAGAGGCGGAGACATCAGCTCGACCCCGACCGTCGCGGCAAGGCCTGGATAGGGCTGCCCGGGGAGAATCAGCGTGCTCCAGTTGCGAAGCTGAAGCGAGAGGCCCAAACGGAGGACATCCCGCGCACCGTCGAAAGGACTCGTCAGGAGGCCCGCCTCGATCGCGCGACCTCCCACGAGGATCGGCACCATCCAAGGCGGCGACTCGTAGCGGAGGGTGTTGGCGGCGGCGCGCCCGATGCGGCCGAGGATACGCAGGCCCTCCGGCGGTTGCACGGCGTCGAGGCGGTCAGCCATCTCGGCAAAGCGTCGCCGCAGGCGAGTGCGGATCTCCGAGCTCCGGTCCTTGCTCAGGCCGAGGTCTTTGAACTCGAAACCCAGATCCGCGAGTCTATCCAGTATCTCAAACGTGCTCGCCAAGGACGATGGGGCTCCGCCGCCGTCCTCAACGAGGCGAGGGGACGCCTTACCCTGCATGGCCTCCGCACATCGCGGGTGCGGCGGGAACCCATCAAGAGCACCCGCGGGGAGGCGTCGGCAGTGGTCGTGGAGCCGTTCGAGGGCGAGCTGAATGAGAATTCGAAAGTTGGCCAGCTCCGGTCCTTGGCAGGCCTCCCGCTGAGCTTCGTGGCCCGGCTCGAACCAGGACAGGAGGCATACGAAGGGGCGCCAGGCTCTGGGGATGTTCCCATCGGCATTGGTTCGCCAGGGCTCGTGAGCCACGGGCAGTGCGATGCGCCGTGTCCCCAGGTAGGCGTCGTACATTCCTAGATAGAAATCGAAAATCCGAAAGTCCCGCTCGAAGAAGCCGAAGAAGGCGTAGAAGAGGTCGCCCGCGGCAGGAAAGTGGGCTCGGCTCAGGATCAGCCGTCCTTGAATCCGGTCCCGGCTCTCGGCGAGAGTATAGAGCTCCTTTCGACGGGCGCTAGCGGCCAGCTGAGCGAGGAGCCCCAGCGAGTAGCGCATGGTATCAAGTTCGCCGCTCCGCTCCGCTTCCACCTCTTCCGGTAGGTCGGGATAGGCCCGAGTCCAAGGATCGATGTAGGCGAAGATGAGGCGGTCAAATTCGGGCCGGGGCTCGAGAATCACGGAGCGCGTCAGATCGCGCCATACTGGCCGCCCTCTGCGATCTGTCCGGAGCCCGCGCTGGGCGAGTTCGTAGGCCAGTCGGAGCGGACTGTTGTCGAGGATTCCACCGTCAACGAAAGGGTCCCGACGTACCGGACCAGCACACTCGAGGGGCAGCTCGGGTATGAAACCTGCGTTTCCGGGAGGCTTGGTCAGGCAGTGAGCGATCTCGGTAGGCGTGAAGGCCATCGGGAACGAAGCCGAGGCGAAGAGCGCGGTGCTCAGCACCTCATAGTCCGCCGACTCGAACCCAGTGCCGAATTGAAGGAGAGGCTGCGGAACGTCGCGATAGGGATCGATGTAGTTCGACACGCGGCTCGGAACCCCCAAGCCCTGACCCTGGACCCGCACCGCAAACTTCTCCTCCTGGCGGGGAACACTCAGTCCCTCGGTGAGGGCCACTTGAAGAGGGTCGAGACGCGTGGCGGTGATGCCGAGGACGAAGTCGCATTGAGAGGGTAGCCCCTGCTCTAGGACCGACGACACGACACCGAAGGCCCTCCGCATCTCCCGACTCGAAAGCAGCCCCGTCGGCGACGCCTCTTCGGGGCGCCAGAGAGCGTCCAGTCCCACCGGGATCCACACTCTCCACCCGAGACTCGAAGTTGGATCATCGTTGGGAGGCTGACACCCTTCGACGGCGGCGATCAGGGAGTTGGCCGCCCCAGCCGAAGACCCGGTGACGAGCTTGGGAGCGGGAAGGCCCACGCGCTTACTCCGATTGCCGGTGAAGTAGAGGAAGCCAGCCTGGTAGGCCCCGAGCGAGACCGCCCCGCTCGTGATGAGGGCGAGTCCAACGGTGGAGCTGCCTACTTCGTCGAGAATCGACGTTCGCCGAAAGTCGTCCTCGCCGAGGGCTGGCGAAGCGGACAAGGCGGAAAGAAGAACGGGTAGCCACACAGCAGGCTCATCATGCGAGAGGCCGCGCTCCACAACTGCAACGTCCCCGTCACAAACCGTAGAACCGGACCCTTAGGGTACGAGGACGAGTTTACCCAGGAAGCTTCCGGCCTCCATCACGCGGTGGGCGTCGGCCGCCGCGGCCAGCGGGAAGCTTCGGTCCACGTGAGGCCGAACTCTCCCCTTCGCGAGAAGAGGCCACAGCTCGTCCTCGACCCTTTGGCGCAGCCTCGCTTTCTCAGCCCGAGACCGACGACGGAGAAAGGACCCGGTCAGGATCGCCTGCTTGGCCATGAGCTTCAGGATGGGAAGCTCCGCGGTGGCGCCGCGGAGGGTCGCGATGCTCACGATGCGGCCGCGAAAAGCGAGCGCCTCCAGGTTTCGAGGGAGATAGTCCCCCCCCACCATGTCGAGCACCACGTCGGCCCCTCGACCTTCGGTGTGCTCGAGGACGCGCGCGACGAAGTCTTCCTCGCGGTAATCGACGGTCAGCTCCGCTCCGAGCCTCTCGCAGAAGGCACGCTTGTCGGGCTGGCTCGACGTGGTGATGACCCGAGCCCCACGAGCCACGGCGAGCTGAAGGGCGACGTGGCCGATACCGCTCGAGCCTCCGTGCACGAGGAGGGTCTCCCCCGGCTGGAGTGCCCCGTGCTCGAAGACGTTGGCCCACACCGTGAACCAAGTCTCCGGGATGGCCCCGGCCTCCATAGGGGTGACGCCGGCCGGAATCGGGAGGCACTGATCCTCAGGAGCGACGCAGAGCTCCGCGTAGCCTCCCCCGCCCACGAGCCCGCAGATCCGCTCGCCCACCTCGAAGCGGGACGCACCTTCTCCGCGCGCGATCACCTCGCCGGCCATTTCCAGGCCAGGCACGAGGCTCTCTCCCTCAGGGGGGGCGTAACGGCCCAGGCGCTGGAGCACGTCCGGGCGGTTGACGCCGGCCCCTTCTACCCTCACGAGGATCTCTCCCGGTCCCGGCGCGGGGTCGGGAGCGTCGCCCAGGACGAGGACCTCCGGTGGACCGCCGGACGCAGGATCGATGTGGATGGCCTTCATGGGCGAAGACCATAACGCTTAAGGTCCACCAAGGCGGTGACCTTTGGATGGATCGCCCGCGCTTCCTCGAGGAAAGGTCGATTGGCGGGATAGCGCTGGGAGAAGTGGGTCAAAACCAGATGTTTGACCCCCGCCTGAATCGCCAGCTCCGCGGCATGAGCCGCCGTCATGTGTCCCCGCTCGCGTGCTTCCCGCGCCTCCGAAGACAGATAGGTGCACTCCGAAACGAGAACGTCGGCGCCCTCCGCGAGGGCTTTCGCCCCCGGGCACACCCGGGTGTCCATAGAAAAGGCGAAGACGAACGGCGCCTGACCCGGGTCGCGTACCTCGAGGCGGTATCCGAAGCACGGAACCCCGTGAGAGAGCTTCCGAGCGGTGACCGCAAAGCGGCCGTCATCGAAGAGCTCGCCTTCTTCGACCACGGGTTGCGCCCGAAGATCCGCGCGCATCTCAAAGATAGACGCCTCCTGGGCACGCTCCCAGAACTTGCGACCGCTCACCGGGAAGTGGAAGCGTACAGGCTCCGGCGGGTCGGAAGCCGCGGCGCTCAGAAGCTGAATGACGCCAGCCAGGCCGAGCGAGTGGTCCCCATGAAAGTGGGTGAGGAAGACGCGACGCACCTTATCAACTCCCACCCGGGCCCGGGCGAGTTGACGCTGGGTGCCTTCACCAGGGTCGAATAGAAAATCGACGTCCCCGAAGCGAAGAAGGTAGCCGTTGTGGTTACGCTGACGCGTAGGGACCTGACTCGAAGTCCCCAGGGCGACGAGCTCGATGGGGCTCACGCTGCCTCCGCAATGAGCGCCTCCACCCGCCGGACCTCGGCCACGAAGGCCTGCATGCGAGCCGGGTCCTTGCGACCGGGGGCGCGTTCGACCCCTGAGGACACATCGACGGCATGAGGTCGCACGGTGCGGAGCGCGTGCTCGAGATTGTCGGTGCGGAGACCACCCGAGAGCGTGATGGGGCCTGACTTGGCCACCGCCTGGGCGCGCGTCCAGTCTGCGCGAACTCCCGTGCCTCCGCCACCGTGCCCATCCACGTTGACCGTCCCGAGCAACGAGCCCGGGAGAGCCTCGCCGGAGGGGTGCTCAGCTCGGAAGCGAGCCACGCGGCCTACCAGCTGGTCGTCGTCGAAGAACGCCACCAGATGGGGCGGCTCGGCGGGGACACGAGGCGCGGCGCCGTCGACGACCTGCAGGAGGTCGAAGCCCAGCTTGCCGATGGATAGACGTGCTTCGAGCGGCAACTCGCCGACCACCGCCACCATGCTGACGCCGGTGCCGCGGGCTGGAGCCATGAGCTCGGGGGCAGCTTCGAGTTCGAGCCGGCAGGGTCCCCGGTCGAAGACAAAGCCGATCGCGTCGACCCCTGCTTCGACAGCGGCTTCGACGTCCTGGACCTGGGTCAGGCCACAGATCTTCACCCCGACGCGCACGGCCGCGGAACCTGTCTCGGGTTGCTTCGTTTCGCAAGCTCGGACCAACTGCGCCCTGTGGACTTCATGGACCAGGCCCTCGCGCTCGCCGAGGCCGGGCTCGGTCGGGTGTGGCCGAATCCGTCCGTGGGGTGCGTGATCGTACGAGAGGGCACGGTAGTGGGACGGGGCGCCACCCAGCCCGGCGGTCGCCCTCACGCGGAAGTCGTAGCCCTCGCCGAGGCCGCCGAACGCGCCCAAGGCGCGACCGCCTACGTCTCGCTCGAGCCTTGCGCGCACTACGGTAAGACTCCACCGTGCGCCAACGCTCTGATCGCGGCCGGGGTCACGGGGTGCGTGGTGGCTTTGGTGGACCCGGATCCACGGGTAGACGGAAAGGGCTTGGCCAAACTCCGCGCGGCAGGGGTGCATGTGGAGCTCGGTCCGGGGGAACAGCGAGCTCGCACTATCAATGAGGGGTTCTTTTTGAGGGTTCGAGCCGGTCGCCCGCTCGTCACCGTGGCCCGAGCCGAGGACGAAGACGCCTTCATGGCTCACGACGCTCGCCTTCGCTCGGAGCTCGACGGCAGCGGGATCTGGGCCCAGGTCCGCGGCACCGGGGTCGCCCCGGTCGAGTGGTGGGTAGGGGGGGCGGTACCGTTCGGGAGCCGACCTTGGCGACGTTTCGAGTGTCCGCCCGGACCCGAAGGGCCGGAGCCGGCGGCGGTTCTCGGCGCCCTGGGCGCTCACGGCCTTACGCGGGTGGTCATCGCCTCCGACGACCCCTTCGCGACCGCAGCCCGAGCTGCGGGTTTGGCGGATCGAGACTACGACGGCGCAGCCTGAGCCGCTCTGTCTTGGTCGCAAGCGACTTTGTGATGATGGCCCCTCAACCGTTGCGGTGGAGTCCCGAATCAGATCCGACGTGAGCGATCCTGTGTCCGTTTCGTCTGCCGCGACGCGTCTTCTGATCGTGGAAGACAACCCGATCAACCAGAAGCTGGCGGAGCGGGCCCTGCTCCGCCTCGGCTTTCAGGCAGACGTGACGAACGACGGGCGAGAAGCAGTCGAAGCCGTGAAGCAGACTCGCTATGCGCTGATCCTCATGGACTGCATGATGCCGGAGATGGACGGCTATGCGGCCACCCGCGCGATTCGGGCCCTGGGAGGAGAAGCGTCGAGCGTCCCTATCGTCGCCTTCACGGCGGACAAGACGGCCGGGACCCGGGAGCGTTGCCTCGAGGCTGGGATGAACGACTACCTCAATAAGCCGCTCAACCTAGACCTCCTCCGAGACGCCATCGATCGCTGGACGGCCTGAGCTCTCAGTCCTCAGGCCAGAGCGAATCGAGACTTCGGTACATCGGAGCGAGCTGTCGGGCTGCGGCCCCGAAGTCCTCCCCCTCGATCGCGAGCGCTGGGGGGCCCGCGAGCCTCACGCGCTTTGGCACCGCTTCGATACGATCGCGAAGCGTCCGCAAGCCGTCTGTCAACTCGAGGGAGGCTAGGGTCACGTTGAATTCATCGTCTCGGATGCTCATCGCCGAAACAACACACGAACGCAGAGGGCAGTCGAGATAGTTGTGCATGGGAGGCCTCGAATCAGCGCGCAATGAGTGAGCGCTCATTCTCTATCTATCTAGGAACCTGAGAATGAATGAGTACTCATTCTTGACGGAGTGCGGCCTACGGGGACGCTATCGAGAGACGTCTTCCGTCTCGAGCGCTAGCACGACACCCTGTGGAATCCACGCACCTTCGACGCCGGTGTGGATACGTCAAGTATCCGAAACGTTGGCAAGGTAGAGCCGCTTCATTCGCTCGAGAGCCAAGCTCGTCTTCTCCACCCACTCGTTCTGCTCACCCACCCGCTCGGCCATCTCGCGGTTCATCTCGTAGACCCGGATCGCCTTCTTGACGAGCACGCCTACCCGCTCCCGAAGCTCCTCTCGATAGACCTCGGCCACGTCCGGCTCGAGGTCCGGAGGCACCGGCACGTCCATCATCTCGTCGAAGAGGCGCTCGTAGAGGGTACCGATCCTAAACCCGGCGGCGGTGGCCCAGCCCCGGTGACCAACTCGAATGGCCCGGATGAGGTTCGACTGAGCCCGAAGGAGGAGTTGACACTTAGCCTGAAGATCGTCCCCCATCATTTGGGTCCAGGTCTCAGCATCTCCGACGGACGGCGGCGAAAGGGTCGTGGCTTCGAAGGCTCGAGCCGCGATCTCCCCCAGATAGAAACGCGCCTGTCCGATGAAGTACTTCGCGGGCAAGAACTCCTTCTGTTCGTGCTCGTCATAGAAGCGAAGCGCCCGCATGAACTCCCGCTCGGCGGTCGCGTAGTCGTCTTGCATGAAGAGCCCGACCCCCATACCCACCCGCGCCTCGAGCTCATCCATAGGTCCCAGGGGTGGTTGGAGCTGACGGGCGGCCCAGAAGGTGTCAGCCACGCCCGCCCAGTTTTTCACCTTCCCGTAGGCTCGGGCGAGGTTGAAGTGAGCGTCGCGATGAAGGTCGCTGCCCGCAAAGTCCCGCACCACGGCGGCGAACTCCGCGACCGCTTCCTCCCAAGCCTCCAGCTTTTCGAAGGCCAGACCGGCGTTGTAGCGAGCGCTGGAGACGAGCTCGCTCTCGGGGAACTCTTCGACCAGCTTTGCGTAGATCTTCACGGAGCGGTCGTAGGCGCCTTTCTCGAACTCCTCGGCCGCGGTGGCGAAGAGCTTCTCGGCGTCGTAGCTGTCCAGACCGGTGAGCGGGTCGTCGTCGGCGCGCACCACCAAGGGCTCCATCTCCACCCGCGGAGGCCCGCTGGAAGCGCAGGCGGCGGCCAGAAGCAGCAGAAGACACGCACCGTTCGGGCCCAGGACACGGACCTTCGGTGTAGGTTGATAGGCGACGTCCAACGAATGCAAGAGGCGGCTCCGGACCATGGACACGCAGAACGGTCGGGTTGTTTCCGACGTCCGCGGCATGACGGAAAGATGCGGAACGGGCACGCTTCCGTCGGATGGGGATTTCACTCCTCGAGGCCCGTGGTCTGGAAGTGAGAGCGGGCCTTCGACCTCTCGCCACGCTCGATTTTTCGCTCTTCGCAGGGGAAATCCTGAGGCTAGAGGGTCCTTCGGGCTCGGGCAAGAGCACCGCCCTGCGGATCCTGGCTCGACTCACCCCGGCCGAATGGAACCGGCTCACCTTCCAGGGTCGAGACGCGAAGTTGATTCCTGCGCCTCTATGGCGGCGCGACGTGCTTTACATGTCACCGAGCAGCCCTCTTGGCCACGGCACCGTTGAAGAGGCGATGGCTCGCCCCTACGGCTTCAAGGCGCGGGACCGCGCCTTCTCGGCGGCTGAGGCCCGTGCCGGGCTCGAGGCCCTAGGGCTCGAGAGGGAGGTGTGGACCGCCCCCGTCGCCCAGCTGTCCTCCGGTCAGCGACAGAGGGTCGCGCTCGCCCGCGGGCTCCTGGTTCGGCCGCAGGTGCTCCTCGCCGACGAGGCCGTGAGTCATCTCGATGAGGATACGGCCCAGGCCAGCCTCGCGGCGGTGGCTCGAGCCCTTCAGGCGGGCATGGCCTTGGTGTGGGTGTCCCACGGGCGCGGTGTCCCGGACGGTCCGACGAAAACCCTCAGACTTTCCCCTCGGATGGAGACCTCAGCTTCGTGAACGGACCCGTACCCATCGGAGACGTGGAGCTCGCGGCGGCCTTCGTTTTGGTGGCGGTAGCGGCGGCGGTCAGCCTCGCCCTTCGCCTGGACCTCGAACGCCGCCTGCTGTGGGCCTCGCTCCGAGCCACCGTTCAGCTCTTCGTCATCGGCCAAATCCTGGCCTACGTCCTCGGTACGGAGCCAGGGTGGGCCATCGCTGTGGTGATGACGGTGATGATCGGCGCCGCGGCCCACCAGGCCGTGACCCGTCCCGAGCGATGGCTCGACGGCGGCCCCCTGGGGGCCTTCGTGACGCTGACGCTCGTCGGACTTCTGACCACCTTCACGGTGTCGCGAGGCCTCCTTCATCTCGAGCCCTGGTACACCCCGCGCTACGCGCTCCCGCTCCTCGGAATGATCCTGGGCAACACCCTCACCGGTCTCTCCCTGTCCCTCGACAACCTCCTCGAAGCGGCCGACCTGGGCCGCGAGACCATCGAAGCCGATCTTGCGCTGGGAGCCACCCGGTGGGAGGCGCTGCGCGAGCCACTTGGTCGGGCGGTGCGCGTGGGGATGACCCCGATTCTCAACTCGACGAGCGTGGTGGGCCTCGTGGCCCTGCCGGGGATGATGACGGGGCAGGTGCTGGCCGGCGCGGACCCGCGTGACGCCGTCCGCTACCAGCTCCTGGTCATGTTCAGCGTCGGTGAGACGGAGGGCCGCGTACAGGCCGAGGCTTAGGCACCCCACGGCCGTGCTCGCCAGGACCATGAACATGACC
>JBCBRU010000017.1:0-33644 GCA_039819565.1 Myxococcota bacterium | reverse complement strand
TCGCTCGGCCGTCGCTTCGCGACTCTCATCGTCGCCTACCTCGGTAGGCTTCCTCTTCGCCGAACGACCACGCGGCGAGCTCCATCCCGGGCTCTCCCTAGAGATCGCCGAGCTCGATGAAGTGCTTGGTGGTGAGCCGCTCGAGGACGGGCATGTCAACAAAGGTCCCGACGAGGAAAAGACCTGCGATCACCGCGACCCACATCAGCATCCGGCGCGCCTTGAATAGGTGCTCGGGCTTTCTCGCCACGGAGTTGGGCTTGAGAGCAAGGATGAAGTACTCGCAGAACAGTAGGGTCAGCGGCGGGAACATGAGAATGTACTCGATGCGATACTTGACGAAGAAGACGGCAGTAAAGAAGGCGCTCAGCAGCGCATACATGAGCGTAGCTACCAGCAAGCGGCGCTCAGTGTAATACTTGAAGGAGCGTCGGTAGAGAGCGAGCTGCTCTTGCCCGTGCTCAGCCACGATGTCGCGGAACTCCGCGAGGCGCTTCGCGTTCATCAGGAATGCCCCGCCAAACCAATAGCCGAGCAGCATGCTCGCAGGAGGGAGAGAGGTCGGATCGACCATGACCCATCCCATGGTCAGACGAAGGGGGTTGTTGATGGACTCGGTGAGGACGTCGACGAAGACCTGGTCTTTGGTGCGAACCGGCGGCACGTTGTAGGCGAGACCGGACACGAGAAACAGACCTCCGACAACCCCAAACACTGTGTTCACTGAGAAGGCGAGGCCGAGCCCTACCGCGGCGAGGAGCAGGTATTCGGCGACCACGATGCGTCCGGACATCTCCTTCTGCACGGCCGCACGTTTAGACTTCTCGGGGTGGTAGCGGTCGAATTCCCGGTCGAGCCATTCGTTGATGACATAGTTGGCCGAGGCGAGAAGTACTGCCGCCGCGAACCCCCCGAGGATCTTCGCCGGATCGAAGGAGGCGACCTCGGGACGGAGCAGCAACGCCAGAACGAGGCCGGGGATGATAAAGATATGCTTCGTCGCATGGTCGAAGCGAGCGATGCGGAGATAGTCCCCGAACCGGGCCGCGTTCGCGGGCGTAGACAGAATCTGAGCTTCAGCCATTTTCGAGTTCTCCGTGAGGGGTGGATGAGAGGTCCTGCCGAGGAATGCCAATGAGCATGGCCAGCGCCGGCAGAACCCAGACGATGCGCGCTTGGAAGCGGTCGTAGGGGGACGCGAGAAAACCGCACACGGCAGCGTTGCCCACCACACCGAGTACGATGAAGAGAGCAAAGGTTCTTACCGCAGGCTGGGAGAGGCGGTCTGCCAAGGGCCCCTGCTTCGCCCCCCCGAGGACGAGAAGGACGACCGAGATGAGGACCGCCGCGTAGGCGAGCTGGCTCAACACCGTGTACAGCCAATCGAGCTCGAAGAGCGCGCCGGCTCGAATGGCCGCGATCATAGTAGGGGGGAACGAGCCGAGCGCGGTCGCCTCCCGAATCCCTTCTCGGATGGGCGCCGTCTCGAACGAGAATCGGGTGAGCTGCTCGAGGGTGGCCGCGATGGCGAGCCCCACTACCCCGGCCGGGTCATGAGCGAAGGTGGCGATCGCGAAGGCCATATCCTCGGAGGCGATGGCCAGCTCAGGTGGCGTAGTGCCTTCCTTAATGGGGAACACGAAGAGAAAGTGACGCCACTCTACCGGCAGGCCCTGTTGATAGTTGCACACGGTGAAGCCGATCTCCGGACACCTCGCCTCGATGAGGTCCATCCCCGGCCCCCCTCCGTCGATGAGCCGGGCCGTGAGGTGGGGCGGGCGAACCACGCGCGCCTCGTAGGTCCGAGCCACGACACGGTTCTGCAGGGCGAGGGCCCCGAGGCTGAGCCCGATGAGAACCGCCAGCCCGCCGGCCCCTCTCCGATGGATCTGAAGCCCTTGACGCCAAGGCCCGAGCACCATGAGCGCGCCCGCGGAGAGGAAGAGGAGTACGAGCACGGCGAAGTGGGACGTGTGAAAAACCGCCCCGAGCCCTACGGTCGTGCTGGCGAGAAGGATTCCCGAAGGGGCCAATCGATCTCCGAAAGCCACCATCAATGCCGCTGAAACCACCATGATCCCCACCCAGACGTCCGGCATCACGAGCGCTCCGAAGACACCCAGCGGGGTCATGAGGGTCAGGGCCGAGATCAAGACCACGAAGGGCGCCGACGCCACCGTTCCTCCTAGAGTACGAAAGGCCAGCGCCAGCACCGCGACGATGGCGAGCGCCTGCACCCAGGTCGCCGTCCAGGGGTGACGAAACGGAAAGGGGAGGGCCGAGAAGGCCGAAAAGTACAGGGAGTGGCGAAAGACGTGGAGACGCTCCTCCGCCGCATCCGAGCTCCCGACAGCCCCCCTGTCCCCGCCCTGTTGCTCGCTAGCGGCTGGTTCGTCGGCGGTGGGGTACTCGGCCGCGGTCTGGAGACCGGCCGCCCCCATGACCGTCTGCCCGAGGCCCAGGTATCCCTGGGTATCGGGATAGACAAAAGGATACCCGTTCAGAAGGGCCCATCCGAGCAGAATACAAGTGGCAGTCCCGAGGAACCCCAAGACCCGCGCTATGTCCGCCACCTTCACTGCCCGAGCTTCCTTCGAGTGTAACCGACAGATACTCACCTGTGGTTGTCAAGGGCTGTGCCCTTCACTCGATGACAATGTTCTGAGGCAGACAAAGTCTCACGAAAATTTTCGAGAGTTGGTCTGAGGCGGGCACGCTCTCAGGGTATCGCGAGCTTCGAGATAGCTAGATGCGCCGCGAGAGTGCCGACGGTCACACAGATGGGCCACCGGGGCCTCCGAATGAGAGTTAGTCTGGGAGTAGGCTGGAGGTCTCTCGCGCGCGCTCAGACCAAAGCTGGCGAAATATTTCGCGGTATCGCCGGGTCTCGGCGGAGAGCTCCCCCTGACCTCGGAGGACTGCGCCCACGGCCTCGGGCCCCGCGTTGTAGGCGGAGACGGCGAGAAGCATACCTTCGGCCTCGCGCGAGGGTGCGAAGGTCAGGAATTGCTGCCGGAGGTACCAAGCTCCGAAATCGATGTTAGTCGCAGGATCCGACAGGTGAGCGGGGTTAAAACCATCAAGGCCTCGAGCCTCGGCAATCCTGAGCGCGGTCTCAGGCATCACCTGCATCAGCCCCTCGGCCCCAGCGGGACTGCGCGCCTCCGGTCGCCCGCGGGACTCGATAAGCATGACCAGGGCCAAGACGTCGGCGGGGACCTGGTGCGTCTGTGCCGACGCCGAGATCAGGGTCTGCCATCGAGTGATAGACTCTGGGAGCCACGGTATCGAAAGCTCGGTCGGGACGGGTGGACTCGCCTCAGCCCGAGGGGTCAGGGCCGATACATAGATCCAGGCCCCAGCCCCCAGGACCGCCAAGGTGGCGAGGGCGGGAAGCCGGGAGCGCGTCCCGGACGGGGTTTCGAAGATGTGCTCGACACGGGTCATCAAGTCTCCTCCTTGCATCGTGAGGGCGGGGACGAGGCTCGACTGTCGAGCCTCCTCCATCGCCACTAAGGCGCGCACATAGAGTTGTTTGCTTCCCAAGATGCGCACCGAGTCTTGGTCGCAGCGATACTCCCGGAGCCGCCGGAGCTCGGCCGACAGCCAGCGAAAGGCAGGGTGGTAGAACAGCAGCCAATGCCCGACCATCTGGACGACGACGGCCAGATGGTCGCCCCGGCGAAGGTGGGCAAGCTCGTGGACCAGGGCGGCGCGAAGAACGGGCTCCGGCCAACCCGTGAGCATTGAGACGGGCAAGAGGACGACGGGCGCCCATAGCCCGGCGGCCATCGGCGACGAGATCCGCGAAGACGCGCGTACCCGCACGCGAGGACGAACTCCGGCCTGAACCCGAAGACGCTCGAAGAGTCGCTCGACCTCGACGGTCACCGGCAAGCTTCCCTCGATGACGACCCACCGAAGCCAAAGCCAGCCCGCTCCACTCCGGGCCACACAGGTGAGTGCCCCGATGCTCCATCCGGCCGCCACGAGCTCGAGCCAGACCGCGGGGGCGGGGCCGAGCCGGAGCGCCGCCGGGGAAGCGCGCCCAGACGCCATGAAGACCCCAATGAATCCGGCCATACATCCGAGGAGGCTGAGTAGAGCTCCAGCGTAGGCGCTCGTGGGCGTACGCAACCAGGGCCGGACGAGGGCGAACAGCGCCACGCAAAGACTCGTGAGCCAAAGACTATGCAGCACCGCCAAGGCCAGAGGCACGACGAGGTGATCCAACGGCTCAGCCATCGCCGTCATCGATCTGGTCGAGGAAAGCGCGAACTCGAGCCAACTCCTCTTTGGGCACCGGTCGCGCCGAAAGAGCTCGGACCGCCAGTTCAGCTGCAGAACCCGCGAAAGCCCGATTGATGAGATCGCTGACGAGTCGACGCTGCACTTGAGCCGCAGGTCGCGCGGCTCGATAGATATGGCTCCGCTGACTCTCGTCCCGCTTTACCAGGCCCTTCTTGTGCATGACCTGGAGCATCTTGAGCACACTCGTGTAGCCGAGCGTCTCGCGCTTCGAGAGATGGTCATGAACGGTGCGGACCGTAGACGGCCCGCTCTCCCAGAGTACGCCCAGGATCGCGAGCTCGGTCGGGGTAGGAGGTGGGCTCGAGCTCATGGCGACTTCGTACGAAGATCTTCGTACGAAGTCAATCTAGCTCAAACCGGAGGAGAGCCTCAGTTGGTGGGACGAATGGTCACGCGCACCGACTCCGAGGGCGTCGGGTAGGTCCAGACGCCATCTGGGACGGCGCGAACGTTGCCGTCCCCTTCGGCTTCGCCCGTGTTCGGGCCCGCCTGCCGAGGTGCTTGGTCTGCACCTCCGGCCCCGGACTGGTTCTGCTCGGTGCCGGCATCCCAAATGGCGAGCGCTGCCGCAATGTCCGTTGCAATCTCCGCGTCCGTACGCGCCGTGCCGTCCTGAGCCAGGAGTCGAACTCCGGACCGCCCAAAGGCCAAGAAGAGATCGTTCGAGGGCACGATCATGGTGGCGAAACTCAAGAAAGGCGCATCCATGGTGGGGGACACGCTAAAGGTAACGGCGGCGCCGGGCATAAAGGGGGCGCTTCCCTGTACGCCGCTGCTGCCCACCGCCGCATTGGTCCCGAGCGCGGCAGCCAGCATGGAAGGATCACCATCCTCGGCCAACGCCTCGATCGGCGCCGACGCCGGCATCCCGGGAGTGAAGAAGCCGGTCGCATCAGAATGCACGGCCCACGCCACCGGGGTGAGAATCGGGAACCCGTTGGCGACGCCCTCGGCCGTGGCCTGAATGGTCACGTCGAAGCTCCCTGCGGCCGCCCCGTTGACGACCGTCACATCCAGGATGGTCGACAGGTTCGCGAAGAGGTTGGTGGTGTCACCATGGCGCCGAACCATAGGGTTCGGATCAACGGCCCCGACGTTGCCGCCACCTCGCTGGGGCTGGTCAGGTCCTACCCCGGGGATCTGATCGATCTCCGTTCCGGCATCCCAGATAGCGAGCCGGCTACGCATCTCGGCCTGGACTTCGGCGGCGGGACGGGGAGCTCCGTTTCCGTCCAGCAGTGCGATTCCGCTCGGCGGGAGAGCGAAGAAGGCGTCGTTGGTGGCGATGACCATGGTGGCGAAGCTCAGGACCGGGGCTTCCGCAGTGGGAGTTGCGTCGAAAGAGACGGAATCTCCCCCCATGACCGGACCGCTCCCGAAGGTCCCGGCCGTCACCCCTTGGATGGCCTGGAGCTCTGCCGCCCAAGTTGCAGGGTCTCCGTCCTCGGCGAGGAGTTCGGTGCCCGGCGAAGCGGCGCTCCCCGTGGCGAAGATCGAGGCGCTGCTCGGATGAACGGCATACACGCCCGGTGAGAACGGGGAGAGCAGAACCCCGGTGGTGGGAGCGGTGTTGGTCAGAGTGACGGTGAAGGTCCCGGCCGCCTCGGTGACGTCGACGCCGATCAAGGAAGCGGGAAGAGGGAGTGCGTGGGTCGGTCCATCGAAGCGGCGGACCACCCCCTCGGCCGCCCCGGAGTTCGGGCCAGCTTGGCGGGGAGCCTGATTGGGGCCCGCACCGGGGGTTTCGTTCGCTTCGGAGCCCACGTCCCAAAGGCTCACCATCGCCGTCACGTCTCGCTCGGGAAGCGGAGCGTCCGAACTATCAAAGAGAGGGATACCTGCTTCGCCGGGGGCCAAGAAGACATCATTGGTCTGGACGAGCATGGTGGCGAAGCTGAGGGACTGACCTGGCTCGGCCATGACCTCGACCTCGTAGACCCCGCCCGGAAAAGCCGGGCCCGGCATGGCCTCGCCGGTAGGAGTATTGAAGACGACCGTCCCCGACACAGCACCCGCGAGCGCCGAGGGGTCGCCGTCCTCAGCGATGGCCGCGAGTCCCTCGTTTCGGTCGGGTGCTCCCGCGGTAAAGAGTGGGGCTGGGTCGGTGTGCGCTAGAGCCACGCCCGGCGAAATGGGTCCAGGCAAGGGTCCGGCCCCTGAGACATTCTCGATGCGGAGGGTGAAAGAGGTGGAGCCGGCCGCGCCTCCATCGGTGTCGGCTCCGGTATCGGCCGCACCGGCGTCCGCCTCGACGCCTGAGTCGGGGGTGGTGCTGCCGCCGGTGTCCTGAACGGCCCCCGCGTCGGGGCTGCTTCCGTCGTCGTCCCCGCACGCGAGGACGGTGGTCAAACCAAGCCCGAGGCCGAATATAGTTGTTAAACGAATGTTACGATTCATCGTCTCGTCTCCTCCGCGCCGAAGCGCGTTGGGAGCCTTATGGAGGCATCCGAGACGAGTTACGGGCTCCTCCGTGAGGAGATGCTCTTGTTACCTTCTTGTGAGATCTTGGGTGAAACGGTCAAGGACCGGATGAATTCGTGCCTGTGTCTCGAGACCACGTGCATCCGTCGTGGGGGGCCACATCGGCGGTGAGGGCGAGAGCTTCGATCTCTGAGACGTAGCGATCTCTCACCGATAGGATCAGAGCGGCCAAGGCAGGATTTGGCTCGGCCTCGGCCGCTCGCTCGAGACGAACCTGAGCCAACATCAAGCCGGCGAGCGTGCCTTGCACCTCGTCCAGGGTCGCCTCCCTGTGCGATCTCGGCACGAGGTCATCCATCGCCTCTCCGCTCGGCGCGGGGGAGCGGAACGCGGCAAGGCACAACATGGCCGCCAGCCCGATGAGGAGGAGCGGCTGGCGCAGGAGCCAGCTGAGGACGCCCCCCGATGGCACCCGATGGAGAGCGTCGGGATCCCACCAAGCAGCGGGGGGAAAGCGGGTGTCGAAGCGTTCTCTCTCGTGCATCTGCGAATCTTCTCAACGTTCGCCAACAACATTATCGATATTGATAATCGTTCTCAACTAAAAACAGTACGCCTTGGAGTCGAGCCGGATTCGGGTCGATCCGAGGGGCGGTCGGAGAGCGGGTGAGTTCTGAAAGTGAGATTGACGACCAGCAAGGGCTAGGGGCCTGCGTCCGAACCGGGGCGGGGTCGTGTACGAGGCCGAATAGGTCGGGTAGGGTTCGAGGTATGGCGTCCCCGGTCCTCAGCCTTCAACCGGTCTCCGAGGGCGCCAAACAGCGGTTTCTGGAACGAGGCCAGGCCGAGGATCTGCCCGCCAACATCCGGCGCTGCTGGGAGAGAGTCCGTAGCGCCGTCGACCCCACCCACGAGGCCAAACCCCATGTTCTGGAAGGCGGCGAGGTGCGGGACCGGGCGGATCGCCTGGATCGATGGCTTCCCCTGCTGCCGGAGGCCCTCGAGAGCGTCCACCGCGCCCTGAGCCGCCGCGATCACGTCGTTCTCTTCGCCGACCGGGATGCGGTGGTGTTGCATCAGTCGGCCCGAGCCGCGATCTCCGACGCGGCTCGAGAGGCAGGGATCGTGACCGGCTCCGTGTGGGATGAGGGAGTCAAAGGCACGAACGCCATCGGCACGGCGCTGGTGGAGGGCCAGCCCATGACCGTGCACGGAGCTGCCCACTTCTCTCGAGCCTTTCATAACTTCACCTGCTACGCGGCCCTCGTCCACGACCTCGGCGGCGACCGCCTAGGGGTGATCGACGCCACCACAATCGCAGATCGGCGAGCTCCCGACGGGTGGCGCGCCGTAGCCACCGCCGCGGCGCAGTGGGAACGGAAGATGCGAACCCTGGCTGGCCCCGAAGATCATCTCCTCCGCTGGTCTCAACTCGAACGCATCGTGGGTAGATTCCGAGGGACCACAGCCGTGTTCGGTCCTCGAGGCACGCTTCGCCTGGGCCTGGACGGGGAGCCCCGCCACGGCTCCCAGCGCGACCTCGCCGCGCTCTGGGTCCCGATCGAGAGGGCCATCCGCGACGGTCAAGTCTCCTTACAGAGCGCAGAGCTGGAGCTTCATCTGGAGCCCTTCCACGATCCTTCGGGCCGTCTTCTCGAAATCATCGTTCATTCGGAACGTCGCCCTCCTCAGCGCTCGTTTCACGGCGCGCAGAGGCTCCCGGCCGCGGATCCCTTGACCGCGCTCGAGGGAGCAGATCCGGCTCAGCGCGCGGCTTGCCACCGGGCACGCCGCCTGGCCTCGACCTCTCTTCCCATCGCCCTCTTAGCCGAAACGGGGACCGGCAAGGAGCTCCTCGCTCGAGCCATTCATCGGTGCAGCCCGCAGCGAGAGGGCCCCTTCGTGGCTTTGAACTGCGCCGCCCTCCCCGAGGGCATCGTCGAGAGTGAGCTCTTCGGGCACGCCCCCGGCGCCTTCACGGGAGCGGCTCTACGAGGACAAGAAGGATGGCTCGCAGCCGCCGACGGAGGCACCTTGTTTTTGGACGAGGTTGCGGATCTGCCGGCCCACGTACAACTTACGTTGCTCCGCTTCTTAGAGGACGGGACCTATGCCCGCATCGGCGAGCGTCACTCCCGGCAAGCCAACGTGCGCATCATCGCCGCGACCTCTCAAGATCTCCGTCGACGCGCCAACGAGGGCGACGTACGCATCGACTTCTTCTACCGCGTCTGCGCCGCCTCCATCACCCTACCTCCACTGCGGGAGCGCGTGGATCGGGTAGAGCTCGCGCAGGTGCTCTTGAGTTCGATGGGCGGTGACGAGGGCCGACCCGGTCTGCGCTTGAGCCCAGCCGCTCGGCGGCGCGTCGAAGATGCGCGCTGGCCGGGGAACATCCGTCAGCTCAAGCACGCGCTCCAGGTGGCCATGGCGCTGACCGACGCCGACGAAATCTCCGCCGAGGACCTTCCCACCCTCGACGTAAACCCTCTTCCTTTCGAAGCCCAGGCCCCCGAGGAGAGCTCTCCTCTCGCCCTCGATGAGGTTCAGGAGGCTCTAGGGCGACACGCCGGAAATGTGGCGGCGGCAGCCCGTGCCCTCGGAGTGGCGAGAAGTACGATCTATCGGCTGCTCCGGCGTCATCAGCTCAGCGTGGATCAACTTCTGCAAGAGTCTCCCGAAGCTCCACCCGACGAATCTTCCCGCTGATGGTCTTCGGCAGCTCGTCCATGAAGTGTACTTCGCGAGGATACTTGTAGGGCGCGGTTTGCTCCCGGCAGAAGTCTTGGAGTTCTCGACCTAGGCTCGCGCTGGGAGTGGCATCCCGGGCGGCCACGACCACCGCCACGACGATGTGCCCGCGAATGGGATCCGGTTTGGCTACCACCGCGCTCTCGGCCACAGCCGGATGCTCCTGAAGCACGCTCTCAACCTCGAAGGGGCTGATGCGATAGGCGCCAGAGGTGATCACATCGTCCGAGCGCCCAACGAACCATATGTAGCCATCCTTATCCTTCCAGGCCGTGTCCCCGGTATAGTACCAGCCATTACGAAAACTATCCGTGAGGGTGCGACCGTCTTGCTCGTAGCCTCGAAAGAGACCGGGCGGCCATGTTTCCAGCGGGGCTTCGGACGGCAAAAGGTCAGGCACCCGGACCGCGATCTGTCCGACTTCGTCGGGGGGGCACACCGCACCTTCCTCATCCACGATGTCGACGTCGAGCCCGGGAATCGGCTTACCCATCGAGCCCGGACGTACCGGCAAGCCCGGCGTATTTCCGACGAGATTGACGGTCTCCGTCTGACCATAGCCATCCGCCGGGGCCGCCCCCGTCGCTTTCTTCCATACCGCGATGACTTCGGGGTTGAGCGGCTCCCCTGCGGCCAAGCTGCGGCGCAGACTGGAGAGGTCGTAGGTGCTCAGATCCATCTGAGCGAACATCCGGTACACGGTGGGCGGGGCACAGAAAGTGGACACGCCCAGCTCTCCGATAAGCTGGAGGCAGCGCTCGGGCTCGAAGCGGGCGCTCTCGTACAGAACCGTCGTGGCTCCCAGACTCCACTGGGGAAAGAGCAGCCCCCACGCCGCTTTGGCCCAGCCGGTGTCGGTCAAGGTCCAATGAACGTCCCCCTCCCTAAGGTCCATCCAGTGCTGACCGGTGAGGCGATGCGCCCAGGCGTAGGCGTGGTCGCGAACCACGGCCTTGGGATGAGAAGTAGTGCCGCTGGTAAAGTAGAGCAGCATGGGGTCGGTCGCGACCGTGGAGGGGGCCTCCTCGCGAGTGAGATAGCTCGAGGCGTCCACGGCCTCCTCATAGTTCGTCCACCCCTCCCGGGTCCCACCCACGAGGACGCGATGCTCGAGGGTGGGACAGTCGTCGAGGATGGCGTCGATGGCCTCCGCGTGTCCCGCCGTGACCACCGCCGCGCGGGCGCCGGTCTGCTGCACCCGATACTTGAGGTCTCGAGCCGTCAAAAGGTTGGTCCCCGGCATCGACACTACGCCCGCCTTTATCCCTCCGACGATCACCTCGTAGAAAGCAGGAATGCGGGGAAGCACCATGACCACTCGGTCGCCAGCCTCGAGCCCCAGACTACGATACAGGCGCGCCACTCGGGACGAGCGGTCGTGAACTTGGGCAAAGGTGATGCGACGGGGGGAACCCTCCTCGGGAACGAAGATCGTGGCCACCTGCGCGGCTCGACCCAGGTCGGCGACGACGTCCCAGCCGAAATTGAAGTTTTTGGGGCACGGCGAAAGTGTCATGTCTCCATCCTCCAACCCGGGTCGTGAGCAAGGCCCGCGCCAACCCTACGGTGCTCCGCATCGAAGCCCTCGAGACCAGAGGATGTGTAGCACCGACTGTCGCGCGCCACCGGCGCTCCGCAGACTGAAACACCATGGGCTGTATCGAGGGATGCAGTCTGTCGTATTCGCCGACGCCCTCCGTCCGGGTCTCGCCCCTTTAAGACTCGGCCCCGCGTTTGCTCTTCCGGCGGGCATGCGTTCGTTCCCGTCCAGCGCCGGGCTGATGCTCGGCCTCTTCAGCCACATTCCCGCCGCCACCGGAACCACCTTCGTTGAGCTCTCCATGAGCGAGCTCGCCGTCAGCTCGGAAGGGGTGGTGCGCGCCCGCGTGGTCTCCGTGGGCCATCGACTTCTCCCGGACCCCGCTCTGACCGGCGAACCTCAGCGCGGACGGGCTTCCCACGGCCTGCGCGTCATGACCCTGGTCGAGCTCGAGATTCGGGCCTGGCTTCGCGGTCATGGGCCCCGAGCTGTTCAGCTCTGGGAGGAGGGAGGGGTCCTCCCGGACGGGAGCCGTTGGGTTGTGGACGGCGCCCCCCGCTACACCCTCGGCGAGGAGGTGGTCGTCTTCCTCGAGCGGGACCCTCAAGGTCGGTGGCTTACCCACCAGATGGCGCAGGGGAAGTTAACCGTCCTGGAAACGGAGGGGGGCCCGGTGCTGCGCCGAGACCTCGGAGCCGTGTCCCTCATCCGCGTGGTCGACGGCGAGCTGGACCTCCGGCACGGCGGGGTCGAGGTGCGCTCTCTCGAGGGATTCGAGTCGGCCCTCAGGAGCCTCGACAAGCGGAGCTCGGGGCGGTCCGAGTGAGGCGCCGTACCTTCCTCTCCGCGTTTGTCGTGGCCAGCTTCTTCCCCCAGGCGAGCTGGGCCTTCGAGCCCATCGGGCGATGCGGAGGAGCCGCGTGTACCTGGGCCACGCCGGAAGTAACCTACGCTCTGCACCGAGTCGATTCGGACGATCTCGGTCCGGACACGGAGCTCGAAGTGACGCGTGCCATGAACGCGTGGGCCCAACCGGACTGCACGAGTCTGGCGCCGCGCTACCAGGGGCGGACGGATACTCGTCCCGGCAGCGTCGACGGTGAGCACGTTATCGGGTGGGTCGAATCAGGGTGGAGACGCGGCAGCGGCACCATTGGGACCACGAGCTCCCGGCTCTCTGGGGGCATCGCCCACGCCGATATTCAACTGAACGGTCAGGACTTTCGCTGGGTCAAAGGGGCCGGGGACCCCCGCAACCGAACCGTCAACACGTTCTCCATCATCGCCCACGAGGGTGGACACTTCTATGGTCTCGGTCACTCGCGGGAAGACGGTGCCCTCATGGAAGCATCCTATCGAGGCGGCATCCTCAGGGTCTCGGCCGACGATCGCGCGGGTATCTGCTCCCTGTATCCCGGAGACGGAGGGGGCCGACCGGAGTGCGCCACCGACGCGGACTGCCCCGTCGGCTCCCGCTGCGACCGGACCGGGGCGGAGCCCACCTGCGTGCCCGCACCCGCAAACCCAATCCCTGATGCGGGTGTGGAAGGCGGCGAGGACGCAGGCGCCGCACCCGTGTCTCCCCCCGACGCGGGCCCTCCGCCCACGGTCCCGCCGTCGTCGGGGCAGGCCTGCCGCATCGGAGCCGACTGCCCATCCGGAGCGTGCGTGGGCGACGGGGCGACGGGGGTCTGCGCGGCTCGATGCTCCGAGGACCGAAGCTGTCCGGGCGACCTGGTCTGCCGAGTTGGGGTCTGTTTGGGTCAGATCGCGCCCGAGGATCCCGAGCGGAGCCTCGTGGGGAACAACTGCCAAACCACCGGGGGAGGAGCGCTCGAGCTTTGGCTCCTGCTCGGGGTGGCGTGGCTCGGCCTCAGAGGGCGCCGACCTTCTTGGCGCGAAACCTGAAGGTCGTGTACTTCATACCGAGCGCCTCCGCGGCCCGGTTCTGACGTCCATCGTGCATCTCCAGGACCTGCTCGAAGATCTGTCGCTCGAGCTCATCGAGGGGCGCCCCCCCCGGGGGGATTTCGATGACCGCGCCGTGGTGTCCAATCCCCCCCATCGCTTCCACCACCTCCTCGCTCCGCAGATCGAGATCGGCCGGTTCGAGGCAACCTCGGCCGCAGGGCAGACGCAGGACCGCGCGCTCCAGCTCGTTCCGAAGCTCGCGCACGTTCCCCGGCCATCGATGGGCTTGAAGAGCGAGACCGGCGAGGTCCGAGAGATCCAGATCGCGCCGGCCGAGCCGCTCCCCAATCTCCTGAAGGAGGTGTCGTGCCAGGGGCTCAATGTCACGAGGCCGCTCCCGAAGGGCTGGGACCCGAGCGGGAAATACAGCCAGACGATAATAGAGGTCCGCTCGAAAGCGACCTTGCTGGACCTCTCGAGATAGATCCAGATTGGTGGCGGCGAGAATGCGGGGGTGGACCCGACGCGGGCGCTCGGAGCCAATCGGCCAGATCTCTCCCGTCTCGAGCACTCGGAGGAGCTTGGTCTGGAGTTCGAGCTCCATCTCCCCAATCTCGTCGAGGAGCAGCGTCCCGCCGTCCGCGAGCTCAAAGAGGCCACGGCGCTCGGCCTCCGCCCCTGTAAAGCCACCCTTCACATGCCCAAAGAGCTCGTCGTTTAGGAGCTGCGGAGTGAGAGCAGCGCAGTTCACAGCCCAGAAGGTCCGGTGCCGGCGAGCGCTGACGCTGTGAATATGCCGAGCCACCATCTCCTTTCCGGCGCCGGTCTCTCCGGTCAGGAGAATCGTAGCGTCACTGGTGGCTACCGAGCTGAGGGTCTTCAGGAAAGCATCGAGGTCCAGGCCGCGAAAGAAGCGAGCTTGCTCGCGGTCCGCCGCCACTCGGGTCGCCTCCTTGAGTCGGGCGTGGTCGGTGGCGAGCTGAGAGGTCTTGGCCTGCCGATGGAGATGGGCGCCGAAGCAGCTCGCGACGAGCATCAACAGCTCCAGGTCCACCTCGGCGAACGCGTTCGGCTCGGCGCGATTTTCGACCTGCACCAGCGCCGCCTCCCCGGAGAAGATGGGGACCGCCATCATCGAGCGGATCGAAGCCGCCTGCAGATTCACCGCATCCGAGGAGGCTTGGTCCGAGTCAGCCACCAGCACCGCCTCTGCTGAGGCCACGGCGCGGCGGGCGGTGGCGCTCATCGGAGGCCCGGGCTCGGGGCTCTTGGCCCTTCGCCCGTAGACGCGGGCGAGCGCGATGTCGTCCGGACTTGTCGAATGACCAGCGTCGCCGGCCGCGGCGGGAAAGACGGAGATGTGCGTCGCCCCCTCGAAGACACGCAGACAGGTCTCGACCAGATGCCGCTCCAGAGCGGCCCGATCCTCGGCTCGGGCCGCCTGCTGAGCGAAGCTCGCTACGGCCTGAAGGGTGGGGTCGGCGGCGGTCGGGACGGTGGCCAACGAGCGACGAGCCACCACCAGAGTAGGCGCCACATACCGCTCGACCCCCTCTGCCCCGAGAACCTCTTCGATCGCGATCCGCAAGTGAGCGTCACCGGCACCGAGCACCAGCGTGTCGCCGCGCCCCGCTACGACCGGCTCTCGGGGGGGCACGCGCCCCTCGCGCCCGTCTCCGTGGCGAACCACACGCGTACCGTTAGTGCTGCCAAGATCGATGTAGTGAAGCTCACCGTCCTGGAAGAACATCTCCCCGTGTCGGGCGCTCACGAAGGGGCGATCGAGGACGAGGTCGTTCGACGGTGCTCGCCCCAAGGTGATGGGAAAGCGCTCGAGACGGGTGGTCCGGGAGGGACGCCCGAACTCTTCGAGGCGAAGGCGGATCACCGACACCCCGCGTCGAGGCGAGCCACCTCGAGGGCGACCCGCCCCGGCCCCGCGAACTCAGGAAGCGCTACGAAGGCGGCGACGTAGTCGTCGTCTCCTCCGACCGGCCCGATGGCGAGCGCTTGCCCCAAGAGCGGTAGACGGTTCAGAGGCCGGGGATCTAGAGCCGGATCCGTGTCTTCGAAGACGAAAACGTCCCGATCGGCGCCCACCACGACCAGGCGCTGGGACGGGTAGAGGTCCGCGATCGTACGATTGAGGTCGACCTCGTAGCGCTGGGCCTGGGCGGTGAACTGGAGGAAGCGATCCCCTCGAAGAGTCCATAGCTGGTCCGCCCGGGAGGCGACGAGATCCCCAGATACGGCGCTGCCGAGATTGCGAAGCGCGCACCCCCCCGATGGCCCTAGACTCTCCACGAGATCGAAGGTGGCCACGCCCCTCCCGCCCGGAGTCATCGCGAGCCGCGACAAGTCCCCCTGCAGGAGGATCGGTTCTTCGCTCGCCTCTAGATCGAGTGCGTAGGTGGCGCGGGAGCTCCCCAGATAGAAGCACCCGGCGCCTACGGAGAGATGGGCCAGAAAGTCGCTCGTGTTGGCCAGAGGCTTCGGCACGATGACGTCGCCCACCGGCTCACGAAGGACGAACCAACCCAGAGTGTCCTCCGGCTGGAGGGTTCCGACCACCACCGCGTCGTCATCGACCACTTCGACGAAGAGGGGTTGAAAGCCGGAGAAGGTGACCGGGCCGTCGGTCAACAGGCGCACCTCCGGGGGGGAGGAGACATCGATGAGGTGGACACCGTCGCCGGCGATGAAGGCAGCGACGGACCGACCCACGGCGTAGCGCTTTTGGCCGGGCAGGTTGCTATAGGACGAGGACACGGAGACATCCGCGCCCAAGGTCTGAAACGTAGACGAGGGCTGACATGTCCCGTCACCGCCCACCGCACCCTCTTCGGGCACGGTCAACAAGCATCCGGAAAGAAGGACGGTCGCCCCTAAGATCAACCTTCGCATAGTCACTCCAGGATCCAGGCCACCACCGCCCCCACCGCGGAGGTTGCGGCGATGCCGAGAAGGACGTCGGCAGCTCCGGCCAGATCGCGGTCCTGCTCGGCCTGAGCCCAGGTCGCGAGCGCACCCCACGCCACACCCGTGCCGAGAGCGGCCCCCGTGAGAGCCCACGACAGGGTACGCGGCGGCCCCGGTGGCGGGGGAGCCGTCTCTTGTAGCTCGACGTGCACGCGGTTGAGCCCCGGCTCGAGAACGAGGGGCTCAGAGTGTCGCACCCGTTCTGCTTCGAACACGTCCAGCTGGTGGGTGCCCGGTACGACGGAGAGCTTGCCGGCCTTGGTAGAGAGGTCGATCTGCTCGCCTCCGAGTCGGACCGTGAGCCCGGACGGTCGTACCGAAAGCTGCAGATGAGCCTCGCCGCTTCGTTGCTGCGCCGCCTCGAGTTCCGCACGCACTACTTCGGCGTCGCTCGGCTGCGACGCCAGGTAGAGCTGATAGTAGATGATGGCGCCGGGGAGATCCTCGAGGGCCTGCTCGTGGACATGAGCGAGCACGAGGAGCAAACGCGGATCCGGCGTGAGGCCGTAGGCCCTCCGGTAGAGCTTGACCGCAAGATCGGGATCTCCGCGGAGGTACGCTCCTTCGGCTTCGGCCACGAGCTCGGCGGCGCGGGGGGCCGGGGTCTTCGCCTCCGCCGCTTCGGCCCCGAGGCTCAAGAAGCCACAGAGACATATGATCATCGGTCTCACGGCGACCCTGCTGACGCGTGGCGCGCTTCCGCGGAGGTGGGATCTCGAACCGTCAGCTCCACTTGCATCGTGCACCGGCTCCCGTCGACGACCACGGTCCGGGGACGGTATCCATCCCGAATCACCGTCAGTCGACGCCCGCGACGACCGGCGGGGAGCACGAGAGGCGTCTTGCCGAGCGCGGTGCTCCCGCTGCGTACAGAGGCCGAGGAGGGTACCGAGCTGAGGGTCACCCCTTTCGGGCAGAGCTTCTTACTCTTCCGAGTCCGGCGTACAGAGCGACGACCTCGACCCGGCTCGGGCGAGCTTCGGGTCTTGGCGAGCTTGGTCGAAGCCGCTTCCCCGGGCTTGTCTAGAGCCCGCCCTTTGGGGACGGACACGAGGGTCGCGGGGTCCGGATCCTCTCGGTCCGCCGGGGCCACGACCGCGGACGCCTCCTCCGGACGCTCCGCCGCGGTCGTGGCGAGCTCCGGCACCGCCACCACCGACACGGGTTCCGCTCCTGGGGTTCGGCCCCCGAGGAAGGCATAGGCAAGAGCCCCGGCGCTCAGCGCGAGCAACATCCAGCCCGCGCGACGACTCGGCCCTGAGGGGCTCGATACGCCCGCCGCGGCGAGGTGCATGGCGGTCGGCTCCGGCACCCGCAGAGTCCCCTCGAGGCGAGCTCGAATGGCTCGCACTTGGTCGATCGCCTCCAGGGCCGAAGCGGGGCGAGCTCGGGGCTCGAAGGCAAGCAGCGAGTCCAGAAGCTCCTGAACTTCCCGCGTCACCGGCGCCATCCCCGCCGGGGTCGATTGATCCGGCGCCGTCGGGTCGGCGCGACCGTAGAGCATCTCTCTCAGCACGACCCCCACCGAGTAGAGGTCGGAGCGCTCGTCGACCATCCCGCCCGCGCCGTGCTCGGGAGACATATAGGTCATCGTCCCCACCACGCAGCCGTGTGAGGTCAGCGACGACGGCACGTCGAGTTCCTTGGCGAGCCCCAGGTCGATGAGCTTCACCTGGTCTTCTCGAAAGCCCAGGGGGCGAGTGAGGAAGATGTTCGAGGGCTTGAGATCTCGATGGAGAATCCCAACCTCGTGACAGGCCGCCACGCCTCTCAACACCTGTTCGGTGAGGTCTAGGGCCCGCTCGGCCGTCAAAGCGCCTGAGCACTGAATCTCATCGTGTAGGGTCCGTCCTTCGAGAAGCTCCATCGCGATCCACACGGAGCCGTCCGCGGTCTCCCCGTAGTCATGGATGCGCACGACATGAGGATGGTGGAGCAAGCACAGGGCCCGCGCCTCCAGTCGAAATCTCGACTTTGTGGAGTCATCGAGCTCGGCCGCTTCGAGGATTTTTAGGGCTACTTGACCGCCGGTCCGGGAGTTCGAACCCACGAAGAGACGCGCCATGCCACCTTCGGCGAGAGGCTTCTCGACGAGGAACGGGCCGAAAGTCAGATTACGGGGTAGCGCTGGCGCCGGACTTCCCACGCCGCCAGCCTAGGGATTTGTGCCGGGCTATACAACATTCCGCAGTCAGCGCTCGTCCCTCATGAGCGGTACAACATACTGTATCCATCGCCACCAATCCTTGTAGGTCGACGAGCCGGGCCTCTGGCGTTTGGGCCGCTTAATGGTTGGCCCCCGTCGTGCACTGCCAGCCTCGCATGTCACGTTGGCGCGCATCGACTGACCACGGCTCGGGAAGCGGAGCGACCGTAGTCCTCCTGTTATCCGCTTTGGCTCCAGGGTGCTACGGTGGAGGGCTCTGTAGCGCTCCGTGCGGCGCCGAGGACCGCTCCGTCGACGACAACGCGGTCAGGGTCGAGGGACGAGCGTGCACCCTCGACCCCACGACGGTCGTCTATCCATACAAGGTCCTCTTCGTCATCGATATCTCCGGGAGCAATCGAGAAAGTGACCCCAACGACGATCGCGCCCGAGCGGTACGGGAGGTCATCGAGAGCTACTCGGACAACCCTTCCGTCTTCTTCGGTGTCATTACCTTCAACTCCGAGTCGGAACCCCAAACTCCAGGCTTCACCCGGGACCGCAACCTCCTCGTCCCTGGAGTGGTGGACTCTCTACGGGTCAAAGAAGACGGGACTAACTATCTAGACACACTCAACCTCGCCTATCAGCTCATCGAGCAGGATATCTTGTCGATGTCCGAGGGCGAACGCGCTCGCACCCGCTACGATATCCAGTGGTTGAGCGACGGCATCCCCGACCCCTGCCAGCGACCCGAACCGGTGCAAGCACTGGCCGTCCGGCTGCGGGACCTGGTGGAGCGCTACGGCCTCTTTGATCTCGTCGTGAACACCACCCAACTCACCTACCCCAACGCCCGCTACGACGTTGAGGGCTGCAACACCTTTCTTCCTGGCCCCAACTATCTCTCCCCCATGGCGGAGGCCGGACGCGGCCGGTTTCGGCAGATGGACGGAGGGAGCCTCGAGTTCACCATCGGCTTCACGGAGATCCGCCGCGCCTGGGAGCAGCGCTCCTTTTACGTCCTCGACACCAACCGCGTGATCTCGGGAGGTACGCTCTACCCCGACAGCGACGGCGACGGCCTCGCTGACGCCGACCTCGACTACGAACCGGATCCCGCGCTCCCGGACCACGACCGCGACGGATGCACGGACCGCGTGGACGAGGAGATGCTCCCCAACCTCGAACTCTGCCGAGAGACCTGCCGCGCGGACGCTCTTCCGGATGGCCCCGCAGGTCTAGAGGACACGGACGGCGACTCTCTTCCCGATTGCGCCGAGCGCGTGCTCGGTTACTTCCGCACCCGCTTCGACTCAGACCTCGACGGTTTCCCGGACCCCGTCGAGCTTCGATTTCGCACCAACCCCTTGGATGCCGACGTCTTCACCGCGGACAGCGATGGCGACGGAGTGACCGACGCCGACGAGATCCGCACCGGAACGAACCCCATCGAACCGGAGGATGACCTCGAGCGCGAGCGCTTTGCCTACCGCTACGGCCCGCTCGAGCCCGTCCCTTCCGAGACCGAGGGCGTAAGCTGCTTCGACTTCGCTGTGGACAACGTACGTCTGGCCGAGACCCAAGCTACGCCCAACTCCCGCCGCGGCGACAACCGGGTCTGCGTCCACGTCGTGCAGACCACGCTCGACGACCCCAACGCTCAGCCCACCGTCACTGAAGCCTGCAAGACCGCCCGCTATTGGACGGACGGCGCGATCGACTTCATCGACCCTGTCACCGGGGTCCTGCGATTCGAGCCCGAGGACTTCCGGCCTCTCGGACCCGTGGCGGAGACCGAGTGATGGTCGAGCGGGCTCGATTCGGGATGGTGTTCGTGGTGTCGCTGCTCTCTTGCGGCCCCGGCAACCGACTATCCGGACGCGTGACGGAGATCCTCGACCTCAACTTCGAGAGCGTAAGGGCCGTCCTCCAACCGGGGGGCCTTCGCATCGAATACATCACGCTCAACGGAAGCCGCGTATCCAAGACCTGCAGGGTGGCGGTCGACGGGCGTGTGCTGCAGGCCGACCAAACTATTCTCGGAGGAGATGACTTTCTCGACTTCGTGACACTCAACCGCTCTGTCGAGCTCGGCGAAGCCTTTCCCCGAGTCATCGACGGCATCTTCGAGGTGGAAGGCCTCGATCTCACCGCCCCCAGCGACATCACCGGGGGATTCGCCGTGGAGTTCGAGGACGGACGGAGTCTCCTCGGAGAATTCGCCACTCGAACCCTACTCTTAGATGGAGAATGAGGACATCAACGATGACTGTACGACTCTTTAGGCTCGGGAGCGCCCTCGCTCCCCTTTCGATCCTTCTTGCCGCGTGCGGCGCGGCCGTCGCTCCGGGACAGGCCCAGCGTCTAGACACGAGGGATATCGCCACCCCGCTCCCTGTCGGCGTCTCGGTCATGGGTACCGAAGCCTGGCCGGACTCCCCCCCCACGGCCGTAGCGGTCATGCCGGAAGGTCTACGGGGGGAGGTCTTCGGTCTGACTGCGATCGACCACCCTCCGAGCGAAGTGCAGGTTCGCTGGCGCGACGATCGGCTCGACATTCGGGTCTTCGTGGACGATCCCGAGTTTTCGGTCATGACCGGCGTGAAGATCCGGCTCGACGACGAGGACCCCCTCTATACCGAAGACGTCCCTCTGGCCTTGCCCACCAACGTGACCCTCGGGCTCCGTGAACGCGACGAAGCCCGAGAGGAGGGCGGCTACGAGGTGGGCGCCGTCACCTGCGCCGGCGAAGGCCCCGGCCGCTCGTACACGGCCGAGGACGGACCAGACGACCTGGAGCTCAACTTCGGAGCGGCCTACGAGGGCTTTGTACCGGTCGACTTCGCCCTCACCTACTGGACCCGCTACGGCCGCGGTCCTGAGGCCGAGCTTCGCCCCGAGCTGCTCGAGGGGCGCCTCCGCATCCCCCTGGAGCCTTGACTCGACCTGACCGGACCTGACCTTCCGGGCGGTCCCCGCTCATCCGCCGACCGCCCCACTCGGAAAGGCCACCGGCTCCGTACACTGGCGGAGACCTTGCTTCTCTGCTAGCCGCCCTGGAAGGAGCGGACCGTTTGGGAGCCGGCAACGATCAGGGCAGGCCGCGCGTGGCCGCGGAGCCCGAGCACTGCGACCTCCAGGCCGCCGAATACGACCCGTCGCTGTCCGGAGCGGGCGAGGACGAGGACTCGAGCTGGATCTTCACCACCGTGGACCGGGTCTCCTTTCGCCCTATCCCTGGCGTGGTGGAGCGGGTTTTGGACGCCAACGGCTTTGCCCTCAACCTCGAGAACATCCTGGCCAGTCTGGATGAAGCTCGGATCGGCTATCGCGTCGAGCTAAGCTCCACCTCCTTGCCCCCTGGGGCCATTCCGCCGGCCGACCGCTTCCTGCCTGCGCTCACCCTTCGCCTCCCCGCCAAGCATCGAGTGGGCCCCCTTCTGGGCAAGTTCTACGCGGAGGTCGAGGCCTACCAATCGGAGCTCATCAAGCTCCGTGAGGAAAAAGGTCGGGCCCGAGGCGGGGACCGCCAAGCGGCCTCGGCCCGGGCCAAAGAGCTCGAGCGTCTCCAGGAGCAGAATGCGCTCCTTCAGAAGAAGCTCGACGACATGAGCCTAGAGATGGCGGCGCTCCGCCAGGCCCACGCCGAGGCGACCAGCGCCCTCAAGGATCAGAATCTGCTCCCCGCTCAGGTTCGACTCGCCCAGGTTCACGACGTGGACCTGGCCACGCGAAACGTCGAGCTGAAGTCCGGACGGAAGATCTTTTCCATCCCGCTCGTCGCCCTCTGGGTCTATCCCGAGAAGTCCGACCCCTGTCTGGTGAGCATCCAAGACGGGCAGGTCTCAGGGGTCTTCTTCCACGAAGGCTCTCAAGCTCCTCCCGGCATGATCCTGGCCGACGTGCTCCACGTCGCCGACGGTAAGGTCAAGATTCGTGACGACCAGCGGCGGACCCGGGTCATCGAAGCTCAAAACCTCGCCGAAGTGGAGCTTATCAATCAGATGCGGCGCGGCGATCGCGTACTCCTCTTCCTTCACGAGGGGGCTTTGATTCGATTCACCCCGTGCGGAACCTTCGACCCCGAGGCTTTCGTACGCGCGGTCCAGGAGTCTATCGCCCGCTTCGAGATCACCAGCACCGAAGGATCCTCCGATGGAACAGGGACTTCAGAGTAGAACTTATCTGTCGAAGCCACGGGGCGGACGAGCCTGGCTTTCCGTCCTCGTGAGCTTGGTGGGTTTGGGCGCGGTCGCCTGGTCCATCACCCAAACCACCAGCGTCAGTCAGCTCTTTGACGGCCGAAGCGCCCTCATCGTGGGGGTAGGAACCCTGGCCACGACGCTCCTCCAGTACGACGCTCGCACCCTTTGGATGGCGGTCATGAGTGTCCTCCGCTCGATTTGGGCCACCGTAGACGACAAAGTCTTAGAGATGAGGCGAGAGGTCGACGAGGCCATCGTGCAAAACGCGCATCTCACCACGCTCCGGGATGGCGAACGCATTACCGGAGAGCTCCTAAACGACGTGGTCTATATGTATCACCGGGGGCTCATCTTCGAGGAGATCGACCAGTTCGTGAGTGCCCGCATCGAGGACGAGCTCAACGAGCGCAGGGTTTCGGCCGAGCTGCTCCGACGCGCTGCCTTGACCGCCCCCGCTCTCGGCCTTTTCGGGACGGTACTAGGCCTCATGGGGGTGCTGCGAACCATGGACAACCCTTCCGAGATAGGCCCTCTCATGGCGCTCGCCCTCATGACCACCGCCTACGGCGCCGGTCTCGGGTCGCTAGTCTTTACCCCACTCGCGGGGCGTCTCGAGCACGCGAACCACGTGTTTCTCGAGAACCATCGACAGCTGCTCAGCCGCATCGCCATCCTCCTCACCCGCGAGGAACGAGAGATGAGCGTCACCCATACTCCCCGGTGGGCTCCCGATGAAGCTTCAACCCCCTGACTTTTCAGCCCGCACCGCCGAGGAGTCGAACGCCTTTCTGGTCAGCCTCAGCGACCTCATGATCCTTCTCTGCGTATTCTTCATCATGATGGTGAGCGTGAGCGAGGTGGACATCGGCTCCTTCGAACAAGTGCGGAGCGCGTTTCGCGGAACCACGGAGAACACGCTCGTCGAGCTCGCTCAGCGGCTCGACCAACGCGTCAACACGACCCCCAAGATCCCCGGCGTCAACGTGCGGATGGCCGAAGACGGGGTCCGCTTGGACCTCGACACGGCGGCCCTTTTCGATGTGGCCAGTGCTGTCCTCAGGCCGGGAGCGCTGGACCGGATTCAGCCACTGCTGGATCTCATCCGCCCCACGGGCTACAAGCTCGACGTCGAAGGGCACAGCGATGACCAGCCCTTCTATCGCCGCAAGGGGCGCGAGGTCGAAACGAACTGGTCCCTGAGCGGGCGGAGGGCCAGCAGCGTGGTCCAGCGACTGCGCGAGGCGGGCTTCGAGGCCCAGCGTCTTCGTATCGTGGGCTATGCCGCCACTCGACCCAAAGTCCCGATCGACGGCCTCACGGACGATGCCCTGGAAGAGGCGCGGTCGGAGAATCGCAGGGTCTCGATTCTGATTCGATAGGAAAGGAACTGAGCGTTGTCGCGTCACCCCGAGGAAGTCCCGGTCAGAGACCATAGGTATCAGGCGGTGGCGAAGTTCGACCGCTGGCACCGCTTCGTAGTCTTTCGTCAGCTCGACCTGCGGGGCCTGTACATCTACCAGGTCGACAACGCCGCCAACAAAGAGTCCATCGCCGTGCCACTGGAGCTCTTCGATCGGCTTCGAGCTTCAATTCGGGACGCCGGAGCAGATCCCCAAACGGTGGCCGATCGACCCACGGAGCTGCGCTTCGGCGGCCAGACCCACTTCACGGTGGGTCGCGCGGGGGCGGACGGCGATCGCTTCGTCATCCGAAGCTACGGGCCTGACGAGCTGCCCAGCGCCGAGCTCAATGTCTCGCGGGAAGCGATTCCGTCCCTCGTGGGGGCTCTCTACAATCCCCGGCTGCATCATCCGAACGACCTGTTGATGCGCATCGTGACCTACCACCGGCTCTTCGCTTCGACCTTCAGCGAGGCCACGGAGAGCATGACCAGCAACCTGCAGCTCCGAAACGACCTCCTCACCCGGGTCGAGCGCTACCAGCCGGCACTGGCCCGGAGAATGCCGGAGAAGGCGAAGGACGACCTGGTCGAGCCCGCCATGCTGAAGGAGCTCGCCCCTCCTTCGCGGACCAAGTCCTCCTCCGGCGTCAGCTTTCGCTCCCGCCTCGGGGAACGGGACGCGGCTCAACAATATCAGGTCGACTACGAAGAACTGTTCGAAGGGGAGAGCGCCGCCCCTCGCCGACGCCGGCGCGCGGCCAGCGACACGTCCGCATCGACCGCGAAAGCCAGCCGTAACGAGCTCACGGATGCGCCCGTAAATCACTTCTCGGTGCCCCTCCTCGCCTCACAGGTGAAGGCGCTCCGCAGGGTGCCCTTCCGCTGCGAGCTGACCCGGGAAGACGTCAAGCAGCTGAGGAAGAACTTTCTCGATGATCGCGACGCCACCTTCTATCTCGGCTTCGAGATCCTGGACTGCATCTTCGAGGTAAGAAAGAAGCTCAAGACCTTCCGAATGCCCCTCTACTATCTCCCGGTCCGAATCGTGGAGTCGGGCCGGGAAGCCATCCTGCACCCGACGGAAGGGGACCGGTGCTATCTCAACCACTTCGGGCTCGCCCAGCTCATCGAGGGCTACTCGACCGGGGATCAAGCGCCCAAGAGGCTGAGCGAGCTCCTGGAGTCGATGCTCTCCCACCGCTACGTCATCCGTGGAGCCCCGGATCGCATCCGGGTCCTCCGCATGCTGCCTTGCGGCGAAGAGGTCTTCGAGCGCACCCGAGAGATCCTCTTGGGACTCCCCGGCGAAAACGGCAAGGGCGGGCTCCTTTCCGACGTCAAGGTCAAGGCGATCGAGTGTGACCTGGAGAGCGTCGAGCTCTACAAGGCGCCGGAGTCCTCTTCCCCGGTGATTCGGGCGCTCAACGACGACCTTGGCCAAATCCTCAAGAAGGCGGAGGGGCTGGCCGAAGGATTCGAGTCGTCGCTACTGGCTCGAGCCCTCAGCCCCCGGGTGCGGGACACCGAGGCCGAGGCGGAATTCTCTCAAACCTTGTCCATGCACGGAGCGCAGCCCCCGGCGCTGCGGAACCTGGTCGAGCGCCTCAACGACCATGACCTGGTCTTGCTCGAGGGGCCCCCCGGCACCGGCAAGACCTACAACATCGCCAACTTGGTCATTCACTGCGTCGCCACCGGGCAGCGTTTGCTCGTGGTCAGCGACCAGCGCGCCGCCGTCGAGGCCCTCCGCGAGCAAATCCAATCCTATGTCGTCGGGAAGAACCGCGAATCCCCGGAGGGCCGCATGCTCGAGCAGCTCTGGCGGATGGGGATCAAAGTGCTCGAAGAGCTACCGGACGACATGCCCACCCTTTCGAAGTGGGCCCGTCAGGTGCGCCGTATGCTCAACGTCGACGCGTCCCAGGAGCTGGACTGGCCCAGCGACGTGCCTGACTACGAGCAGACCGTGGCGCGACTGGACCAGAGGATCTCGAGCACGACCCAAGCCATCGGGGAGAGCCTGCGCCAAAAGTTCGGGGGCGTGGACGGGCTCACCTTGCCCGTGGTGGCCGGCCGGAGCGCTCATCCCCGTAGCGAGGCCGAGGTCAGCGCCGCCCTCGCGGCCGCTCGCAAGCTCAGCGAGGCCGATGAAGTCATTGGGGGTCTCGCCAACCATATTCGCCACCGCGAGCGGCTACTGGAGCTCGGGCTACATGAGATCTACGAGCTCTTCTCGCTCGAAGGTCGCCCCGAGGTCTCCGGCCGCCGACTCGAGGACGTCCGCAAGTGGCTCGCAGCCCTCGAAGAGTCCTCTCCGAAGGAGCTCGGGGACTTTGATCGGGTTCAGGCTCCGGAGACGGCCCGAGAGGTGCAAGCTCTCCTTCGAGAGCGGTGGGCGGAGGCCTTTCCTCCGAGCTCGGGATGGACGGGCCGGGCAGCCCGCCTCGTACGAGCCCTGTCTGGCCCCCACGAGCTCCACCGCCTGGTGGAGGAGCTGCAGGAGGCGGTGATCGATCAGCTCGGCCTCTTGGCCGCCCGGGAGGCGATGGACCCCGAGGTATGGGACAGTCTGTCCCGGATTCACAGTGGCCTCTCGCCCTCCGGCCGTGAGCCTTTGGACGTCGTCCTCGAGCTCGGCATAGCCGGACACCCCAGCTCGGCAGCCCCCACGGAGTCCATCCAGGAGCTCCTAGAGACCCTCTCGAAGCTTCAACGAGAGCGGGACAACCTGGTCCGGAGGAAGTTCATGTTCGGTCTCGGGACGGTCGGCCGACGGGCCTTCGGCACCGCTAAAGGTGCAGGTACGCCCCGCCTAACCAGCATTCTTGCCGTCCTGGACCGACTGGAGTCGGCAAGCACCTGGGCTCGTGCCACCGATGCCGTGCGTGAGCTCCAAGAGCTCCTCTACGATGTCTTCCCTATCTGGATTTGCCGCAAGCAGGCGGTCCCCTTCCTGCTCCCCTGCCGCGAGCGCAGCTTCGATTTGGTCATCGTCGATGAAGCCACTCAGTGCCGAGTGGACGACGCCATTCCCCTGCTCTTCCGCGGTCGAAAGCTCATGGCGGTCGGAGACGAGCGCCAGACCGTACTCGCCAAGAACTCTCCCATCGACGACTACCTGTTCGATGACTTCGAGCTGGATGAGCACCTGCGCTTCGCCCAAGCCCGAGGGATGAAGGGCGGCGGCTCTCACCTCTTCGGCCTCGTCAAGCGCATCAAGCAGGCTTCCGTCATGCTGGACGAGCACTACCGTTGCCCGCCCGACATCATCGAGTTCTCGAACCGCTACGTATACGACAGCCAGCTCCGCACCATGAAATGGAAGATGCGGGGCTCCCCGCCCTCGGTCTGGGTAGACCACGGCGAGACTCGAGCCGACTCCAGCGAGCGCGAAAAGTCCGGCAAATACAAAGGCATCGAGACGAAGATGATCGATCGCTTCTATGCGTACGTAGCGCGGACGCTCAAGCGCATCGAGCGCGAGACGGGCGAGGAGATCAACCCGGAAACCGATGTTGCGCTCGTGTACTTCCTGCTGAAGAACGAGCCTTACGTAAAGGCCACGAAGAGCGACCTGCTTCGGCGTCTTCCGCGCGGAAGCAACGTGCTGGACGGTGCCGGAGCGGCTCTTCAGGGGAAAGAGCGCAACTACATTTTCTACCTGTGGGATATCACTCGCTACAACATGGCGAGCTTTCGCCAGGGAGACGATGAGACCAAGCGTAAGGGCGAGCTCAACGTCCTCATGAGCCGCCCCAAGCGCCGGGCGTATCACTATCTCCATCGAGACTTCGACACCCTCAAGCACAGCTCGAGCTCGATCACCGACTTCCTCTGGCGAGCTCGTCAGAAGAGCACCAGCAAGGCGAAGCCCAAGCTTCGGGGGTCGGGTCTCCTCATCAAGCAGTTGCTCGAGCAAGCCCTCGGCGAAAGCTTTACGGCCGAGGACGACCTTCAGTTCGACGTCATGCTCGGCAACCCGATCTACGGCATCGACGTCATGTTGCTTCCTCCCGAAGGTCATCGTGACCACGACCCCTCCGTGGGCATCATCGACCTCGCGTCGTTCATGGACGCCAAGGACCCCGGTCAGGCCGTCGTGGACTACTTCTTCCAGGTTCAGCGCGCGATTCCTCGCGTGGTTCCCGTGTTCAGCTTCGTCCACGAGCTGGCCCAGCCCAACTCGGTCCCGGTGACCCGCATCCAGGCACTCCGCCCCTAGCGCACCGCCCCTGGCATCGCGCGTAGGGCTCTCACCCATGGCTGCACCCCCTGCGTCCCCGGCTATCAGGCCTTCAAGCTCCGGTAAAAAAGAGAGACTTCCTGGAAGGCAAGGAGGAAGGCAGCCTTCGCCTGGCGTGCACGCGTCTCAGAGCGATACAGGCGGACTCTGTGTCCTCCACCGTAGAAGGAAGCCTCGACACCTCTGCCGATGCCGCGACCTCCGTCATTGAGGCCATCCTGACGCAGCTCCAGAGTTCTTCGCTGGGAGACGCCTTGGAGAAGTCCTCGCGCCAGATACGTGAGCTGGTTCCGAGCGATGGCGTCATGGTCTGTTGGCAAGGTGTAACGGTGAAAGACGGCGTCGCTCCGCGAGGGACCGAACATCTGCTCGAGAGCTTCGGAGGCCAGGCCGACAATAGCGAGCTCCTCGAAATCTTCGACGGCCTCCCGTTCCGGGACGAGGCTGTGCCTGGGGTCCTCGCGTTTCGCTTCGGCGGCGCGGAGCACGGATACATCGCTTGGTATCGACGGGAGCTCCGGGAGGGTTCGCGCGAAGCCACCAGCGTGGACCATCGACACGCGTTAGCGAGCTGGCCCCCCGCCTTCGGCGAGCACTGCGACGCGTGGTCCGCGCAAGATCGCTCGGCTGCCCGTACGCTTCGAAGCGCCCTCGAAGACCTCTCGACTCCCTGAGGTCGGCGGCCTTCGACCGCCGCTCCGTTGATCGCGAGACCTACGCAACGTAGGTTCTCTGTCCCCGCGTTCGTCGGCCCACGTCCGGCTGAGCTCGCGACGGAGGGAGGATTACGCATGGCCTTTCAAATCGACCCGGAGGTAGGCGCGGCTATGGCCGCTCTGTTCGGAGACTCACCGCCGCCGCCCCCACCGGCAGGCGACGTTGACACCCGCAGAGTCAACTTTAACGGGCTCCTCGAAGCCCTCAGTCAGTCTGCGCCCATCCCCGAGGATGTGAAGACTGAGGATTTTTCCGCGACGACGCCTGATGGGCATAAGCTTCTGCTGCGCTGGTTTACGCCTCCGGAAGGCGTGCGCGGGCCGGCGATTTACTACACCCACGGCGGAGGCATGATCGTGGGAAGCGTGGACCTCTACGAGGGTATGCTCAAGCGGCAGGTCAAGGCCGCCGGTGTTCCCTTCCTCGCCGTGGACTACCGCCTCGCTCCCGAGTTCCCTCACCCCACGCCCGTGGAGGACTGCTACGCGGGCCTCACCTGGATGGCCGAAAACGCCCAGCGGCTGGGCGTCGACCCGTCACGCATCGCGATTATGGGAGACTCCGCCGGCGGGGGCTTGGCGGCCGGCACGGCCCTCATGGCGCGCGATCGCGGCGGCCCGGCCCTCGCCAAGCAGATCCTCATCTATCCCATGCTCGACGACCGCAACACGGTCCTGGACGAGGCCATCGCTCCCTTCTTGGTGTGGTCCTACGACGACAACCTCACCGGTTGGGGAGCGCTTTTAGGCGAGGCGCGCGGCAGCGCTGACGTATCCCCCTACGCAGCCCCCGCCCGAGCTACTGAGCTCGCCGGGCTCCCTCCGGCATACATCGACGTCGGGGACCTCGACGCCTTTCGAGACGAAGATGTCGCCTACGCGCAGCGTTTGATCGCCGCGGGCGTCCCCACCGAGCTCCATGTCCATCCGGGTTGCCCTCACGCCTTCGAAGTCCTCGCCCCGCAAGCGGACGTGTCGACCCGAGTGATGAGCGACCGCTTCCGCGCCATACGGTCGGTGTAGGCCAGATCAGACCTCACGCACTTCAAGGCCCGCTGCACGCGCCTGCCGAACGAAGTCCTCCGTCCCTCGCCCTCCCGAAAAGGCCACGACCAGCACGTCGTGCTGCTCCAAGAGGCTACGCGCGAAGTCCAGCATCCGTCCGTTGCGGCGAGGTCCGGCCGCCCGTCCATCGGCTTGCCACTTCGCCACAAAACGCAGACAGGCGACGGCCCGAGCCGTAGCCCAATTGTTGGCCATCTTGTCGACCCCCGACCGCCCGCCGCCATGAACCACCATGTCCGGCTCCAGCCGGTCGAGCTGAGTCGAGACGTGTTGGCTGTTCATGTAGTCCTTGGCTCCCGCCACGACGACAACCCTCATGAATCTGACGCCTTTCGCACAACCCCACGCCCTCGCCTCACCGGAGCAAGATCCGCCGGACAGACTGCAGCGGTGAACCGGACAATCGTCCGAGAGACGGCCACTAGGAGAGTCACAAAACCGACAGGGGTCGCAGTTGGAGAGATCGCAGCGAGATGTGGTGGGTGTCACACCGACTTGGGCGCTCCCCTTCCCACAGGGGAGCGATAGGATGGGCGCTTACTCGGCAAAACGAGAGAAGGAACCCACGTGAGCGTCCCCGAGTTGAAAGTCTGCTTGCTGCTCGCTTCGAGCCTCACGAGCGGATGCGCCTCCAAGAGTCGCGCCGGCGCCTCCGAGAGCCGAGGTCCCGGAGCGCCTGAGGTGGCCGCTCGGCCCGCCCTCACGACGCCCGCCTCGAGGAGATCGAGCAGTGCCCGGTAGCTCAGGGCTACGGCCTCGGCTGGGGGATCTTCGAGTTCGAAGACGTCACTGTGGCCCGTCACGGCCGGGGAGACTGGTCCGAGCGGACCATCGCTTACTTCGACATCGAGCGCCGAGACCGGCTCGTCCTCTTCCTCAACGGGCTCGCAGACATCACCGTCGAGGCCCTGAGCGACGGTATGAACGCTCTCGACCCGGACTCGAAGAGCGCGAAGCTCTACCGCGGGTGGGTGCAAGCGTGTCGACGAAAATCAGGGTCCTGACGATCGAGCGCCTTTCCGCCACCATCAAGGCCAGAGGGTCGCCCATGCAAGCACAGGATTGGTCGCCAGACGTGGATGCCCGGCTGAGAGCTGAGGTCGCGGCGCTGCTGCGCAGCCACGATCTTCGGCACTGGCACGCACTGCTCACCGAGCTCCATCCGCGGATCGTGGCCTTCGCGGCGTCCGCACTGCGCAGAGCCGGTCCGTGGGGGCGGCGGGGGTGCCAGGGCTCGGCGATGGACGAGCAGGCGCTCGACGTAGCCCTCATGGTCTGCGCCGACCTCCGGAGCCACGACTACCAGCGACTCGCCGTCTTTCGGGGGCTCGACGTCCCCTCGGGTGCCCCCTTCCGGGGCTACATCGCCAAGATCACTCGCCAGACCGCGTTCCGGTACCTGCGTACGGAGGTCATCCGTCCTGACGGAGGACGTCGGGCCCTCACCTCCGAAGCCCAGTCTGTGGGCCCGGTCACGCTCGACCGGATCCCGGCGCTCGGAGGCCCCGATACCGGCACCCGCGCCGCCCACCGCATCGCTGAGCGCGAGGCGCAGCTTGCCTTGCTAAGCCCGGAGCAGCGCGCGATCCTGGGTTTCTACCTGCGGGGATTTAGCCCGGCCGAGATCGCTCGTCTCCCAGACATGTCCTTGGACGCGGCCAACGTCCAAAAGCTGCTCCGAAGCGCAAAGGCCAAGCTGAAGTATCACTTTGGCGGAGGAAGGCCATGACCCACCTCGACATCGCCACCCTCGTGAGCTTCGTCCGGGGAGAAACCTCCCCTGAAGTCGAAGAGCACCTGCGGTCCTGCTCGAAATGCCGAGATCTCGCGGCCGTGGCCGGGCTCGAGCTGGAAGTGCAGCCGACGGAGACGGGGCCGAGGGAAGAGATGTACACAGATCTCGAACTCTACGGAAAAGGGGGCATGGGCGAGGTCTACCTCGCCCAGGACCGCACCCTCTCCCGCCCCGTTCTCATCAAGAAACCTCCCCGCGGAAGCGATGGTCTCCGCTATCTCAAGCTTGCCGCACGTCTCGAGCACGAGCGCACCGTGCTTGCCCAACTCAACCACCCCGCGATCCCCCCGGTGTTCGCGGGCGGCCATCTCGGTCGGGACCGTGAGCCCTATTTCGCGATGCCGATCGCCGGTGAGGAGACGCTCACCGCGGCCATCGCACGACACGAAACTCTGGAGGGCCGCATCACCCTGCTTCCCTCCGTCATCTCGGTGGCTGAAGGTGTGGCCTACGCCCATGCCCGGGGCGTCATCCATCGCGACATCAAGCCCGACCACGTGCTGCTCGGGAGCAGCGGAGAGGCGCGGCTCATCGACTGGGGCTTGGCCAAGGTCCTCTCAGAGGACGACGCCACCGAAGCCCTCTCCGTCGACGCGAGCGCGGCCCAGCGAGGCCAACTCTTGGCCACGGTCCAGGGTCTGTACACCGAGGGATACAGTCCACCTGAGCAACGCGAAGATGCCCCGGCCGAAAAACACTTCGACGTCTACGCGCTCGGCGCCACCCTATTCTTCGTACTCACCGGCCGTCACCCCGGACACCCCCATCCTCGGCGGTCCGAGTTTCCTCCCGGCTGTCCCCACACCCTCGTCCGTATCATCCGGAGAGCCATGCACTATGACCCCAGGGAAAGATATCGAGACGGGAGCGAACTCCGTGACGTCCTGAAGACCTTCCAGGCCGGCCGACTGGTCCACCCTAACACCAGGGAGGTCATCGCAGACTGGGTACGTCGACGCGCTCTCGGCCTGCTCGCCGCCGGGACGATAGCGGGGGCCTTCGGCGCCGCATGGCTGACCTCCGAACATCGAGCCGAGCTCGAAGCCACGCAGATGGGTTACCGAGGCCAACTCGAAGGGGTCCGTGCTGACGCCCGGGCGATTGCCTCCGCCCGGCAAGCGCTCGAGGCCCGCCATGAGTATCTGCAAGATGGCATGCGCACCCTAAAAAGGGCGGCGACCGCCACCGTGACCCGGCTCAGGGAAGATCTCGCCCGGACCCGTCAGCAGGTCTTGGCGGGTCAGCGACGGGAGCAAGAGCTTCGAGGGTTGGCCGCCGACTACGAGCAGGAGCGGACCTCGGTTCTCGCTCAGTGGGAGCAGACCCGAGCTGAACTTGCGGCGACCGCCGCGCGCGTGAAGGAGCTTCGAGCCGAGCTCGAAACCTCGAAAGCCGCAGCCCGAAGAAGCGAAGCCCGGCTGCTTCAAAAGGCCCAGCGCGAAAGGCAGCGGCTGGGAGTCGAGCCCTCACGAGCGCCCCCTCTCCGCACGAGCTCCGAGAAGACTCGACCCCGCCGCGGCTTCACCGAGACCGCCCAGCGCCTCGAGCTCGATCCGTCGGCGACCACCACATCGGATCTCCTCCGGACCATGCCCCAGCTCAACCTGGGGCCAGGCTCATCGCGGCCGGGGCGCTGAGTCTCACCCGGAGCTCTTGCTTCGCTCGACTCGAACTTCTCCGGAGGAGCCGGCGGCCCCATGCATGCGCCTTCGAGCGCGCAGCCGACAGGGCTGGGGCGCCGCGAGTGACCGACCAGGAACCGATCAGGCGACCTCGAAGAGACCAGCCGCTCCCATGCCGCCGCCGATGCACATGGTCACCACCACCAGCTTGGCGCCGCGGCGCTTGCCCTCGATGAGTGCGTGGCCCGTGAGCCGGGCGCCGGTGGTGCCGTAGGGATGGCCGATGGCGATGGCCCCCCCGTTGACGTTGAGCTTCTCGTCCGGGATGCCGAGCTGATCTCGGCAGTACAGGACCTGCACGGCGAAGGCTTCATTGAGCTCCCACAGGTCGATGTCCTCCATCTTGACTCCGCAGCGCTCGAGGAGCCGGGGCACCGAGCAGCGGGGCATTCAGCCCCTGGGGATCTTCCGCGGGTTCACGATCTCTGGGTGCGAGCCGGACGAGATGGGCATCGGCCCCGTCTTCGCGGTGCC
>JBCBRU010000016.1:0-33688 GCA_039819565.1 Myxococcota bacterium | reverse complement strand
GTGACTTGTGAGCCGCCCCTCCGGGTGATGGATCTCGCCGCGTGGTCGTTCGGCGAAAAGGAAGCCTACCGAGGTAGGCGACGATGAGCGTCGCGAAGCGACGGCCGAGCGAGCACGCGGCGAGAGGCGCGGCCGAGGGGTATCAGAATTTGCGCCGGGCGCATCTAGGTCTAGGCCGCGGCGGTCGGAAGTCGGAAAGTGAAGCGGGTCCCTTTTCCGGGCTGGCTCTCGACTTCGATGCGGCCTCCGTGACGCTCGACCGCGGCCTGGGCCGCCACCAGTCCGAGGCGAATCTTCGTGCGCGGACCTTGGCTTCCGAAACCCACCTCGAAGAGATCCGCGACCTGCTCCGGGCCCATCCCTCGCCCGGAGTCGGCAATGGAGACATGTATCTCTCCCTGGCCCACGGGGAGGGTCTCGACGCGAATCTCGCCTGGTCCGTCCAGGGCCTCGACGGCGTTTTGGAGCACCGTCATGAAGGCGTGGTTGAGTGGTCGAGGCCACCCCTCGAGAGCGGGCACGGGGTCTAGACGACGCTCGAGATGCACGGCTTCCGGGAGGTTGGGTTCGAGAAGGAGAAGCGCGCTCTCGAGCCCGTCCCGCACGTCGAAGCGCTGCCGCTCGGCCGCGTCGAGCTCCGCGAAGCGCCGATAGCTGTCGGCGATGGCGGCGATGCGATCGAGCGCCGTCTGGCTGGTGGCTCGGCAGGCATCGAGCGCTCCGGCCAGGCGCTGGACCGAGGGACTCAGATCGTCCCGACCCTCGATCTCGCCGAGGAGCCGCTGGGAGGCGCGCTCGACGAGCTGGTGATTGCTGCGCAGGACGCCGACGGGGGTGTTGAGCTCATGCGCGGTGCCCGCGGCCAGCTTACCCACCGAGGCCATCTTTTCGGACTCGATGAGCTTGGCCTGCATCTCGCGGAGCTCGACGTAGCGGAGCCGATGAATCTCGGCGTCCTTTTGTGCGGTGGCCATAGCGGTGCGCACCGCGATCTGGGACCGACGGTTCTTTTTGTCCCGCGCGTCGATCTTCGCCTTGAGATCGAAAGCCTGACGGAGGTGATGAAGGGCATCGGGGGCATCACCCGCAGCTTCCCGAATCTCAGCCAGGCGCTCGTGGATCGCTACCTCGGTGACGATGCTGACGTCCCCGGCGCCCACCAGCTCGAGCGTCCGCCGAAGCAACTGCTCGGCCTCCTCAGAGCGGCCGAGCCGGACGAGGACCCCAGCCCGGAGTCCTTGGAACTCGCTGCCCACGATACTTTGGGCCAGGGGCTGCTGAAAACTCTCGAAGGCGGCCTGATAGATGCGGTCCGCCTCCTCGAGCTCACCCTGCTTTTCCGCGAGGCGAGCCCGCACCCGAAGCGCCGTCGCCCTCAGGAAGTCGTTCCCGTGAGACTCGGCCATCTCCAGGCAGCGCTCGGCGAAAGCCTCCGCTTCGTCGTCTCGGTCGTAGTCCGCGAGGACGCGAGCCAGTCGGCTACAGATGGTCCCGATGCCTTGCGCGTCGTCCACGGAGGAGAACAGCTCCAGGGCCTCCCGCAGCCGCGCGACGGCCTCGTCGGGCTCACCGGAGGCGGCGAGGATGCCGCCGATACTGCTCAGCGCGTAGCCCTGGCGCACGGGATGGTCGATCTCCTGTGCAATGGCCAGGGCATCGAGCGCGAGCTCCAAGCCACGAGCGTAGTCGCCGACGAACTCATGTATCGAAGACAGGAAGTCGCGGGCCCCGGCCCGCCCCTCGGGATCTCCGACTTCATCGAAGAGCCGCATCGCTTCTTCCGCGATCTCGAAGACCTGCTGGGCATCCTCCATCCGGGGAAAAGTCATGCTCAGGATGCGCACCGCACGAGCTTCGGCCAGCTTATCTCCCAGATCTCGCGCCAGGGCCCGCGCCTCGCGGGCCAGTTCGTGGGACCGGTCCGAATCCACAGACCTCAAGCTCCAAGCCAGGTCGATCTGAGCGTAGACGCGAGCATCGGGCGTTCCGGCGGCCTCGAGGCGGGCCTCGAGCTCCTCGACGGAAGCGTCCACGAGCCGAAGTCTGGGCACCGGGGCGGGGGGGTCAACCCCGGCCCCAGCCCTCGTAGTCCTCGGGCCGGTCGAGATCGATGCACACCCGCTCCGAGTCCGCCTCGAAGACGTAGGCGAGGTCCGGATGGTCTCGCACGAAGTGCTTGCACCCAAACCGACCGCCCCGAGAGAGGATGATGTCCACCGCCCGGCGAGTGAGGAAGAGCGGGTGGCCGCGGCGCCCGCGATAAAAAGGAACGAGGGCCTCTCCCCGAGGACGGATCCGAAAGGCAGCCTGCAGCGCCCGTAAATCCGAAGCGGTCAGGGCGACCAGATCCGAGAGCACGATGGCCACGCCCTCCACCGCGGCAAGGGCGTCCAGACCGATGCGGGTGGAGGTCATCTGCCCGTCCTCGGGGCGAGGATTTCTGACCACGCGCAGCGGGAGATCGCTCAGCGCCGCTTCGATCGCTTCCGCTTGATGACCGCTCACCACCACCACGTCCGCAAATCCCGCCGCGAGGACCCGGCGAGCGGTGCGGCGCACGAGGGGCTCCCCCTCCACCGGGAGGAGGAGCTTGTTGGCGGCCCCCATGCGACGGGAGAATCCGGCCGCGAGGAGCACGGCGCCGAGCCGCACCTCAATCGTTCCCGGTCTTCTTTTTGGCGCAGCAGGACGAGGTAGACGGAGCCGCGGATGCCGTGGAGGCAGGCGCCGCCTCGGGCGCCGCCGCCTCTCGATGAGACGCCGTCCCAGCGCCCCCGAGCGTCTCGGACCCCGAAGCCCGCCCTCGGCGTCGCGCCGTCACCTCGGCCAGGATCGAAAGCGCGATCTCCTCCGGGGTCGTCGCGCCGAGGTCCAGACCGGCCGGCGCGCGCACCCTATCGAGGGCCTCGGCGGAGACGCCCCTCCGGGCCAAGCCGGCCCGGAGGGAGCTAAAGCGACGAGCGCTGGTGACCATGCCCAGATAGGCAGGTCCCCATCGCAGCGCCGCCTCCAAAGACTCCTCGTCGAACGTCCCGTGGCTGGCCACGACCACAAAGCTCTCGTCGCTCACCCAGTCTTCGAGGACGGACAACTTGCGACCCACGCGATCGGCGCCCACCAGCTCCGGCCGTTCCGAGAGGTCGAGCACCGAAGTGAGGAAGCCCAAACGACGGCCGAGATCCACGAGGGCCTGAGCCACCGGCGAGTTGCCGCACACCACGAGGGAGGGCTTGGCGGGATGGGGCTCGATGAAGACCTCGAGCGCCCCCCCCGAGTAGCAAGTCATGGGGACCACCACGAGGCCGCTCCGATCGTCCGAAGACGGCGGCTCCGGAGTGATGTGAACGAGGCGAGGTTGGCCGTCCACGAGCGCCGCGGCCGCCTCGCGGCGCACCGTGGGCTCGGCGCAGCTCCCCCCGATCCAGCCGTGAACCACCCCTTCCGAGGTGATGACGGCGCGGTCCCCGGGCTTGGCCGAAGTCGGCGCCACCGCCCGCACCACGAGCGCGGTGACGTAAGCTTCCCCTCGCTCGGCGAGGGCGGCAGCGACGTCGCTCATTAGTCCCGGACCCCCGCTTCCCGAAGCGCCTTCCACACCTTGACCGGGGTGATGGGAATGTCGATGTGGCGAACCCCGAGATGCCAGAGCGCATCGACCACCGCGTTCGCGATGGCCGGAGGAGCGCCCACGGTGGGCGACTCACCGACGCCCTTGGCCCCGATGGGGTGGTGGGGCGAGGGCGTGATGGTCTTACCGAGCTCCCATTTCGGAGACTCCACGGCGGTCGGAAGGAGATAGTCGGCGAAGGTCCCAGAGAGATTCTGGCCGTTCTCATCGTAGACGATCTCTTCGAACATGGCGGGGGCGAGCCCCATGGTCAGGCCCCCCTCGATCTGCCCCTCGACGATCATGGGGTTGATGATATGCCCGCAGTCGTCCACGGCCACGAATCGGCGAACTTTGACTTCTCCGGTGCCCGAGTCGACATCCACCACGCAGATGTAGCTCCCAAACGGGAACGTGAGGTTGGGCGGGTCGTAGTAGTCGGTCGCTTCGAGGCCGGCCTCCATCCCTTGGGGATGATTAGTGTAGGCCGCAAAAGCGATCTCCTGGATGGTCTTGGCCTGCTCGGGCGAGCCCCGAACCTGGAACTTGTCGACGTCCCACTCGAGGTCGTCCTCACCGACCTCGAGAAGATGAGCTGCGATCTTCTTGGCCTTGGCCTTGATCTTACGCGCCGCCATCGCCGCGGCGGCGCCCGCGGTGGGGGTGGAACGAGAGGCATAGGTCCCGAGCCCGTACGGTGCGGTGTCGGTATCGCCCTCCTCCACCTCGATATCGCTGGCCGGCAGGCCCAGCTCCTCGGCGAGAATCTGGGCATAGGTGGTCTCGTGGCCCTGCCCCTGCGACTTGGTCCCGAAGCGCGCGATGGCCTTGCCCGTCGGATGAATGCGAATCTCGGCGGAGTCGAACATCTTGATGCCGAGAATGTCGTAGTCCTTTGAGGGCCCCGCTCCGACCACCTCGGTAAAGCTGGAGATGCCAATCCCCATGAGCTCGCCTCGAGCCCGCTTCTCCTGCTGCTCCTTTCGAAGCTCTTCGTAGCCGATCATGTCCATGGCTTTTTGGAGCGCCGCCGGATAGTTCCCCGAGTCGTACTCCCAGCCGGTGGGGGACTTGTAGGGAAAGTCGCCGGGCTGAATGAAGTTCTTCATCCGGAACTCGGCGGCGTCGACCCCGAGCTCGTGGGACATGATCTCCGTCATACGCTCGATCATGTGCACCGCCTCCGTCACTCGGAACGAGCAGCGATAGGCCACGCCCCCCGGTGGCTTGGTGGTGTACACGCCATCGACCTCAACGTGGGCCGCCTTCATGTCGTAAGAACCGTTGCAGATCGACTAAAGGCCCGCAGGGAACTTGGACGGATTGGCGGCGGCATCGGCAGCTCCGCAGTCCGACAGCGTCTTGACGCGAAGGCCCGTGATCTTGCCGTCCTCGTCCGCCGCCATCTCTGCCTCGATGTGGTAGTCGCGAGCGAAGCTGTCCGCCTGAAGGTTTTCAGAGCGGTCTTCGATCCACTTCACAGGCTTGCCGGTCACGAGCGACGCCACCGCGCAAATCACGTAGCCGGGGTAGACGGGGACCTTGCCGCCAAAGCCTCCTCCAATGTCCGGGGAGATGATCTGGATCTTGTGCTCCGGGAGTCCACTCACCAGGGCAAAGACCGTCCGGTGAGCGTGCGGGGCCTGGGAGGTCATCCAGATCTTCATGTGCTCGCGAACCTTGTCGTAGTTCGCAACCATCCCGCAGGTCTCGATGGAGGAGACGTGGATGCGAGGGATGTGCATCTTCTCCTTCACCACCGTCTTGGCTCGGCCGAAGACGTCATCCGTAGCGGCCTTGTCGCCCGCCTCCCAGTGCCAGATATGGTTGGTCTTTTTCTCTTTGTCGTCGCGAACGATGACCTCGTCCTTCATCGCTTGATGAGGGTCGACGACGGGGTCGAGCGGCTCGTAGTCCACGATGACCTGCTCGATGGCATCCGCCGCTATGTAGCGCGAGGTCGCCACCACCGCGCACACCTCCTGCGCGTAGTACACAACCTTGTCGATGGGGAGGACCATCTGGGTGTCCGACATGAGGGTTGGCATCCAGTGAAGGTCGCCCGCCTTTTTCAGGTCTTCGCCCGTGATGACGGCGAGAACGCCGTCCATCTCCAGCGCCGCGCTGGCGTCGATGCTCAGGATCTTGGCGTGAGCGTACGGACTCCGGACGATGTCGAGGTACAGCATCCCCGGCAGCTTCACGTCGTCGACGTAGTTGCCTCGCCCCTGAATGAAGCGCGGATCCTCCTTGCGCTTCATGCGGTGGCCCATGCCGCAGATCTTTTCGGGCGTCTTGACCTGGACGTCGTGGGTGGTCTCGACGGTGGCCGAGCTCTCCTTTGGCTTTGGAGAGTGGTGTTCGAACTTGTCTTCGAGCTGCGGCACGGCTCAGCCCTCCTTCTTCATCTCGTCGGCGGCGAACTGAATCGCCTCCACGATCTTGTTATAGCCGGTGCAGCGGCAGAGGTTTCCCGAGATCCCCCAACGAATCTCATCCTCGGTAGGATTGGGATTCTTGGCGAGGAGGTTCTTGGCGGTCATGATCATACCTGGGGTGCAGTAACCGCACTGGAGGCCGTGCTTCTCCCAGAAGCCCTTCTGTAGCGGGTGGAGCTCGCCGTTGTCGGCTACGCCCTCGATAGTCTCGACGCTGCGGCCCTGAGCCTGGACCGCGAACATGGTGCAGCTCTTGACCGGCTGCCCATCGACCAGCACCGTGCATGCTCCGCAACTTGTACTGTCACAGCCGATATGGGTGCCGGTGAGGGAAAGATCCTCCCGGATGAAGTGAACCAGGAGAGTGCGCCCTTCGACGCTCCCGGAGACCTTCTCACCATTTACGGTCATCTCGATGTCATGCTTGCTCATGGCGTTCCCTCCTCAGCTCGCTCGCTCGACGGCCTTCTTCACCGCGCGCTTGAACAAAACGCGGGTGAGATCCCGCTTGTACTCCTCGCTCCCGCGGAGGTCCCCGGAAGGCTCACACTCCTCGGCGGCGGCTGCGCCCGCGCGCTCGAAGACCTCTTCCGAGGGGGGGTTCCCTTCGAGGAGGGTCTCCGCCTTTTGAGCCCGCATCGGCACCGGGCTCACGTTGGTCAGGCCCACGCGCACGGACCGCATCACGCCTCCATCCATGACCAGGTTCGCGGCCACCGCGCTGATGGCGTAGTCTCCGACCTTGCGCTCGACCTTGATATAGGATCCCCCTCCTCCGCTGGTCGGTCGAGGGATGCGGATCTCGGTGAGAAGCTCGTTGTCCGCGAGGGCATTTTCGAACAGACCCGTGAAGAAACTGTCGATGGGAAAGCTCCGCTCTCCCCCCGGCCCTCGAGCCACCACCGTCGCGCCGTAGGCGAGCATCGTCGCGGGGTGGTCGTTCGCAGGGTCTGAGTGAGCAATATTTCCTCCGACCGTAGCGAGGTTTCTCACCAGGGGGTCGGCGATGACGTGGGCGGTGTCGGCAAGGAGAGGATACTTGGTCTGAACGACCTCCGACTCCTCGAGCTCCCACTCCTGGGTCATGGCTCCGATGGCGAGATAGTCCGCCTTCTCCTCGATGTATCTCAGCTCATCGAGCCGACTGATATCGATCAGGACCTCGGGCGTGGCCAACCGGTACCGCATCGCAGGGATGAGGCTCTGTCCTCCCGCGAGCAGCTTGGCGTCGTCGCCGTGCTGGGCCAAAAGGGAAAGCGCATGCTCGACGGACGTCGCCGCGTGGTAGTCGAATTCACCAGGAATCATTGCTCCTCCAACGGCGGGTCCCCCCGCCCAACGGCGGGTTCCCCCGCCCAACCGCGGGTCCCCCCGCTCATCCAAGGGCGGGTTCCCCTGCCCAAAGGCGGGTTCCCCGCCCAACGGCGGGTTCCCCCGCCAGCGCCCGCGAAGAAGAGTCCTCCAACCCCTTTCGCAGGCTCGATCGTCAGCTCATCAAGCTGAAGAGCCCCCACAACACCGCCAGCGCCACCACGGCGATGATCCCGTAGCGCACAGGGGCCGGAACGAGCTCCTTGGAGACCTCTCGAGCCACCGCCGCCGCCATCGCCGACTGGCTGGCCTGCTTCAGCTCCGGCGTCTCCGCCTCGAGGTCCTCAGCCGCCTTTCGAGCGAGCTCCGCTTGCCGTTCGGCCTCAGCGGCGGCCGCCGCATCCCCCGCCGCCTGCGCTTCCGCGGCGGCCTTGGCCGCCTCCTCCGCCTCAGCGGCGGCGGCGTCGACCTGTTCGCCGTGCTCGTGGCGCGCCTTCACCGTGTCGTGCAGGTTCTCGAGGCTCTGCGAGACGATCGCCTTCGCCGAGGCCTCGATGAGCCGCTGGCCGACGCTGGCCAGCTTGCCCCCCACCTTCGCATCCGCGTCATAGACCATGTGGGTGTGGCCGCCGTCCGTGTCCGTGAGCACCACGCCCGCGTCGGCCTTCACGAAGCCCTGCTGGCCCTTGCCGTCCACGTTCATCCGGTAGCCTTCGTTGTCCTTGATGTCCTTGAGCTCGACGTTGCCGTTGAACTTTCCCTGGACAGGGCCCACCTTGACCTTCAGGACGCCCTTATAGACGCCGTCTACTAACTCGAGCTTGTCGCAGCCGGGGAGGATGGAGGCGAGGACCTCAGGGTCCAGGAGCGCCTTCCAGACTTCTTCGCGTGGGGCTTCGAATACGTATTCACCGTTGAGCTTCACAAATATCTCCTTCGAGCGTGATGTCGAACGTTGGGGTTGCTGACGGGCGACGCGGGAGCTCGCCCAGATGTCGACCGAGCGCCGCAAGCGCATGGAGGTTTCCGATGGGAAGGAAGTCGTCGACCCAGCGCAGGGCTGCCGCCATCCCTCCCGCGAGAGGTTGGTAGTGGGCGCTTATCCGGGGATTCAACCAAATCACCCGGTGGCAGCGGCGGTAGAGGCGACGCATCTCATCTCCCACCCGCTCCGGATCGCCTTGCTCGCAGCCATCGCTCACTACGACGACCACGGCGCCTCGCCGCAGGATCCGTCTGGCCCACCGCCGATTGAAGACGTGCAGGCTCTCGCCGATGCGGGTGCCGCCGGAAAAGTCCACGACGTCATCCGACACGCGGTGGAGCGCCTCATCGACGCTCGAGGTAGCGAGCGCGTCGGTGATCCGAGTGAGCCGCGTCCCAAAGACGAAGCTCTCCACCCGATCGGTGCTTCGGCTCAGCCCGTGAAAGAGCTGGAGCACCACCCGCGAGTAGAGCTCCATCGAGCCGCTGACGTCGGCGAGCAAGACCAAGGGTCGGCGCTGAACCTTGGGGCCCCGCCGGGGAAGACGTGGACTCGGAACCCCCCTCGCCTCCCGCCGCACCACCTCCCGCAAATCGAGTTGACCTCGTCCGGAGGGCCGGCGGCGACGGGTCTGCCGCTCGCAAAACCGCCATCGCATCCGCGCCATCGCCTCCCGGAGGGCGCGATGCTCGTCCTCGGAGAGCTTCGAGAAATCCTTTCGGCGAAGCGTCTCCACCGCGGTGGCGGTCCCGCTGCGGTCGTCGAGCTCAATCTCCTCCACGGCGGCGCCCCGACCTTTGGCGGCGAGGAGGCTCAGGGCCGTGGCTCGCTGCTGCAGCCCGTGCCGGGGCGCCCGGGGTGCCTTCATGGGGCGCCCCCGCTCGAAGGCTTCCCAATACGCCTCGAAAACCCTCTCGAAGGTGGGTCGCTGGCTCGCCTGGGTGACGAGGGTGGCGCGCGCGGCCCCGCGGACCTCTCGGGGGCGGAGGGGATCGACGTGCTCGAGGGCGGCGGCGAACACCGTGGCCTGATCGATGGACACCGAAAGGCCCGCCGCTCGGAGGGCGTGCACGAAACGCACCGCATGCTCGACCAAAGGGGCGGGAAGGGCCCGCGCCGTCATGCAGGGACTCCTCGCGCGCCGATCCAGCGTCGAAAGAAGGCCAGATCCTCCTGGTGCTTGAGCAGCGCACCGCCCGTCGCCCCCATGGGTCCTGGGTCCAGCTCCGCCACCCCCAGATGAAGCAGCGCCTGCGCCCAGTCCAAGGTCTCGGCGACCCCCGGGGGCTTCTGCAGCTCCTCTTGCCGGAGGTCTTGCACCAAGCGCACGGCCTGCTCGGTGAGATGAGGTCCGAGCCCGGGGACCTTTCGGCTGACGATCGCGACCTCCTTCTCGAGGCCGGGATAGTCGATCCATGCGTAGAGACATCGTCGCTTCAAGGCGTCGTGAACGTCGCGGGTGCGATTGGACGTCAGGATGACGATCGGCCGGGTCTCCGCCCGTACGCTTCCCAACTCGGGGATGGTGACCTGGAAGTCTCCGAGCAACTCGAGGAGGAAACTCTCGAACTCCTCGTCAGCGCGGTCGATCTCATCGACGAGAAGCACGGGGGGCCGCTCATGGGCCGCGTCGATGGCCTGAAGAAGCGGGCGCCGGAGAAGATAGTCCTCGGTGTAGAGAGTGCTGAGGGTGCGCTCGAGCTCGGCCGTGCCGCCGTCCCGGAGCGCCTGCACGGTGAGGAGCTGCCGCGGGTAGTTCCACTCGTAGAGGGCTTGGTGGACGTCGAGACCCTCGTAACACTGAAGCCGAATCAGCGGCGCCTCGAAGATCCCCGACAGGACCCGGGCCAGCTCCGTCTTCCCCACCCCGGGAGCCCCTTCCAAAAACAGCGGGCGCTCCATCTTGAGGGCCAGATACAGCGTGGTCGCGAGATCCTCGTCGGCGACGTACCGGGCCTCGGCCAGACGCTCACGGGTTTCGTCGATGGACGCGAACACGGCCGCGAAAGATCTACGGGCGGCGCCTCGCGAACGCAATGCGCGCTCAGCGGTTAAGCGCGCAGAACCCACGGAGATGCTGATGACTTAGTGCGTCATGGGGCGCTGATGAGAGCCTTTCCCTCCTCTTCGCTGAGAAGACGTCCCATCTCGGGACGAGTCCCCGGCCTCCCCGTGGGTCGTCGCGTCCCCGCCTCCGCGAGCCCGAGATCGCGAAGACGCTCTGCGGCCGCTTTCTCGTGAGGTTGGTAGGGCGGCAAGAGGACGACCTCGAAGCCGAGGGCGAGGCCGAGCATCGCCCCCTCGTTGGGGCGGGTGAGCCAAGTGCCGAGCTCCGGACGCGCGAGGAGCTCCACAAAGGCGGCGAGCTCCGTGGCGCGGGTGTCTGCCGGGCCCCCGCCGACGACCCGGTGGACCGACGGCTCGAGGGCCTTTCGCAGTCGCCGGCAATGGGGACGACCGTCCCCGACCAGCGCCGTGAGCTCCGCTCCCGCCTCGGACCAGGCGCGCGCTACCTCGACCGCGGCGGTGGCTTCGGGGGCGCTGCCTCCGATGGTCAGGAGGACGCCGTCTCCCCCTCCTCCGCCTCGCCGCAGCTCCGCGGCGCGCGCCACCGCCTCCGGGACGAGGAGCCCGGAGACGATCGAGGCCGGGTCGAAGCCGCAGGCCTCCAGGCCCTCCGCGTACCAGCGTGAGGGGGCCAAGGCGCGCCGAGGGGCTTCGATGCCGGACACCGCGGGCTGCACCAAAAGGTCGGGCCCGAGGAGCACCGCCGGCCAACCCGGCGGCCGATCCGAGAGCGCGAGGTAGTGGCTCGACACGAGGACCTCCCGCGCCCCGCCGGCAGCTCGGGCGAAGAGTTCGGCTCGGTAAGGAGCGGTCAGGGTGCGGGAGAGCCCGCCGCTTCCGCGCGCCTTGAGGGAGCCCGCCTCCATAGCCCGGGTGAGCAGCGCGCCCGGTCCCCGAGCCGAAGCGAGGCGAGCGAGCCCCAGCTTTCCCGCGTCGAGAGCCCCCCATCCGAGGGCGCTCGACCAGCTCGCCTCGGGGCGGGCCAGCTGAAGGGGCGCCTCTGCGCCCAGCGCCCTCCGAGCCAAGGTCATCACCTTGTCGTGGCCGGCGGAAGTCGCGATCCCGGGGGTGACGAGGAGCATGCTCCGAGGCTGCCGCGACCTGGCCTGATGCACCATTCGAACTTCTCGGGGTGGGCGGGGGCTTGGCCACGTCGCCGACTGTGGTACGCAGCCAGCATGCTCGGCCTAGACTGGCGGGCGTGGCTCGGACTCGCCCCTCGCAACCTCGACGCGTTCGCGCACCTCGCGCAAGCGCGGCTGCGACAGATCCGAGGTGAACGTTCGACCTTTTCGAAGGATAAGGGCCTCTTGGTGGTCGAGGGCTCCTCCCATCGCCTCATCGCTCTCGATCGAGCCTTCGAGGCGTACCTCGAGGCTCCGCGTCGGGACCGAAAGAAGCTGCTCGACCGGTTCTTAGCCCCCCCACCCCCGTTCCCGAGCCGGGATGAGGCTTTGCCCAACCTTCTCCCCGCCGTCCGCAATCGATATTGCTTCGCCAACGAGCTCCGAAAGGCGGCCCAGAACTGGAACGCCGAGATCAAGGTCCCGCCGATGCGAGCCATCGCGGAGCACGTGGGCTTGGTGCTGGTCCATGACGAGCCCAGCACCGTGAGCTTGATCGGGCAGGAGCACCTGTCCACCTGGTCGCTCGAGTTCGAACCGACGCTCGAGCGCGCCATTCAAAACCTCCGGGCCCTCAGCGACGCGCCCTGGGAGGCGTTGGCGCCCGGGCTGTTCCTCTCCCCTTGGTCCGACTTTCACGACGCCGCGCGCATTGCCCTTCCCGACCTCTTTCATCGTCTTCCCGTCCGCGGAGCCCCCGTGGTGACGGTGCCGAATCGTCAGACCGTCCTCGTCACCGGCGACCGGGACCCCCGTGGATTGGGCGCCCTCCTCGAAGCAACCCGGGCCATGCTGGCTCAAGACCGTCCCATCTCGGGCATCCCGCTACGCCTGGGCGAGGACGGGTGGCACAGCTGGTCCCCCGATCGTGAGGCCACGAACGACGAGGGCTGGTCCGAGCTGAGAGCGAAGGAGGTCGTGACCGCCTACACGCTGCTCAAGGAGGTCAAGGCGGGCGGACCGGAGGTGCCTCCGGTGCTCGCATTGACCCACGACGCCCGGCGCTGGACCGGCTGCTTTTGGCCCGAGGGCCAGTCGCTCCTTCCCAGCGTAGACTTCATGTTGTTTCGAGGGCCGGCGGGGGAGCTTCGAGGCGTCCAGCAATCGAGACTGCGCTCCGAGCTCCCGCACCTCTTTCAGCGCAGCTCGGACTGGCCGCCCCTGTGGCAAGCCCCGCATCCCCCATCCCGATCGGAGCTCGAAGGCTTCGAAACCACCTCGCTTCAGGAAGGCGCCTAGACGCCGCGGGGGTCAGAGCCGCTCGGGGGCGTCGACGGTGAGTTCGTTCCGCTCCGCCCCTGTGTTCAGGGTGGAAGCGGGCTCGAACATGAGCACGTGGGCTTCCTGGGCCGCGTAGGGCTGATGCTCGACTCCGCGCGGCACCACGAAGAGCTCACCCTCTGCGAGCTCCACGGTTCGATCGCGCAGGCGCAGCTCCATGCGGCCCCGGACCACCAGGAACATCTCGTCCTCTTCGGCGTGCGCATGCCACGGAAACTCCCCTTCGAACTTCGCGATCTTGACCTGCTGCCCGTTGAGGTCAGCGACCACCTTGGGGGACCAATGCTCCGAGAACAGCCCGAACTTCTGGGCGAGCGACACCTTCTCCACGGCCTCGAGACTAGCGCAAACCCCGCCCGACCCCACCAAGATCTCCTCGGGCCTCAGGTCGGACTGCAGCTTTCGGCCGGGGCGGCGCCTCGCCCCCCCCGACGCTGGGCTCCCACCCCCTTTTCGCCTGCCCGTCCCCGCGCCCTGCTAGGGACGAGGATCCGTATAAATTGCGATGCGGTCTCCAGCGGGGTCCCGCCATCATCGTGCGCGGGAACCACACGATGAACAGGACGAACGATATTGCGGCCGTGACAGACGTTATCGAGGGCTACATCAAAGGCACCCGAGACCGGGACATAGCTCGGCTCAAGACGGTGTTTCACGAGGCCGCGGTGATGAGCGGCTATCTCGGCCCCAACCTCTTGGCTGGATCCCCGGAGCCCTTCTACGCCCACCTCGAAGCCCACCCGCACGCCGACCAAGGCCACGCCTACCGCGCGGCCATCGCGCACGTCTCGGTGGTGGGCCGCACCGCCGTGGCGCGGCTCGTGGAGGACAGCCTATACGGAATGTCCTTCGTGAATGACTTCCACCTCCTTCAGATCGACGGGAAGTGGAGCATCACCTCGAAGCTCTTCCATCACGACGAGGTCGAACCCTGACGTCCAGGGCAGCGACAGGAAGCGGCCGAGTTGCGAGCGACGTGCGCAGGGGCGCGTATCCTTGCCTCGGAGGCGGGATAGCATCACGACCGGAGATCAATGACGAAGCGATACTTCACGTCGCTGCGCTCAACCCTCTCCCAGGCCTCGTTGATCCCGTCCGGCGAGATCACCTCGACGTCGGCGGTGATGCCGTGCTCGGCGCAAAACTCGAGCATCTCCCGGGTCTCGCGGATGCCCCCGATCGACGAGCCGGAGATGCGTCGCCGGTGCATCATCACTTGGCCCCCATGAAACTCGAGGGGCTCGAGCGCGCCCAATAGACACAGGGTCCGGTCGCGCTTGAGAAGGCGAAGGTAGGGGTCCACGGGATGGTGGACGGGGACGGTGTCGAGGATGAAGTCGAAGCTCGACTTGGCGGCGTGCATCGCCTCCCGATCGGTGGAGAGGAGGACCTCGTCCGCGCCCAGGTCTCGGGCTACGCTCGCTTTGTCGGGAGAGGTGGTGATCATCACCGTATGCGCTCCCAGGGCGGAAGCGAACTTCAGACCCATGTGACCAAGCCCTCCCAATCCTACGATGCCCACCTTCATGCCCGCGCGAACCCCCCACTGCTGAAGCGGCGACCAGGTGGTAATGCCTGCGCACAGCAGAGGGGCTGCCCCGGCGGGGTCGAGGCCGGCGGGGACGGGGAGCACGAAGTGGGCGTCCACCACGATGCGCTGAGAGTAGCCCCCGAAGGTCAGGGTGTTTCCGTGGCGATAGTCGCGACTCGCATAGGTCCACACCAGTCCCGTTTCGCAGTACTGCTCATCGCCCTCCTCGCACGAGGAGCAGGTGCGACAGGAGTCGACCATGCACCCCACCGCCACGCGATCTCCCACCGCGTGCTCCGTCACCTCCGAACCCACCGCGGTCACCCGGCCAATGATCTCGTGCCCGGGTACCAAGGGGTACTGACTGTTGCCCCAGTCGTTGTGGGCGAGATGGAGGTCGGAGTGGCAGATGCCGCAGAACTCGATATCGATGGCCACATCCCGAGCCCCGGGAGCGCGGCGGTCGATGGTCATCGGCTCCACCGCGGAGCGACTGTCGGGGACCCCGAAGGCTTCGACCTGCACCGCCGGGGGCGGCGAGGTCACCGCGTGCTCGGGACGGGTTCGAGGGGGGGCCATGAGCCCGAGCTCCGCGAGGTCGACGAGACACTTGTGAATATAGTCTTGATCGAGCTGCATCACCTCTCGACCGATGCCCAGTCGACTCAAGAGGGTGAGGAAGTTGGTGGACTCGCCGTGAAACGCGACGAATGAAAAAGGCGTCTTGAAGGCCGGAAGGATGGCCAAGCTGCTTCGCTTCTTGTCCTCCGCGGGGAGCGCTTTGAGCTTCTGCTCGAAGCGCCGGTACCACTCTGCGTGGCTCTCGATGCGCTCCACCTCGTATCCCGACCCAACCATCCAATCCACGAAAGCATCGAGCGAGTTGTCGAGATCGCTCAGGCTGTTCTGAAGGTTGAAGACGGTGAGCCCCTCTCGGTAGTGCTCACCCCCTCCGACCACCGTCTCCGCCACGACGTTCACGGGCATGCCGTCATAAGCGACGCGAGCCCGTCCCCCTCCAGGAACCGGCTCATAGAACGACCCGGGGGCGATGCCCGTCTTCGCGATGCTGAAGAGAAGCCGCGAGAACATGTCCTCGGTGTTGATCTGGCGCCCGTAGTGCCGGTGCGCGAGCATCATGTCACCGCGATAGATGTTGACGGGCAGTCCAAAGGACTGGTGGGCGCGATGAAGGAGGACCTCGGCGGCCCATTTGCTAGCTCCGTAGCCCTGGGCGTAGCGATGGCCCTTGAACTCGATCTCTTCCTTCAAACTATCCGCCTCGAAGCCGCCGGCCGCGAGCTCCACGTGGGGGAGGACGGCCACCGTGGATACGAAATCGATGGGCTTTTTCTTGCCCAGCAAGGCCAGCCGGATGACCTCCGCGGTGCCGGCCACGTTGGGGGCGAAGAGCTGGGCGTAGTCCATCACGTGATTCACCAGGGCCCCCACGTGAGAGATCCGATCTACGCGGTGGCCCAGGTCCGCGAAGGCCTCCGCGGAGAGTCCAAAGCGGGCCTGCGCGAAGTCACCGGCGATGACTTCGAGATGACCGGACCAGCGCTCGAAGCGCTCGCGCATGTCGCTCGGGGCCTCCGCGAAGATGTGCCGCAGCCGAGCCTCAGCCGCCGCGTCGTCGGCCCCCCGCACCAGACAGATGAGCCTCCCCCCCTGCTTCCCCACGCGCTCCAACCACTCCAAACACACGAATCTGCCCAGGTATCCGTTCGCCCCGGTCAAGAGGACGTTCGCGCTCCCTACGGCGGGCTCGACCCCGGCGGCCGCCCTCAGCTCCTCGGAGGAGATGAACTTCTCGAGCGTGAGCTCATGGCCGCGAAGACGACGCTCGAGGTCGGCGTGAACCTCCGAACCCTGAGGGAGACCCGAGGCCCCCCCGCCCTCGATCATCCGAGCCCAGACCTCGAGAGTATGCGCGGGGCTCAGAATGTCGTTCGACGAGAGCTGGGCTCCGAAGGTCTCCTCGATGGAGAGAACGAGCACCGCGGAGCCGAGGGAGTCTCCGCCCATGGCAGTGTACGAGCTCGAGTCGTCGATCTCGGTGGGGTCGACGCCCAAGTTCTGGGCCACCAGGAGGCGGAGCTTCTCCTGAATCGATAGATCCGAATCGGGATCCTTGAGCGCCTCGAGGGCCCGCTTTTGGCGCTCGTCGCCGGCTTCGTAGAGGGCCTCGAGCTGAGCCCCGTAGCGCTGCAGCAAAGCGGGTCGAAGCTTTTTGCGGACGCTGGAGAGGAGACCATTCTCCTGGCTGAAGGGCTCCGTCTCGACCACGAACTCCCGAGGTATCTCGAAGCTCTTGAGATCCGCGGACTCTGCGACCCGATTGAGCTCGGTTCGGAGAAGTCGCCCCAGGGCTTTGTCATCGGGGGTCTCCCCCAGCCGCGCCGAGACCGCCTCCGGGTCCGGCACGATGACGGCCAAGAGGTAGGCGCGAAGTGAGTTACCGTATAGATAGATCTGCTGGATGATGTCGCTCTCGGCCTCGAACATCGTCCCGAGCTTCCCGAGAGCGACATACTCGCCCTGCGAGAGCTTGAGGACGTCCTTTCGTCGGTCGATCACCACGACGTAGTCGGGCTCCCGCTCCTCGACGATATCCCCGGTGAGGCTGAAGCCCTCCTCGTCGAAGAGTTTCGCGGTGGCCTCGGGCTGCTTGTAATATCCTTTGATCTGAGCGTCCGTCTTGTAGCAGAGCTCCCCGCGCGGGAAGGGCTTGTCGGTCGTGTAGTACCCAAGCTCCGGCACGTCTCGAAGCTTGTAGGCGATCACCGGCGGCCGCTGGATCCGGTTGTTCATCGTGATGATACCGGAGCCCGCCTCAGTATTGCCGTAGCCATCGCTGAAGGCGATGTTGAAGCACTTCTTGAAGAAGTCTCGAACATCCTTCGTGGTGGGCGCTCCGCCGACGGTGCCTCCCAGGAGGCGATCTCCCAGGTAGGCACCGCGCATCTCCGCCATGACGCGCTCTTCCCCCTCTCTTTGGGAGACACCCTCGCGAACGAGCTTTCCCACCTCGTTGAGATAGTCCTGGTAGACGAGATCCATGATGCGGGGAAAGAAGCTAATGAGGGTCGGGCGAAGGCTCCGAATGTCCTCGAACAGGGTCGACATGTCCGGCGCCAGGGTGAATCCCACCACTCCTCCCGCCCCGAGGATGGACGCCAAGCTCGTTCGGCCCATGAGATGATTGAGCGGCGCCAAACCGATGCCGATGACGGGGATCGGTGGCTTGGACAACGTCCAGTGATGGGAAAGCGCGCGCTCGGACAGCATCGCCCCTTTGGGAACCCCAGTACTCCCCGATGAGTGGAGGATGGCGGCGAGGCGCTCCGGACCTTCCGGGTGGGGGGGCCGCGGCGTCCACGCGGAGCTCTCGACCGAACCCATGAGGTCATCGAGGGTGGTGAGACGAACGGAGCTCCCCCGCTCGCGGAGCGCGTGCTCCGTAGCCGCCACCGACGCCTGCTCCGAGGAGACCTCCGCATCGAAATCGAAGACAACCAGGCTTCGGATACTCGGAATCGCCTCGATGAGACGGGCCGCCATGTCGAGATCCGCCACGGTGCTGGCCATACAGACCGGCTCGATGAGTTCCAGCATCCCCTTCAGGACCACGAAGCCGTAGGCCGCCTGAATGGGAACGGTGACGGCCTGGGCGTAGAGGCAGGCGGTGTCGACGGTCGTGAAGTCGATGCCCGTAAAGCCCATGATGCACACGAACTCATTCGGCGCGACCTGGTGCACGGGGTCGACCCGCCACGCCTGAGCCACGCAACGGATCCGTCGCCGCAACTCCGAGTAGGAGATACTGGTAAAGTCCGAGCGGTAGGTTCGGACCCGCCTCCCCGACGCGTCCTCAGTGACCGCGTAGCTCCGCTCGCGGAGCGCCGGCCGATCCCCGTAGGCTTCGAACACCGCGTCGACGCGGTCTCCCAGGGGGCGCTCGACTCTACATAGACCGCGAAAAGCCTCGGCGATGGGACGGTGGCGGCCGAGTTCGGGGTCCTGCTCCGCGAGCGCGAGCACCCGTTCGCCGTAGCGGGGATATTTCGAGGCCATGGCGATACCGTCTACGAAATCTGGCCAATGTAAAGGCGCAGACCCGCGCCTTGATCGCGGCGCCGAGGCCGTGCTGAGGTGTAGGGAATGCGCGCCTCCGAGCTGCCCCCGCCCGCGGCGCTGCGCCTGGCGGGCGTTCAGTTCGACCTCGCCCACGCGCCCGAGAAGGGCGCCTTTCTCTCCAGCCACGTCGACGCGATCATCGAACGCGCGGAGCGGACCCTGTCCTCGGACCCTGAGGGCGCCGTGGACGATCTCCTCGCCGCCGACGCGGTCATGCTTCAGGGGCCGGACGGCGAGGCCCACGAGGCCCGCTTAGCGGAAGCGGCCCGCCGCCTCCGCTCCACGCTGCCCATGCTCGCGGCGGTGCTGGAGCTGCACCGGGCCCGGTCGACCTATCTGCGCGGGGGCTACGAGCGGTGCCTGTCGATCGTCCTCCCCCTCTCCGACCGCTTCGATGCCCTCCGAGGTTTCGCGCGCTCTCACGTCCACCACCGCATCACGGACTGGCCGCCCAACCCTCTTCATCTCAAGTCCTGCGCGGTGGCGATGCGGAGCGCGGCGGAGCGAGCCCTCGGCCGCCACGACGTGGCGGCGCGGCGATGCGCCGAGCTAGAGAGAGAGATGACGGGGGTGGGGCTCGTGGCGGGACAGCTCAACGCTCGCGTCCATCACGGCCTGGCCCTTATCGGCCTCGGGCAACTCGAGGCCGCGGAGGAGAAGCTCCGCACGGCCCTCCCGGTGGCTCTGTCCATCGGCGCCTTCCGGATGTTCGCCTTTCAGTTCAGTGAGCTCGGAGTTCTCGCGGAGCAGCAGGGCGATACCGCGCTCGCCCTAGGATGGACGCTGGAGGCTCGACATCGCCTGGAGCTCCAGGGCGATCGCCTCTTCGTCGGCAAGCTGCTGGCTCGGGAGGCTCAGTTGCTCGACGCCCTGGGGCGGGTGGAGGAGGCGAGCGCGCGGGCAGAGCGTGCACATCAGCTTGCGGTCCTGTGCGGCGACTTCGAGACCCAGACCCACGTCGTAACGAACTATCTGGAGCGCCGATCCGGAGAGACCTCCCCCGAAGTGGAGGCCCGCCAGGCGGCCCGCCGGCAAGCCTTGAGTTGGGCGCTCAGCTCGATGGGATACGCTCACCTCGAGCGACGTATCGACCTCTCCGCGGCGGCGAGCTCCGGACCCCGGCTGTGCGTGACCGGGAGCCGCGTGGCCGTCACCGACGGGGGCCATGACCGGGTGGTCGAACTCGGGTCGAGGCCCGTCTTGCGCCGCATCATGGCTCGCCTCATCGACGCGAAGGCGCGCGGCCGTCCCGGCGTCTCCGTGGAAGAGCTCGTCTCGACGGGCTGGCCCGGCCAGCGACCCACGCACGAGAGCGGCCGAAACCGGGTCTACGCTTCGATTCGCCTCCTCCGAAGGCTCGGCCTGGAGGACGTGATCCAGCACGGCGAGGGCGGCTACTACCTCACGCTGCCCGTCGTGCGGTCGTAAAGACGTCGACGTCGGGCCCGAAGCGCAACGGCGCCGAGCGCGACCGCGAAAGTGAGCCCATCGGCCCGGCGACCGGTGCTTCGACACCCGCCTTCGTCGGCCGCCGCCGCGAGCTCCGCCTCCACCTCGGCCCGCAGAGCCTCGCAGTCGATAGGGGTCAGGCCGGAAGAGCGCGAGCCCCGCACGCTGGGATTGGAGATGTCCGTCGTGCGGGTGGGCGTGCGTCGCTTCGGCCACACGCCACACGGATCCCCCAGCTCCTCCCCGTTGGTCTGGCCGTCCCCGTCCGAGTCCAGATCGAAGATCATCGCCCATCGCTGCTCGTTCATCTCGAAGTCCATGCCCATGAAGGCGTTCCTCGGCCCCCCGTTGAGATCGCGGTGGCAGTTCAGGCAATCGAACTGAATGCCGTTGGGGATGCGGTTGACGTTGGTGGGCACCGCCCGCGCCTCAGTCCCCGATACGGCCACGAGAGCCGCGGCGAGGAGACCGAGGAGACGGGGGGTTCGAGCGGGGTGATCGGACCAGATCCGCGGGGGGTTCATCTGCCGAGAAGCATGGACGGCGGCGCGGCGGCCGCGCCTGAAACCGGCTGAAATCGGCGACCGCCGCTCCGGCTAAGGCGCGCTCTTTCGGCCGCGGCATTCAGGGCGGCCAGAGCCTCGCGACGGGTGGTGTCCCAACGCATCGCGCTGACCGCCACCACCGCGTTTTCAGGGTCGAGCACCTGGTCCGCGAGACTCACCACCACGTCCTTCCTGGTGCTGTCGAAACTGAACAGCCTCAGAAGGTCGGCAAGTTGGTCTGCACGCAACCCTTGATGAGCGAGAAGCTCGAGGGCGAGCCGGCGACGACTATGGTCGCTGATCTCTCGCTCCACGGTCTGCATCACCAAGGCGAAAGCGCGAGCTTCGATCTGAGGAGGGAGCGAGGCTCGCCGGTCGTCGAAGTCCGCGCCGAGGGTCACGTAGTCGAGAGCATGCCGAAGCTCCACCGTCACCCACGGCGAGCAGTGCCCGCGAGCGCTGCGGAGCGCCGCTTCGATCCACCGCCGGGACGTCCCCAGGTCGGATCCCGTGGCTCGACGCAGCTCGTCACGCGCAGCGCGAACGGGCCGGGCCACCCGACCCGCACACCGCGGGCTCAACGAAGCCTCATGGGTGGCAAGGTCGAGGCTACGGACGGCGCGATGCTGACGGCGCCGGGGGCCCGTCCGGTGCCCCGCCAGACCGTCACTATGGGCCGAGGCCGAGGGGGCCTCCCCCAGCAGAAGAGTTCCGAACAACGAAAGGGTAAGCAGTGCCTTGTTCATATCCAACTCCTGATCGGCGCGCCCGCCGTGGGCTCGCGGCGATGAGGACGCTGGACGGCACCCGCTTCTTCACGCCCTGGGAGGCCCGACCGAGGGCGTGGCCAAGGTCACAAGGCTCGGGACCGAGGACGCGAGGCCTCCCTCGCGGCGGCGAGAGCCTGGAGATCGTCACGACCTATGGTCAGGCCGGGTCATCGGAGCCCCTGCGGCCGCCTCTGTCGGCCAAAAACCGGATGAAGATCATGGTGAGATTCGCGCGCCGTGCCTGCTGCGGCCAGACGACGTACAGCCCCAGCGGACGTAGCGACCAGCCGGGCAGCACGTGGACGAGCTCGCCGCGCTCGCAGCCGTGGGCCGCGAGGTCCTCGGGGAGCACGGACAGTCCTAGGCCCCTGACCACGAGGGCTTGCAGCGCGCTCGCCGAGTCCACCACGACGTGCGAGCTGCCCTGCACCGAGAGGGTCTCACCGTCGGGCGAAGTGAAGTGAATCTGCTCCGAGCGAAGAGCGAACCTCACCCAGTCCCAGCTTTCCAGGTCCCGGGGGTGAAGGGGCAGGTCCTTGGAAGCGACGTACGCCGGACTGGCCACGAGTCGGCGCTGAGTCACCCCGATGCTCCGGGCTCGAAGCTCGCTGCTCTCGAGCTGCCCGGCCCGCACCGCGACATCGAACCCCTCCTTAATGAGGTCTCGACGGTGATCGGAGAAGTCCAAATCCAGTTGGACTCGCGGATAAGCTTTGGCGAAGTCCGCAAAGGTATCCATCAAAGCGCTCTGGGTCACGAAGGCGGGAGCGGCCACCTTCAGAGCCCCCTGAGGCTCGCTGGACGCCGGCCGAATGGCGTCGAGCCCGCTCTCGGCGGCCTCCAGCATTCTCTTGGCTTCGGCATAGAGCACGTGACCTTCGTGAGTGAGGGACATGCGCCGCGTCGAGCGGTACATCAGGGTCACGCCCAGCTGCTGCTCCAGATCCGAGACGGTCTCGCTGATGCGTGACGGGGAAAGCCCGAGCTGCCGCCCGGCCGCTCTGAAGCTGCCCTTGTCGACGACCGTAGCGAAGATCGCCATGCTGCGGAGCTTCTCGATCATTGTTCGCCTCAGTCGAACAGTGTGGTCGGAAGTGGCGTACTTTCGCCCGGAGTAAGCTGTCAATACATTGCGCCGCGTCTGATGCCGCACCGCAGAACTGTACTCAGCTCATCACTAGGGGCAGGCCTCGCCCTCCTCTTGGCCCGACGCGCTCGGGCCATGGACGACGCCGGAAAGGCTTCGCTCGACACCGTGATGGCCTTCATGAAGGCCATGGGAAGTGGCGACCAGAAGGGCATGGCCGCGCTCATGGCCGAGGACATGGTCTGGCACAACGAAGGCGACACAACCCTTCCATGGATCGGCGAGACCAAGGGAAAGAAGGCGATCTTCAAGTTCCTCGGGGTGTTCTCGTCGAATCTGAAGACCACCCTCTGGAAGAACTCCGATGCTTTCGCGTCCGGGGACACGGTCGCGGTGTTTGGGCGAATGAACGCCATCGCCACCAAGTCGGGCAAAGAAACCGGCGAGTTCACCTTCGCGCTTCGAGCGAAGGTACGAAACGGGAAGGTCGTCCTCTGGAACTGGTTCGAGGACAGCTTCGCCGTCAGCCAGGCCTACCACGGCTGAGTCGAAAGGGGGAGGATGAGCCATGGGGCAAGGCCTTGAAAACGTTCGTCGCATCTATCTGGAAGGCATCGCCGGAGGGAACGCCCGCGAGGCCGTCGAAAAATACACCGGTCACCGCTACACGCAGCACTCCACCGGCGTGGGAGACGGCGTCGAGGGGTTCCTGGCCTTCTTCGAGCCCTTTCTCGAGCGAAACCCGGAGCGGAACATCGAGATCGTGCGCATCTTCGAGGACGGTCGCTGGGTCTTCTGCCAAGCCTATCAATCCCTCAACGGGGGGGCTGCGAAGTGGGTGACCATGGACATGTTCTATACCGACCCGGACGGCCTCATTCTCGAGCATTGGGATACCATCTCCGCTTTCGTGGAGGAGACGAAGTCGGGCGAGGACATGGTGAGGGGAGCGACGAGCGCCCACCCGTCCGCGGACACCGAAAGCACCCGAGCCCTAGTGCTTGAATACACCAAGCAGGTCCTGCAAGAGGGCCAGCACGATCGACTCGCTACGTTCGTGGCCGACGATCTCGTTCAGCGCGCCCCCGACATCGAGGCCGGGCGTCAGGGGCTCGCGGCATGGCTGGCGTCGAGCGCGGCCGGCCACTACGACATGCTGTTTCACACCATCGCCCAGGGTGACTTCGCCATCACCTACGGAAAGCGCCACGCCCACGGGAAAGACATCGCCGTCTTCGACATCTACCGCGTCGCCGACGAGAAGATCGTCGAGCACTGGAGCAACGCGGAGGAGATCGGCCCCCGCGAAACCTGGGGCAACTCGGGAAAGTTCTAGCCCCTGAAGCCGTATCGGCGCCGCATCGAATCGACGGTCCGGCGCGGGGGCCGGGTTCCGGACCCGGAAGCCAGGATATCGCCGTAGTCGCCGAGATCACCGCCCTCCTCGCGCTCGGCCTCGAAGCGCTGCCGATTGCGCGCGGTCATGCGCACGAAGGCCCAAAAGCCCCCACCTCCAGCTTGGGTCCCGGTTACGAGGACCACGTGCACGGTGGCGTCGAGGAGCGCGTCTTCGAAGGTCGTCAGGAGCGCGTCGAGGGTATTCGGAGCGGTCACGTGGACCCCGCTTTCTCGGACTTGGCCTTCTCCGCAGTATAGGCCGCGGTGTCGAGCCAGCCCTGATCCAAGGCCTCGTTCTCCGCGGCTCGGTCTTCGTAGCCCGCGCGAGCAAAGGCGATGTTCGTCTTCGTATAGGCGTAGGTCATGGCCGCGGTCGCAGCCACCGTACCCACTTGAAGCATGGACTTCCAAAAGCCCGGGCTCCCGGGACCTTCAGCGAAGCCGGCCGCGGTTTCGGGCCAGTCCTTGATGAGCGAGACCCCGCGATCTCCGGTGGCGAACCAGGCCATCACCGTGGTCAGACTCGAACCGGCTGAGAAGAGCTGAAAACGCCCCCAGTCCGTAGCCTTGGCGAGGACCCCGGGATCGACGTGGGTCGCCCCCACCTTGGCCTGGGCGGTCTCGAACTTGAGCGAGGTCTTCTTGGACGCGGACGGCCGATGGACCCGGTCCACCGCCCAGTTGCGGGCCTTGGTGACCCGGTCCGTGAACACCGGCTTTCTGAGCAAGACTTCGTCGATGCGAGGTCTCTTGTCCGCGGGGATCCGCAGGTATCGGTGCAGACCGAGGCTATGTGAGCGGCCGGTGTTGAGGTCCGTGACCTGAAGGTCCGGGACGAGATCCGCGCGAGCAATGGAGGTTCCGCTTCGGGCATCCATGAGCATGCCACGGGCAGGATCTCTTTCGATGTGCCCCCCGGGGATACGCTCCGCCACCTCACCGCTTCGAGGGTCGTTCAGGAAAATGACGGCCCCAAAACCCGCCAGGAGGGACAGACCACCCACGATGTCGGGCAGACCCGCCGCGTTGACCTGAGCCCCGACAACCTCGACCATGCTTTGCTCGGTGGACTGGCGAAGCGCCCCGCTGGCGGTGAGGGCGACCGCGGCCGGGCTGTACGCGAGAAATCCCGCTCGGTCCGGATGCTGAAGGGGACGAAGAGCCTTGCCGAGATTGCTGCGTCCGTCCGCGTCGGGATCCTCGAGGCGGTCTCCCCGCACCCGATCGTTGATATAGCCGCCGGTCACGCCCGAGCCGCTGATGAGGAGCCGAACCAGATCTCCATAGTTCCCGCTCGCGAAGGCGTGAAGCACGCCCACGGTGCTCCCCATGAGGTCTCCGACGTTTCCGTAGCGCGCCCCCGCCTGAACGTTGGAGATGTCCTGCCAGTCCCCCTTGCGGAGCAACGTCGTGATGGCGTCGGGGGGAAGCTGGCCCCACGCGTTCTCCATGACCCGGAGCCACTGAGCGGGGGCCGAGCCCTGAAGGCGTTGACGGTCGGTGCGAAGGTCGGAGAGCCAGCCCTCGCTCTCGGCGAGATGAGCCTCGGCGCCCTCGACGAGACTGTCCTTGAGTCCCTCGGCGACCGTTTTGAGGTCATCTCCCTCGAGACCCCGAAGCTTGGCCGCCTCTAAGGGATGACCGGCGCCGTCGAGCTGCTTCGCGAAGGTGTCGAGAAGCGTCGAGGCGGGGGTCCTCCGAAGCTCGTCCACCACCGCTCGCGCCTTCGGCACGAGCTGCTCCAGCTCCCGAACGAGCGCCGTCTCGCCCCGGCCCCGCTGCTGCCGGATCTGCTGGGCGACCTCGGCTCGAAGCCGCTCCCCGTCCACGCTCAGGGCGTCGGCGCTCGGGGAAGCGAACGTCTCGAAGCCCCGAACCGGCAGCTCCCCGGGAGGCGCGAGGGGGGCCTGGGGCCGCGACTTCGAGGCTCCCGAGGCCCGGGTCGGAGCACGGACGAGATCGAGGCCGACCGGCCCCGGGCCGGAGATGGCTCGACTCATGGGTGCTTCCGGCAACGCACCCCCACCAGGTTGGTGGGGGAGGCGGCACGTTTGAGGAGAGCCCGCAGATGCTCGAGGCGGCCCTGCTCACCGAAGCTCGAAGCCGCCGCGGCGAACCAGCGGGGGTCGATCTGGGCCCGACGGAGCGCGAGCTCGAGCGCACGTTCGGGGGGAGGGTTCGGCTTCGCGTCCATACCAAGACCCCTGCGGGGATTGATGTAGGTTTCGGCAGAGCCCCAAAGAAGTTGTGCGCTTCCTCCGACCGGGCTCAGGGATCCACGAAGACCGAATTCGGTCGGTCCGGCGCGCGGCCACAGAAGCCCTATGCGTCCGGCTTTTCGTCCTCTCGCGCGAAGGCCAGCTCGGGATGACGACTCGGGGGGGCTCGAGGGGCGCGTCGGACGCACCGCTTCTGCAAACGCGCGGAGCGCTTGGCGCTGGCCTCGGGCCCTTCGGCCCGGGCCGTGTGGGCGGCGTGAACCAGGGCGAGATCCGGCGCTTTGAGGCGGTGCTCGAAGAGCTTGGCGAGCTCGAGGTGAAGGGGCGCGGCCAAGCTCGCTTGCCCCAGTGCGGCCTCCACGCCGCGCTCGAAGGCCTGGCGCGCTCCCTCGAGGTCCCGGGTACGGAGCCGCACCTTGCCGAGAAACTCGAAGGCTTCCGTAGTCACCGCCTTGGAGCCGCCTCCTTCCGCCGCCGCCAGCGCGAACACCTCCGCCTTAGCGAGGTCCCCCGAGCGAAATCCAACCTTCGCGCGGGCGAGCTGATCCCGAGGGTCATCCTCGCGATGAAGCTCCGCGTAGCGCTCGGCGAGGACGGCGAGGATCGCGGCCAGGGCGGCGACGTCGTGGGCGTTGTGCTCGATGATGGGGCCCAGAAACTCGGGACGCCCCTCCCGAAGATAGCTCCAGTAGAGGCTCGGTATCTCGGCCCCGTCGATATCATGGAGTCGACGAAAGCCGAGGACTTCGGCCTCCATGTCCACCAGTCGCACCTGCCGAAGGCGCGGCTTATAGACCCTTCGAGAGCAGTGAAGAAGATCCAGATGAGGACGCTCGGGAAGCGGCGGCGCGCGGTTCATGACGGTGCGAGCATCCAGCAGGGGCATGTCGTAGCTCTTGCCGTTGTAGGTCACGACGCAGCTCGCCGCCTCGACCCGCGCGTAGAGCTGGGCCAGGAGCGCAGGCTCCTCATCGAGCTCCTCCAGGAGTAGCTGCTCGACCACGAGCGCCCCGTCCTCGAACCAGGCCAGGCCGACGAGGAACGGAATGACCCCGGTGCCTCCGCCGAGGCCCGTGGTCTCCGTGTCGAGAAAGAGGGCTTGCGAAAGATCGACGTCAGCGAGACGGGGGTCGAGGGCCAGCCCAGCCACGCTGAGAGGGTCGACGGCGAGGGCTCGGGCCACCGCGATCTGACCGTGACAGTGCTCCGGCCCAAGATGCTCGAGAGCGCGACGCACCGACCCCTCCGAGGTGTCCAGCCGCGCCCCCGGAAGCTGGACTGCCGCCCGCTCGGCCCGCTCCCGCGCCTTGGCCGCCTGACGAGTGGCCACCTGGTTCATCATCGTTCGCAGCCGAGCGATGCGGTCCCGTCGAGGATCTGACAACGCCTCTTCCGCAGTCGGTCCGTCCCCGGTGGCCGGCGCTTCGGGACCAGGCTCGAGCTCCTCAGGCGCGGGATCCCACGGCGAGTCTTCGGCCTCGTCGGGGCCGCTGTGCCGCAAGGTATCCGGCGACGGCCGAAAACCCCGGGCGGCGAGGCGAGAGAGCTTCCGGCCGAGACTCACGGCGCCCCTCCGAGAGTCCCGAGACGACGAAAGAGCGCCAGCGCCACGGACTTACGGCCGAAACCGTCCGGCGTGCCCACCACCGGGCCCACGCAGGAGGGACATCCATCCTCGCAGCCGCAGCCCTCGACGAGCTGCGCGGATCGCCGCAGGAGCGCCTCTCGCTCCTCCCATAGCCGAGCGGCCAGGCCCGAACCCCCGGGCATCGCGTCGTAGAGATAAAGGGTGGGCTCAAAGCCAGCCGCCCCCACCGTCTCGGGCCGCGCGCCGGCCACGTGGGCCACTCGATGGGGCGTCGCGGGAAGCCGCGGGCGCGTCGCGGGGTCCTCGGCCTGGGGTTTCGTGGCGCCCGAGTCCGCGCCCGCGGGAGCCAGGGCGTCCTCCGCGCCCGGGAGAGCTGAACCTGGCGCCATCGCGCCGGCGCTGGGTGAAGCCCCGGAAGACAGCGCCCGGTCGGGAAACGCAGACACGCCCACCCCGAGCCCGGGCTCGTCGACGAAGGCGGTCCCCAGATCTCGCCCGTCCATCATCAAGCCCACCGCCGCCACCGCCTCCAGAGCGACGAGCCAGCCCCGCAACCCATCCATCACTGCCGCCCGCGGAAAAGGAAGGGACGCGACCAACCTCTCGGGGATCGTGATCCACAGAGAGGTCGTGGCTTTCTCTACGGCCGGAAGGTGGACGTCGCCGTAGCCCACGTTTTCGTGGGTATGAAACTTTATCTTCTTGTAGCCCACGACCTTCTCGACCACGTCGACCTCGCCCCAACCTATGCCCAAGGGAGGTCCCCCCACGGAGAGGCTCCCCTCCTGCTCGGTCTCGAGAACGCTGACCCGGACGTGGGTCATCGCCCACGTGAAGTAGTCGGGCGCCACCTTTCGCACGAAGGCCTTGTGGTTTTCGTAGTCGAGACGCTCCACCTGATACTGGAGACCTTCGTGCTGATAGATAGCCTGCTCGTGGAGCATGGTGTGGGTCGAACGGAAGTCCATCTCCGCGAGGTTTCGGTCCGTGGCCACGTCGATGATGACGAAGTTGTCGAAGCTCGGGGAGCGCAGAGAGACGTGGTTTGCGGGGTGGGCCTCGGCCGCCCAATGCCAGGTCGTGCCGCCCCCTCGGGCCGGCACCGAGCGGAGGACCCGGTGGCTCTCCAGAAAGCCCAAAGCCTCTTCCAGAGACTCGCCGGGCAGATCTCCAAACCCATCCGCGGGGGTCCGAAACTGAAGCTCGAAGGCCGCACACTTCAGGTGCTGAACCAGCACCTCCACGTTGTCGGGGTCGATCCGAGCCTCTTCGATGGGGGCGTCCAGAGCCAGCTGGGGGTGCTGGGCCATGAACTGATCGAGGGGGTTCGACGAAGGCACGAAGAGGGCCAAACTGGCTCTTCCTCGGCGCCCGCCCCGTCCGAAGCGCTGCCACAGGGCCGCCATCGTGCCGGGATAGCCGGCACACACCACGGCGTCGAGGTCGCCAATGTCGATGCCGAGCTCCAGAGCGTTGGTCGCCACCACGCACCCGATGTCTCCTTCGCGGAGGCCGCGCTCGATCCGGCGGCGCGTCTGCGGCAAGTATCCCCCGCGGTAGGCTTGAATCCGCTCGGAGGGCATCTCGTGCTCCGGGATCCGGTCCCGGAGATACTTGAGCATGACCTCCACGGTGTTGCGGCTCTGACCGAAAACCAGGGTGCTGACCCCCGCTCGGAGCAGCTCGAGGGTACGGTCGACGGCACACTTGACGTAGCTTCGCCGCAGCCCCAGCTCGGCATTCACCATCGGGGGATTGTAGACGAGCACGTGCCGCGGCGCGGTGGGCGCGCCGCTCTCCTCGACGGAGGTGACAGGGCGTCCCGCCAAGCGAGACGCGTGCTCCCCCGGGTTGCCGATGGTCGCCGAAGAGAACAGAAATTGAGGTTGCGCACCGTGAAAGTGAGCCACCCGGTGCAGGCGGCGTAGCACATTCGACAGGTGCGCCCCGAAGACCCCTCGGTAGGCGTGGACCTCGTCGATGATGACGAATCGAAGATTCGAGAAGAATCGAGCCCACCGGGCGTGATGGGGAAGGATCCCGGCGTGAAGCATGTCGGGGTTGGTCACGAGGACGCTGGTGCGCTCACGAGCCGCCCGACGCGCATCTCCGGGGGTGTCGCCGTCGTAGGTCACGGCCCCCCCGGACAGCCCCGCCGCCGTGAGGAGCCCCCGCAAGCTCTCCTCCTGATCACGAGAGAGCGCTTTCGTAGGAAAGAGGTAGAGCGCTCGGGCCTCGGAATCCCGAGCCAAAGTCTCGAGCACCGGGAGGTTGTAGCAAAGGCTCTTCCCGGACGCGGTCGGGGTGGCCACCACGACGTCGCGCCCCGTGAGCGCATGCTCGATGGCTTCGACTTGGTGGGTGTACAGGCGGTCGAGCCCTTTCGCAGCCAGGGCGTCTCGGACCGCGGAGGACAAGCCCGGGGGGATAGGACCGTAGCCCGCCGCCTGGCCGGGCTGAACGTGGTCGAGCACGAGCTGCCGCGCCACCCGCGGGTCCGCGCGCCACTCGCTCAGACGAGCTTCGAGCCCGATCGGGCGAACCCACGGTGGGTCCGGACGGTTCTCGAACGCGCCGCGGTCCGCCACCCGCGGACTGTACGCACGTTCACCGAACCGAGCAAGCTCTCACAGATCGATGGAGAGCTGCGCGAAGGCAGCCGACTGCAGCCTCGGTCCGAGCGCGAACACCCGGCCCCCGACGTCGAGGTGCAGCATCTCCCCGAGGGGTATGAGCAGAGCTCCGTCCAGTCGGGCGTCGACGCCGAGGTTTCCAAAGCGCAAGGCCGGCCGCAGCTCGAGGCCGAAGTTCCGCATCTCGGAGACGAAGTGATAGCGGTGGGGCAGCGCCACCTCGAAGGCCTGGCTCTCGACGGGCCCAAAGAGCGTGCGCCGGTAGCCGAGGGCCAACCGCCAGTCCACGTGGGCCTTTGGCTTCGGGCGCACGAAGGCGAACACCGCTTGCTGCTGGTAAAGGTCCGTCGGTCCCAGCTCGAGCTCCCCTGCGATCCCGAGAGGCCCCCAGCTCATGGATGCGTGAAGACCCCCGAAGGCCACCCCGGTGCCGGGATTCGAGACCTTTGGATCCGCGGTGGTGGGGGCGTCCGTGTAGCCGCCCACCAAGCGAACGCTCAGCTCGGGGCACGCGTAGCGCGCCTCCACCCGCTCTGGGGGATCCGCGTCCACGAGATGAATCAGGACGGGCAAGATAGCGAGCCCCACCACCACCAAGATGAGCAGCGCTTCGGTGTCCCCGCCGCTGACGTCGAGCTTTCCGTCGCCGTCCTTGCTGCCTCCGCCTCCACCTCCGGCCGCGGTCCTTCGACTCGGGTTCGAGGCGACCGGGGCCGGCGCCGGACCTCCCAGCGGGACGGCGCCGTGCACGTAGACCCCGACCGGAGCGGCAGCGCGCGGGGGCGGCGGCGGAGGCCGGGACTCGAAGCACCGGGAGCCTTCCGCGCGGGCTCGACCCGGCGCCTCGGCGCGCACCGTGGACGGGGCGAGGCCCTGGACCGCGAGCATCAGCGCCGCCCCGGCCCAGCGGGACGCCGAACTCGGGAGCAGATGGCGCGGTGGGCAGCTCACGACGTCATCAGCCTGCCCCGCCCCGCTGGGGAAGACCAGATGACGGAGATCACTCGCGGGCTTCGGCCTCGAGGACCAGGTGCGTGGCGTCCACGTCGAACCGCTCACCGTGAAAGCCAGCCTGCAGCCTCGTCACCGTCATCCGGGACGCCTCGATCTGACCCCGGAGCTCGTCCGCGAGAAGATAACGGTGCTCGATGACGCCATCTACCCGCGCCCCTCGGGCATCGAGCGGCCCGCGGCGCTCGTGGCGGTAACGGGCGGTGAACGCTTTCTCCTCGGGACGCCAGGTCGTCTCCTCCCAGATCTCCCAGCCCTGACCGTCGCCTTCGTCAGTGACGGTGAGAAACTCGGTGGCGGTGCCCCCTTCCTCCTCAGGGCCCACGTGCCAGGCGTCGGCCGCGTAGGCGTCGAGGAGCAAGCGTCCTCGGGGCTCGAGATGGTCCCGGACACGGGTGAGGCAGGCGGCGCGGTCCGCGTCCGTGCCCAGGCACCAAAACCCGCTATAGGGAATGATCACGGCGTCGAAGCGGCGCTCGAAGCAGAAGCTGCGCATGTCCGCCTCGAACAGGGCCGCGCGTCCTCCGAGGCGCTCTTGGGCCCGAGCGAGGAGCCCGGGATGCACATCGAGACCCACGAGCTCGACGTCTGGATGGGCGGAGCCGATCCCTTCGAGAATACGCCCGCCCCCGCAGCCGAGCTCGAGCACCCTCCGACAACCCTCGGTCGCGTCCACGTACCAACCCAAATCTCCCGGAGTACCCCGATGGACGAGGAGGTAAAGCTCTGGGTCATACGGTGGGATCGCCTCAGCCATGCCTTCGGGGCTCCGAGCCGAGCAGACGACGGGTGGGCTCGAGGCGCTCGAGAAAGGCTTCGCCCTCCTCCGTGAGTTCGAGCCCCCGGCCTTGCAGATCCCGCGAGAGGTATCCCACCTCCGAGAGCCGCTCGAAGAAGGCGGCCCCCAACCCTCCGGCGAGGTGGGGGCGACGCTCGCTCCAGTCGAGACACGCGCGCCGGGCCGGACGTCGAGCCGACTCGATCGCGTCGATGGGCAGCCCGATGCGGGCGAACCAGTCCCGTCCATGCTCGGACAGCTGAAAATCGAAGTCGTGCCCCACGAAGAAGCCAGCCTGCCACATCTGACGGAAGGCCTGCACGGAAACCCTTCCCGCGAGGTGGTCGTAGCACACCCGAGCGCGGCGCAGACGGGGATCTCGAGGCCCACGCTCCGGAGCTACCCGAACCCCGAGAGAGCCGAGCTGCTCCACGGCTTCGGCCACCTCGATGGAGGCCACCCGGAAGTATCGATGACGCCCCTGCTTGATGGCCGCGATGAGGCCCGCCGCCTCGAGGCGGGACAGATGACTGCTTGCCGTCGAAGGGCTCACCCCGCCCTCGAGGGACAGCTCGGTGGCCGTGTGGGCTCGTCCGTCCATGAGCAGGTCGAGCATCGCCGCTCGGGTGCGGTCGCCGAGACAGGCGGCCACGTCTTCGAACACGGTCACGCTTCGATGCTGATCGAAGCATCCCGCTCCGCCAACCCGTATCTGTGCGCCATGCGCACTCCTCTCCGCTACGCTCTCGAGCTCAACTGGGAAGGGCCCCCCGGCCTCCACTACGCCGACTACGGGCGAACCTATCGAGTCCGCTTCGAAGGGAAACACGACCTCGTGGGCTCCGCGGATCCCGCCTTTCGGGGAGACCCCCAGCTTCCCAATCCGGAGGAGATGTTTCTCTCCTCCATCTCGGCCTGCCACATGCTGACCTATCTCGCCCTCGCCCATGGCCGGGGCCTCCGCGTGGCTGCCTACCGTGATGCTCCGGAGGCGGAGCTCACGCTCGAGCCCGGCGGGACCGGGACCGTGAGCTGCGTCCGCTTGCGCCCATCCGTCACCATCGGCCGAGAAGAGCACCGAGAGACAGCCGAGTCTCTGCACGCCGCCGCCCACGAGCGCTGTTTCGTGGCTCGATCTATCGCCACCCCGGTGGATATCCGGCCGCAGGTCTTCGTCGACGACTCGGCCTCCGCCTCTCCGCCCTCCCCCGACGCCGACCTCCGCGACCTCTCGGTGCGACTCGAACACCGACCGGGCGCCCTCGCTGCCCTCGGGGACGCCTTGGGCCGAGCGGGAGTGAGCCTCGAGGGCGGAGGGGTGTGGGCGGGCGATGACGGTCACGCCCAAGCTCACTTCTTGGTGCGCCAGCCCGAGACCGCCCTGAGGGCGCTGGCCGCCGCCGGCCTCGAGGCGAGCGCCCGCCCGGTGGTGCTCCACCGGCTCGCCCAAGGGGTTCCCGGTCAGCTGGGGCAGCTGGCTCATCGTCTCGCCGCCGCTGGGATCGACATCGAGGTGCAGTACAGCGACCACGACCACCGGCTCGTGCTCGTGGTCGACGATCCGGAGGCGGCGGGCCGGGTGCTCGACGGCTAGTCCCCTGTCAGGGTGATTAGTTGCATAAGTGGTGAGGCAGTTTTCGCCCCTGGCGTTCACGTGAGAAGGGCGCATATTGGCCATATGCAACCGACGAGAGGCGAAGCCGGCGGGGGCGCCAGGGGCGAAAAG
>JBCBRU010000015.1:0-33773 GCA_039819565.1 Myxococcota bacterium | reverse complement strand
GGCTTTCCGGCCAGGCGACCTGCGAACCAGGACTCGGCGTAGTTGAAGTCCTGAATCGACTGCCAGCGCCACATGCGTTGCACGACACCGCGGCCGCCGCTGCCATTAAGGGCGACTTCTCCGAGACGAGTTTCACCGTTCACCCCTCGGCCAACGGCGGCCGCGGTGTCGTGCAACGCATGTGGCGCTGGCAGTCGATTCAGGACTTCAACTACGCCGAGTCCTGGTTCGCAGGTCGCCTGGCCGGAAAGCCGGTGTGGCAGGGCCTGGAGTGGATCGTCCCCGGTCACGAGCACAACTCGATGGCCATTCTTGATGAGCAGGACATGGGCGGCATTCGCCCCGGTAATGCCGACGCGGTGGCTCAGTTCGAGTATCTCTTCGACCGCGCCGACAGCGACTTCACCGGCGGCAAGGCGGCAGGCTTCGAGGATCCTGGGAACCGCGGTGAGCCGAAGCAGCCCAACGTCACCGGTGACCACGGCAAGTCCGTCGACGGTGTCGAGTGGCTGGCCCGCCACTTCCCGTACACGAGCTACGCGGTGCCCGCTCACGCCGAACGCCAGGGGGCTTACCTGCCCACCGAGAACCGTGGCTACAACGTGAACCACTTCCGCGACTACTTCAACGCGGGCGTCATCAACCCCGGCGCTCACTACATGCAGCAGGAGAGCCTCGCTTTCGGCTTCGAGAGTGAGCCCGGACATCAGTTCGCCAACGGCGGACGCGGAACCTACTCGGCGGGTCGTCCTACGGCAGGTCTTTGGACCTACGGCGGCGCGGGCGCTTACACCGCGGCTGAAGTGACCGAGCCGGGTAAGAACTTCGACGGCAGCGCCCTCACCGACGCGGACATCACCGCCATCAACGCGGACATCACCGCGACCGCGCAGTTCAGCAGCACCATCAACCCCACCCGCCCCAAGGCTCGCATCGTGCAGTCGCGCGTGGGCGTCCGCACCATGTGGGACGCGCTCCTCGCCGAGGGTCGCAAGTTCTTCTATTTCGCCAGCTCCGACTGGCACAACCGGGGCGCCTTCAGCCCCTTCGAGCCGCAGTCGACCCTCGACGCGTGGCCCGGCGAGTACCAGAAGATCTACGCCTATGGCGAGCAGACCGACGGGAACCTGGACCACGTGGCCCAGGCCGTCCTCGAGGGCATGCGCGCCGGCAACACCTGGTCGGTGCAGGGCGACCTCATCGACCAGTTCTACTTCGTGGCTTGCACCACCGAGCACCCCCGGTGCGCGGTCATGGGCGAGACCCTCACCATCTACGAAGACGAGGGCGGGGACATCGAGTTCCGCATCGAGCTTCGTGACCCGGCCGGCGAGAACTTCTCGCCGTACGAGTTCAACAACGCTTCGCTCGCCCAGATCGGGATGCAGGTCCCCACCAATCAGCCGGTGCTCGACCACATCGACGTCATCACGGGTGACATCACGGGCCGCATCGCTCCCACCGACCCCGCCTACTCCACCAACGTCAGCAACCCCACCACCCGTATCTTCGCCACCTTCGATTCGTCGAACTGGACGGCGGGCGCGGATGGGGTCAAGACCATGAGCTGGCGGGTGCCCCTCAGCGCCGTGCACAACTCGTTCTACGTTCGCGTCCGCGGCACCAACATGCCCCAGGGCACCCCGAACGAGACCGACGCGTCCGGCAACCCGCTCGGCGATCACCTCGCCGACAACGTTCCTTGCACCGCGACCGGCGCTGGCACAACGACGGGCTTCGACCCGCTGGCGTGCCCGGCTCACCTCCCCACCGACGCCAACGGCGTGAAGTACCTCGACGCGGACGTCGAGGCTTGGACCGACCTCTGGTTCCGGGCCAACCCGATCTTCGTCAACTACGAGACCGAGTGATCTCTGTGTGAACTCGAGAGAGAGACCGCGTTTCGCGTGGCCTCTCTCTCGGACTTCCATTAACTACCCACCGTGCGCCGCCACCCTATCCTCCTCTACACGCTGCAGTTCGCCTCCGGCTTCGCGGGGTTGGGATACCAGGCGGTTTGGACCCGGATGCTCTCTCTTGGCCTCGGCCACGAGCTCGTGGCGGTCCTCGCCGTCGTGGCCGCCTTCTTTTGTGGCCTGAGCCTGGGGGGCTTTCTGCTCGATGGTCCCGTGAGCCGGAGCCGTCGGCCGGGCGTCTGGTACACCGGACTCGAGGTGACTATCGGCCTCTGGGGGCTGGCCCTTATGGCCCTCATCCCCGTAGCCAATCGACTCCTTCCTCAGCTCCTCGGCCCGGAGCCTTCGACCGCCTTTCACTGGGCGGTGGCCTTTCTCGCGCCATTGCTGGTTCTTCTCCCCTCGACCCTGGCCATGGGGGGCACGCTACCGAGCGCGGAGCGCCTCGCCTCTCGGCTCCTCCGGAGCGACCGAGCCCTGGGAGGCGTCTACGCCGCCAACACCCTCGGGGCCATGGCGGGCGCCATGATCACGACCTTCTATCTCAGTCCCCAGTTCGGTTTTGCCACCACCCTCTTCATCCTCTCCGCCGTCAATCTCATCTGCGCAGCCGGTATCTACTTTCTGCTCGCCCGAGGTGAGTCTGAGCGCCCCGACCCCGAGCCCAAGGCCCGCCGCGGCGCGAGACCCTGGATGGTTGTTCTCTTCGTTACGGGTCTTCTCGGAGTGGGATATGAAGTCGTGGCTATCCGAGCCTTGAGCCAAGTTCTCGAGAACACGGTCTATTCCTACGCGTCTGTCCTCTCGGTATATCTACTGGGCACGGCGCTCGGAGCGGCCGCTTACCATGTGCGAGCTCCTCGCGGCGACTTCTCCCTGGTCCTCACCCGGCTCCTGCAGGCTCAGGCCCTCACCGGCGTCCTAGGCACCCTCGCGCTGTGGCGCGTCGAGGCTGTCTATCTGGCGGTACACGCCGCCTTGGGCTCCGGCTGGAGCGGTGCGGTAGCGGCCGAGCTCGCGGCCGGTGGGCTCGTCTTCCTGCTGCCGACGTTCGTGATGGGCGCGGTCTTCACCCACGTGAGCCAGGCTCTACGGCGGCCGGATGGAGGCATTGGAAGGGCGGCAGGCATCAATACCCTGGGAGCGGCGATCGCACCCCTTCTCTTTGGGGTCGTTCTTCTCCCTCGCCTGGGAGTCGTGCTGGCCCTTCTTTTGATCTCGGTGATCTATATCGGCCTCATTCCCTGGTCGGGCTGGCGGGCCTGGCTGCCGAGTCTCGCCCCGCTCACGGCCGCAGCGGTTTTGGCGGTCGGACCTTGGTCGCTCGACCTCCTCGATGTTCCGCCTGGAGGAGCGGTCATCGAGTCGAGGGAAGGGGTGATGGCGACGGTGAGCGTGGTGACGGATATGACTGGCGGAACCCATCTTAAGGTCAACAACCACTTCGATATGGGTGGCACGGCCTCGCTCCGACCGGACCGAAGGCAGGCTCACCTGCCCCTTCTTCTTCACTCTGCCCCCGAACGAGCTTTGTTCCTGGGATTGGGTACAGGGGCGACCTTCGCCGGGGCCGCCTATCATCCCGGCCTCGATGCGGTAGGGGTGGAGCTGGTACCCGAGGTTCGGCCGCTGCTCTCTCATTTTCGAGCTGTGTCCGGAGAGCTCGCCGCCTCCGAGCGGCTCCGTGTCCGCTCCGCTGACGCGCGTCGATATGTTGCGTCCACCGAGGAGCGCTACGATGTCATCGTCGCTGACCTCTTCCATCCGGCGCGAGACGGGGCGGGAACCTTATATACCCGCGAGCACTTTCTCACGGTGCGCTCGAAGCTGGCCGAGGGGGGAGTATTCTGTCAGTGGTTGCCCCTCTTTCAGCTCGATCTCGAGACCATGCGGCTCATCGTTCGGACCTTTTTGGATGTCTTTCCCGAGGCTTCGGCCTATCTCGCCGACCTGAGCGTGGAGACACCTCTCGTGGGATTGGTGACCCGTTCCTCCACCGTCATGGACCTCGAGGACCGGGCTGCGGATCCTCGACTCGCTGGAGAGCTCGCACGTGTAGGCTACGAGCACTCGGTCGAGGTTATGGGTCTACAGGTCGCTCGCGAAGATGAGCTTCGCGCTTTTGCAGGACCTGGTGAGCTGAATACGGATGACCTTCCTCGGGTGGTTTTTGGTGCTCCTAGGGTGGTATATGAACAGCAAGGGCCGCCAGGGGAGCGGCTCCTTGCCTTCCTGGAAGAGCTGGGGGCGGAAGATACTGCCTCGGGGGACCGCCTCTCCGCGTACCGCGCGGCCCGGGATGCTTTTCTCAGACTCGGGGTTCAGGTGGATCGACGAAGTGGGGCGGATGAGATGGCCCGGAAGCTGCCCGGCCCTCTCCTTCGAATTGTACGCATGAGTTCGGATTTTCGGCCCGCCTACGACCCGATTCTCGCCATTTCCCAACATCTATACGCCAGAGGCCGCCGAGACGCGGCCCGCGAACTTTTGACGCAGCTCGAGCTTGCGAACCCTGGGCGCGATGAGGCCCGACAGCTTCGGACTCGACTCTTCGAGGAGGGCTAAGCCTTGAGGAGACTGGCTCTTGCCGCTGTCGTCGCTCTGGCTGGATGCGAGGCTCGGCCTCAGGACGAGATCTTCATCAAAGGCTCCGACACGATGGTCGGGCTTTTGAATCTATGGGCGGATAGCTTCGAGCGAACCGACGAGGCCCGGGTGGTTCACTCGGGCGGAGGTTCCAGCGCCGGGATACATGCGGTGTTGTATGGACTGGTAGATCTCGCGGCCTCTTCTCGGCCCATGACCCGCAAAGAGCGTCGGGCCGCCGCGCGAAAGGGGCTGGAAGTCTATGACATCGAGGTGGCTCGGGATGGCATTGTCGCGATCGCCCATCCTGACAACCCCATCACAGCCTTGAGTCAGGAACAGCTCGCGCAGGTGCTGACCGGGGAGGCTCGCCAGTGGTCCGAGCTCGGAGGAGCCGAGGGGCCGATCAAAGTGCTCAACCGAAACTCTTCCTCGGGGACGCGAGCCTTCGTGCGGAGCCGGATCATGGGGGGCCGGGATTACACTCCGCGGGCCAAGGTCCTGCCGTCGACGCGGGCGATCATCCAGGGGGTCAGGGCCGACCCGAACGCCCTGGGATATGTCGGCCTCGGGGCTGCGGCGGGGGCTTCCGTCCGCGCGCTCGCCATTTTGACTCCGGAGCCGATTCGGGCCACCCCCACGACCATTCGCTCCGGCAACTATCCGCTGACCCGCACCCTCCACTTTTATGCCGTCGTGCGCCCCGGGGGGCCTGTCCAGCGCTTCCTGGACCACGTTCAGGGGCCAGAAGGCCAGAAGGCCGTGGACAACCTGGGTTTTGTCCCAAGGTAGAGGTCGGCAGGGCGGGATGGTAGCGTCCTCAGCCGAGCATGGGGGAGGACGTCCACAAACCTCCCGAGGACGGGACCGGGGATTCTCCGTTTCTGGACGACGCTGGCTTTCGCGCCCTTTTCGCGAATCACCCCGACGGCATCATCATCAGTGATGAGGTCGGGGCCATCGTCGGCGCGAACCGCAAGGCGGCCGTGGACCTCGGCTACTCCATCGAAGAGCTGACCCGCCTCACCATTCCCGATGTCGATGTGGCCTGGCGACCCGCGAGTTTAGGCTTCGCGATGGCGCAGCACGCGGCCAGCGGGAGCTCCTTCACGATTCTGGGGCGTCATCGGCGAAAGGACGGCTCGGAGTACGACGTTGAGATCCGCTCGACGGTCTTCGACGACCGCGGGCGCGTCCGTTGTGTGGCGGTGGTTCGCCCCCTGTCCGACCAGACGGCGTTTCGGGAACAGCTGAAGCACAAGGAGGCCCAGCTCGCGGAGGCTCGAAGACTGGAGTCCCTCGGGCTCTACTCGGTGGGGGTCGCCCACGACCTGGGTAACTTGCTCACCCCGGTGATTCTCGAAGCGGAAGGGCTCAAGAGCGAAGAGATGGGGGAGAGCACGCGGGAGGGGCTCGACGTCATCCTCTCTGCGACGAAGCTTGCGCAGGAGCTGATCGACGGCCTGATGGCCTTCGCTCGCCAGAGCTCGGGGTGTACCGAGCCGGTGGATCTTTCCAAGCTCATTCGCGGATTGGAAGGACTTCTCAAGGCCATTTTGAGGCGGGACATCGCGCTCGAAGTATCGCTCCCAAGAAGGCCCGTGATGGTTCACGCCGACGCCCACCGGGTGGCTCAGTCGCTGCTCAATCTCGCCGTCAACGCCCGAGACGCCCTGCGGGGCGCGGGGCGATTCCGAGTCACCCTCGAGCCTTGTCGCCGTCTCGGCGAAGAGCGCGACGTTCGCGGGGGGCGACTTCCAGCGGGATGGTACGCGATCGTTCGCGTCGAGGACGACGGACCGGGGATGGCTCCGGAGCTCCTGGAGCGGGTTTTCGAGCCTTTCGTCACCACCAAGTTAGGAGGGCGTGGGGCCGGCCTCGGGCTGGCCACGGTGCGGGATGTGATGGTTCAGCACCGCGGAGCGGTGGACGTGACCAGCACGGTCGATGAGGGTACGACCTTCGAGCTCTTCTTTCCGAACGAGCTCGGAGTGGAGGAGAGCCCCTTCCCCGCCGCGAGAGAGCGGGCGAGCCGAGGCTGCCTGCTCGTCGTCGAAGGCGACGGCGAGGTCCGCAAGGCCCTGGCTCGGTGCCTACGTGATCTCGGGTATCGCGTGCGGGAGGCCGTGGACGGCCGAGATGGGCTCCGTCGGCTCGAACAGCTGGACGAGCCGGTGGACCTCGTTATCGCCGACGTTGCGCCCTCGGAGCTCAGTGGCGAGGGCCTTTTCGAGTTCGTCCGTACTTCGGGCCGTGAGCTCCCCTTCGTTTTCACCACGGCGGATCCGCCCCCGTCGCCGATCGCCGCTTCCCTTTATGGCTACGCCATTCTCAGCAAACCCTTTTCGCCTAGGGAGCTGGACAGCGCTGTGAAGGCCGCCTTGGTCGGACGTCGAGCCGAGCCCTAGCGCAGGCCGAGGCGAGCTTCAGTTGCGGGTGCGTTGCCCGCGCAGGCTCGTTTCCCGGCGCCAGCGCGGGGCGTGCACGAGAACGGCGCGATTCAGTTCCTCTCGAAGAGGGCTCCCCGACGGGAGCACGAAAGCATAGTCGAGCGGCTCGAAGTCACTTCGGCCGAGCTCGAGATCGTGCCACCCAAAATCGTCGAGGACGTAGCGCAGGGTCGGAGCGTCGTAGACGACGGCGTCCAGTTCATCCCGCCGCAGGGCGCGCAGGGCGTGGAGGAGGAAGGGATAGCTCCGCGAGCGGATACCGAGACGAGACAAATAGCTCGCTCCGTTGGAGTCGTCGACGGTGCCCACCCGCGCTCGGTGCAGATCCTCGGGACCATCCACCTGCGCAAGCTCCGCGGCGGTAAAGGCGGAGGCCAAAACGGCGGTAAAGACGGAGAGCAGCACCAGGCTGACGAGCATCCATGCAGCTGCGAAGAAGCGGCCAGCGCGGGTTTGGGGCGTCGTGTCGCCGTATCCGACGGTCGTCATCGTCACCACCGACCACCAAAAGCCATCTTCTAAGCTCACGATGGTGCGGTCCTTCGGTTCTCGGCCCCGCTCCATGAGCCAGATGAGGAGGCCCACGAGCCCGACCACGACGGCGATGCCGAGGGTGGTGCGAGTGACCCGCGGCTCGGCGAGCACGGCCAGGCCCCGAGAGAGATCCGAGCCCGAACGGCGCGCCGTGGCTACCGCCAGCCCCGCGTGGAGGTAGGCGTGGCTATAGTCGAAGGCTGCCTCCCCGTCCGGCGACAGGGTGAAGGCGCCAATCCCCACATCCACCTCTCCTTGAGCCACCAGGTCGTCGAGGTCTCGCTCTAGGCTTTCGAAGACTTCGTACTTCCACCCTCGATCTTCTGCGAGGTCGCGCCAGAGTCGCAGGCTGATGCCCTCCCACTCTCCGCCCTCGGTCTGGACCACGAAGGGAGGCGCGGTTTCGACCCCGACCCGGATGGTCTCCGGGACGTCGGCCCCGAGGAGCAGGGGAAGCAAGGGGGCCGCGCCGTTCACCCTTGAATCCTGAGCTGTAGAGCTGGCCCCTGTCGACACGCGGATGCGCCGTCCCTTGCGGTGCCAGGCCTCCGACAGCTAGGTTCCGGTCGAGATGGCCGACCCAACGGTGTCCGGGCTGATCGAGGTCCCCAGAAGCGAGATCGCCCTGCTTCTGGAGTGCGGGTATCTGTACTTGGAGATGAACAAGGCGCGCGAGGCCGAGGAGATCTTCTCCGGGGTCGCGAGTCTCGTTCCGGCGTCCGAAGTTCCGCTCATCTGTCTCGGGAACCTCTTCTTCAGTCAGGGCCGCTACGATCGGGCCCTTCGCTTTCACCGTGATGCGCTCAAGAAGAACCCCGACAGCGTTTTGGCTCAGACTCACGTCGGCGAAGCTCTGCTGTTCGCCAAGAAGCGCCCCGAGGCCAAGCAAGCTCTCGAGGTGGCGGTGACGATGGCCGGAGACGATACAGAGGCCGCCGCTTTCGCAGAGGCCCTGCTCGATGCCATGGCCGCGGAGGTGGTCTGATGCCGCGCATCGGTGGGGGCGGGGGGCCTTTCGTACCTCCGCAAGCGCAGGGCCCGCAGGGCACGCAGTCCTCCCAGAAGTCGGACTTCGCGAGCAAGGTCCAGCCGTCCGCCGCGCAGGGGACGGACGCCGCGCGGGCTCAGCAAGCCCAGCAAACCCAGAGCGCTCAGCTCACCGGAAAGGCTCGCGAGATCGCCAAGCGCCTGAAGAAGGGTGAGCTCGATCAGAAGGCGGCCACCCGGGAGTTCGTGGGCCTAGTGATCGAAGAGCGTTTTCCCCAGCTGAAGAAGCGCAAGAAGAACAAAAAGAGGGACGAGGAGCAGACACCGGAGGAGGAGCTCGAGGAGGCCGTGACGGAGCTCATCGACCAGGATCCGGTGCTCGCCCAGCGTCTCAGCGCCCAGTTCAGCAAGCTGGCGGCGAAGGAGTGAGGGGTGGCGGACGCCAAGAGCCCATCCCCCCGGTCCGGGACCCCGCCTAAAGGTCGAGCGACACGCCGCGGACGACCCTCTGCGTCTCGGCCGGCCCCCGCTCAACCCAAGGGGCCGCCGGAGCCGGTCCGGGCGGAAGCGTCCTCGCCCAAGCCCCCGCGCCCCGCCGGAGACATCGCGGCCCGGCCTCCGCTCAAGGTTCCGGGGGAGGATCGCTCGGCCAAAGATGGTCGGGAGGCCGCGCGGGCGCTGTCCAAACCTGCCGCCAAGGGCTCGAAGGCAACCGGTGAAGGGGAGTCGCCCAAACGCTTCAAGGGGCTGCCACCGCCGACCAAGGACATGTCCCGAGCCGAGCTCGCGAAGCAGTACGGGCCCTACGTGCGTTCTATCGCGGGTAAGATCAAGAAGACCCTGTCGAAGGATATCGAGTTCGACGACCTCTATAGCTATGGGATGCTCGGCCTTATGGAGGCCGCCGATCGCTTCGACGCCAAGTATGGCGCAAACTTCATGACCTTCGCCTATTACCGGGTGCGCGGCGCCATCTATGACGGTCTCCGCGGGATGGGGTGGGTCAGCCGGACGGAGTATCAAAAGTATAGGTACGAGCAGCACGCTAACGAGTATCTCCGCACCGTAGCCGAGCAAGAGGCGGTGGGGTCCGGGAGCGTGCGCAAGAGCGACGACGACGAGGTCGCCGAGATCGCCGACGCCGTCGAGGGTTTGGTGACGATCTACGTCACCGCTCTCGATGCGATGGAAGGCTTTCAGATCGCCGACGAGTCGGGCCCGGCGGTCGACGAAAAGCTCGAGGTTCAGCAGGCTCGGCGCCTCGTCGCGGAGGCGATCGAGAAGCTTCCGGAGCAGGAGCGAACCCTACTTACCTTGTACTACTACAAGGAGCTGTCCCTCGAAGAGGTGGGTAAGCATCTCGGGCTGTCGAAGTCGTGGACCTCTCGCCTGCACGCGCGCGCCATAGAGAAGCTGGGACGGCTGCTGAAGGACCTGCTCGACGAATACGGCGACGAGAGGCCCCTCCTCCCCAAAAAGAAACCCGGCGGGCGAAAGCCCGCGCAACGATCCGGCGCGCCGCGCCGATAGACTCTTCATGACGGATCCGATCAGCACCGGCGCCGGCCAAGTGGCCGAAAAGATGCTCGAAGAGGTCCGTGAGGCCGCTTCACAGGCGGACCAGCTGGCTCAGCAGGCTCAAACGCCGGACGTTCAGTTCAACCAGGTGATGGACGCCCAGCGGGTGGGTGAGATCCAAGAAGTACGCCCGGGCGCCACGGACGTCCTCTCCGCGGCGCGGGTGGCCCAGTCGCAGGGGGCCCCCGCGGTGCCCGCGGTCGGTCGCTCCCTAGATCGCCACCGCACCATGAACTCCGGCGTCCAGCGCATCATGGAGGACGTGATGCAGGGCCAGAACAAGCTCGAGGAGATCATGAGCCTCGCCCTCTCGGGGCGGAGCTTCTCCACCCCTGAGCTCCTCGCCCTGCAGGCGGGCGTGTATCGCTTCACCCAGGAGCTCGAGCTGACCTCCAAAGTGGTCGAAAAGGGAACCTCGACCATCAAGCAGACCATGAACACGCAGGTCTGAGCCGAAGCGGGCCCGCGAAAATCCCTCGCCCTCCTAACCCCCGTCAAAGAGCTCCAGCCCTAGACATGTCTCCGGAGCTGGCGCTTCATCGAAGACGTGCGCACCTGGTTGTTGGTTATCGGGGCCTCCGCCGCCCTCGCCGTTGCCCTCTGCCTCTTTCTCATCGCCTCGCCCGACAGCTCCGTGCCCGTCGGACCCCGAACCGACGTGGCCGCCCTCGAAGGCCCGATCCGGAGCGATCGTTCCCCCACCCCGAGGCGCAGCATCCTCCCGGACGAGGTGCCTGCCCCCGCGAAGCGGACGATGGAGGCCCAGCTCACGGTCCTGGTGCGCGGCGTCGACGGCGCGCTCGCCGGGGCTCGAGTCCTCGTCTCCGTGGGCGAGGACGAAGAGCGGACCGGCCTGACCGGATCTGGGGGTGAGGCGCGATTCGAAGATCTCCCGTCTGGATCCATGGCGGGGATTTACGTGGAGGCGAGCGGCTTCCTGTCCGCCACCACCGAACGGCCGCTCCCCGAGCATGGGGAGGAGGTGGCGGTGGTCCATCTCGAGCGCGCCTCGGGGCTCTCCGGTTTCGTGGCTCGGTTCGAAGGTGGACCCGCCCGTAACGTTCCGGTCCGTCTCGAGGGAGGATTTGGCCCCAAGGTGGTGCGGACGGACCCGCGAGGTCGCTTCCGCTTCGAGGGAGCGCGGGCCGGAGAGCGACTGGTGGCCGAGGACGACCAGGGGGCTCGAGCCATCCGCGTACTCGACGAGCAGGCCCTCGGGGCCGGGTTCGTGGTCCTTCGGCTGCAGCCTGCGGAGCGCCCCACCGGGGCCGGGGTCGTGGCGGGAACCGTGACCGACGTGGAGGGAGCTCCCCTCGTCGAGGCGACCGTGGTGGCGCGTCGGGGCCATCGCTTCGCCTGGTCGACCGCCACGGGCGAGGATGGCCGTTTCGAGCTCTTCGTGCCCAGTGAAGGAACCTACACGGTGGTCGCGGATGCGGCCGGCGCCCGGGACCGAAAGGAGGGCGTGGCCGCCGGGACCCTGGATCTCGCCCTGGTGGTGGTGCGGCCGGGCGGGGCCATCGAAGGACGGGTGGTGCGCGACGACGGAGAGCCAGCGCCCGCCTTCACCCTACGATGGGCCCAAGCCGGGGGGCGCTCGGCGCGTCGCTTCGTCACGGATCCTTCGGGAGTCTTCGAGATTGAAGGTCTCGAAGCTGGGAGCTGGACCGTCGAGGCGACCGGGGCGGGAGGCGCGGCCGGTCGCTCGCGAACCGTCGACGTGCCGGAGGCCGGGCGGACCTTCGTCGAGCTTCGGCTAGAGACCCCCGGGCGGCTGGTCGGTACCGTCGTCGATGAAGAGGGAGGCCCGATCGCAGAGGCTTTGGTGCAGCTCGAGAGCCGACCGGGCCTCGGGCCCACGCCCAGCACGCGTACGGACCCCAGCGGTGCTTTCGAGCTCGCCGGCATCACCCCCGGGCGGCGCTCGGTCTCGGCCGGCGCGAGAGGGTTCCGGCGGCGCATCGTCTCCGGGTTCGAGGTGGCCTCGGGCGAGACCTTGGGCCCCATCGAGATCGCGCTCGCCCCGCGAGGAGAGGACGGACCGGAGTTGGACCTCGTGGGCATCGGAGCGGTTCTCGCTCCCCGCTCCGGCGCCTCTGGGCTCGCGCTGCTCGTCCGTGAGGTGGTCGCGGGCGGCGGCGCGGCCGAGGGCGGCCTCGGGCCGGGGGCCGTGATCCTCACCATCGACGGTCGCTCGATCGACGAGCTCGGCTTCGACGGCGCTATCCAGGCCATCCGCGGTCGAGAAGGGACGACCGTTCAGCTCGGCGTCACCAGCGACGGCCGCGACGGCCCCGTGGAGGTGGTGAACCTCCTCCGCCGACGCATCTCGACCTGAAGCCGCCCTAGAAAAGTTTGGGGAAGGTGTAGCCGGCCGCGAAAAAGAGCCCCCACACCCGGCCTTCATCGAAGCTGAACCCGAAGGGCTCGTCCAGGTTCAGATTGAAGGCCGCCTGCCCGTAGAAGGCGCCCGTCTTGAGGGGCTTGCTGCTCGAGTACACCCGCACCCGCGGAATCAACGTCACCTGACCATCCGAGGAGCCGCTTCCGGTGGGAAACAAGCCGGCCACGCCTACCGCGAGGTGAGCCTCGAAGATTCCGCTGCGGTAGCCCGGTCCGCCCTCCCAGGTGAGCTGGATCAGGGGGTCGCCGCGGTCGCTATCGGTGGGGAAGATGACGTCGAAAGCGGCTTGGTTGCGGATGAAGAGCCCGAAGCGGAACGCGCTCTCGAAGCGCACGGGAAGGTACACGGAGGCCCCGCCCGGGACGAACTCTCGAGAGCGCCGGTAGCCGGTCATCGCGGTGGCCACCGAATAGGTCCCGATCTCACCGAAGTCGTCCGCTTCCGCGGTGCCGGCGGCGACGCCGAGGCCGCCCTCGAAGACCGTGCTCTTGGCGATGCGGGTGCGGGCCAGAGCTCGAAAACCCACGTTGCCGAAGACCGTGTTGCCGGGCGAGCCCGTGGTGGCCACGAACGGGATATCCAGCTCGAAGGCTAGGAGGCGGGTGGCGGCCACGCGTCCGCTGAGGGTGGTGACGAAGGCCGAATCGCCGTCGGTCGTGAACACACCGAGCTCCGCCTGAGCGTGAGAGTGATCGAGGGGGACGGGCGCGGCGATCGCCAAGGCAAGGGTCGAGAGGACGAGCACAGGCTCTGATCTCTCGCCTGGTCACCGGAGGCAAGGCCGGTTTGCGGGAGGGGAGTCCGTTTGTCCGTGGCCCTCGCGTGCCTACCGTGAGTCTACCGAGGCGGAGGCCGGGCCCTTTCCTCATATGCGGTCCCGTGGCAGGAAGTCAGCGCCCGCGTAGGCCAATCAATGAGCGGATTCCTGAAGACCCTGGCCAAGATCGGCCTCGTGGAGATCGACGACGACGCCGCCCCGGCCGCCGAGATGTCCGAAGACGAGGCCCGCCGCATCATCGCCGAAGCGGCCGGACGACCCACCGAGCCTACACCGCCCGCGGAGATCGGGCCTCCCGAGCTCGATCTGGGTGACGCGGATCCCCCGGCGGTGCTTCCCGTGCCGACCGACGTGGTCGAGGGCCGCCCCCTCGAGGAAATCTACGCGGAGGCCGAGGTTCGCCAGAGTCCCTTCTCGGCGGAGAAGCTCCTGCGGCTCTTGGATGGGTTGATGGTCATGGACGCCGCCTCCCGCAAGATGGCTGTCGAGGCGATGGATGCGGCGGATGATACTTGGACCATCGAGGACCCAATTCTCGACGCTCAGCGGAAGATCCAAGCCCTGGACCTCGCTCGCCGCGGGCTGGAGGCGGTGGCTTCGGACGCCGCCCAAAAAGCCGAGGCCGATCTCCGCGCCCACGCAGAGTACCAGGAGAAGGCCACCTCCGAGATTCGCGGTCAGATCGCCGAACTCGAACAGCTCCTGCAACAGGAGATCGAGCGCGTAGCGGCCGACCGGCAAACCGTAAAGACCCAGCTGGAGGCCACCCGACAGGCCGTGCAGCGTGAATCGAAACGACTCGAAGCCGAAGTATCTCGGCTTCGGAACATCGAGGAGCTCTTTGGGAGCTCGGGCGCTCAGGAGAGCGATTTAGAACAAGGAGGCGACTGAACATGGCCAAGCTTACTCCCCTGGCCAAGGGGCTCATCACGGTCACCATCCTCGCCGTAGCGGGCGCCGCTGCGTGGCAACTCGGTTTGCGCGAGGTCATTGAGGACGCCATGGGTGGCGGATCTCCCGTGGCGGGAGGACCGAGCGGGGAGGGGACCTCTGGCTCCCCCACGCCGACCCCCACGACGCCCCCCCCGAGCTCCGGGGGCCCCCTGGGCTCGGCGGGAAACCCTCTCAAGGTGTCCATCGTGAGCTTCCACGGCTACGCGCCGGCTCTGGTCGCCAACGGCAATGCGCTGAAGACCAAGCCGGGGTCCATCTTCGCTCAGGAAGGGGTCAACGTGGAGTTCATCATCCAGGATGATATCCCCACGCTGGCCACCATTTTCACCTCCAAGACCGCGCAGTGTGCCTGGCGGACGAGCGACTTCTGGGCCCAGGAGCATCCCAACCTCAGGAACGCCGGCTTGGATGGACGCGCGGTGGTGATTGTGGACAACACCCAGGGCGCAGACGCCATCATCGCTCGCGACCCCTCCATCAATCGGGTCGAAGACCTCACCGGCAAGAAGGTGGCCCTCCTTCAGTACACGCCGTCTCACGGCATGGTCATCGACGCCATCGACAACTCCTCGCTCTCCGCCCGCAAGAAGCAGCGGGTGAACTATGTGTACATCAACGCCGACGAAGGTACGGCGGGGGTGCGGGCAGCGTTCGAGAGCGGCAGCGTGGACGCCGCGGCGCTGTGGGATCCGGACCTGTCGCTGGCCCTGAAGAACACCTCGGGAGCAAAGGTCGTCTACTCCACGAAGACGGCGACCAATCTCATCTTCGACGTCATGGTCTGCAACAAGGCGGTCCTAGACGATCCGGCCAACACCCCCGTGATCCAGTCCTTTGTGACCGGCTGGATGAAAGGCGTGGACGCCGCGCGCGCGGAGCCCGCCAAAGCCTTCGATGCTCTCGTGGCCACCGAGGAGTTCTTTGCCCTCCTCTCCCAGAAGGAGGGCAAAGGCTTCGTGATGGGACTGTTCGACAACCTCGTCTGGACCGGTATCGCGGACAACGCCCGTATTCTCGGCCTGAGCGGCGGCACGGATCACTACTCGCGCGTCTACAAGCGCTTCGATCAGATCTACCGTGCCGCAGGTGCACTTGCGAACCCCAACTCCCCCGTGATCAACCCGGCGGAGTCGTTCGACACCCGCTACATCGAGAAGCTCCTGGCCGCGAACCCAGCCGAAAAGGCCGAAGCGGCCAAGCCGGTGGGGACCTTCGACAGCGCCACCGCGGCGAAGGCCAGCGCTCAGCCCGCGATTCTCACCAAGCCCGTCTCCGTCAACTTCAAGACCGGTTCCTCCAGTCTCTCAAAGCGCGCCCAGAAGACGATCGACGACGATATGGTGCCGCTGATCGAGAACAACGGACAGGCTTACTTCGAGGTGTCTGGAAACACCGACGCCACGGGATCTCGCCGCACCAACAAGCGCCTCAGCCTTCAGCGGTCCCAGGCCGTGGTCAAGTATCTCGTCGAGGAGTGGGAGTTCCGCAAGGAGCGGTTTCTGGTCGTGGGGAATGGCAGCGAGAAGCCTCTGTGCCGCGAGCGTAATTTCGAGGCCGACGGGGACTATGCCACCCTCGATGACTGCCGTGCCGCCAACCGCAGCACGCGCATCGCGGTCTTGACCAACTGACATGTGGAATCCCTACGTCGAGCTCTCGCCACGCACCCGCCAGCTGCTGGGGGTGGCGGGAGTGGCGACGGTCCTCATCATCTGGGCCTTGGTGTCCGGACTTGGACTCGTAGAGAAGGCCCGACTTCCCGCTCCTTGGGACGTGGTGAGCGCCTTCTTTCAGCTCCTGTCCTACAACGAGGCCCGAGGAGAACGGCTCCTCGTCGTCGCCACCGCGTACTCGCTGGCGAGGGTGGCCGCGGCGGCGGTGGCGGTGATGGCGGTGGGGCTGCCGGTGGGCATTCTGATGGGGGCATCACCGGCGGTGAACGCGGTGCTCTCACCGCTGGTCGACCCGTTTCGGTCGGCGCCCATCGTGGCCGTTCTTCCCATCTTGGTGATGTGGCTCGGTATCGACGAGGTCATGAAGATCACCTTCCTCAGCCTCGGCGCCGTGGTCTATCTCATCCCCATGGTGCGCGATGCCATTCGCGCCGTTCCCTCGAGTTACTGGGTGAGCGCGACAGATCTCGGAGCGACCCCCACCGAAGCCATTCGGCTCTCTGTCTTACCCATGGCCCTCCCTCGGATTGCCGATGCCATCATCGTCGCCATCTCCGTGATGTGGACCTACATCACGGTGGCGGAGTACGTGAACGCCCAAAAAGGGCTCGGACAGCTCATTCAGAACGCCCGCCGTTTTTCCGCCATGGACCAGGTCTTCGTGGGCATCATGGTCATCATCGGCCTCGCCCTGCTGACCTACGCGGGCATGATGGCCCTCAAGCGGCGTTTGTTCCCATGGGAGACGGAGACATGAGTGAAGCTTCCGAGAAGCCCCACATCGAGCTCGTGGATATCGTCCAGGAGTATCCCAAGCCGGACGGCAGCGGACCGCTGCGGGTGGTGGACGGGGTGAACATCGATCTGGAAGGGCCGGGCATCTACATGCTCCTCGGACCTTCGGGCTGTGGGAAGTCCACCATCTTGCGCATGATGGGTGGGGTTCGACCTATCGGTACCCTGACCCCCACCTCAGGGGTCGTGCGCATCGACGGCGACGACGTGCACGGGCCGCACGACGACGCGGTGACCGTCTTTCAGCGCTACGCCAATCGGCCGGACCTCACCGTCGAGCAGAACGTGGGTCTGCCCTTTCGCATGTCGCTGTGGAAGAAGCGGGTCCCGACCGAGGAGCGGAAGTCGAGGGTGCAGGAAATCCTGCAGGCGGTAGGGCTCGGGGACAAGGCTCAGCTCCGGCCGGCCCAGCTGTCCGGCGGCCAGAACCAGCGCGTAGCTCTCGCTCGGGCCCTGGTTCTTAGGCCCCGGATCCTTTTGATGGACGAGCCCTTCGGCGCTCTCGACGCCCAGACTCGCGAGGAGATGCAGGCGCTGCTCTTTCGTCTATACACCGAGCGGCCGTGCGCCATCGTGTTCGTCACTCACGACATCACGGAGGCGCTGGCGCTCGGAGACCGCGTCCTCGTCCTCTCCAGCCAGCCCGCCAAGGTGGCCGCGGACTTCCCCATCAACGAGCCTCGACCGCGATCGGCGCTGTGGCTTCGCTCCACCGAAGCCGTCAAGATGGAGGAGCAGATCCTCGACGTGCTCCACGATAGCGGTGGGGCCCGCGGTCAGGTGCGAGTGTCGGTATAGTAGGCGCGCCCGTGAGTCATCCGCCCCCCAAGAAGCCCTCGTACCTTCAGGAGATGATCCTCCACCCGACCAACGCCTACCTCGCGCTGGGGTCGGTGCTGGCCGGGGCCCTCCTGTCTTTTCCTTTCGGGGTCGGGATCGGGCTGCTCCCCGTCATCGGCTTTGCCGCCGGCGAGGGTATCGCGAGCCTGTTCGTGCCGAGTCATCCTCGCTTTCGGGAGTGGGTCGACAAGAAGTACCGCACTCGGTCCCGAGAGGAAGCGCGCGCTCACCTCGAGGAGGAGCTTCTTCGGAGAGTGCCGGATGAGGACAGCAGCTACTGGCTCACCTACGAGCGAATGCAGACGCGCATCGACTCGCTGACGCGCATGGCGGCCAAGCAAGATACTCAACTGTCCCCGCGGGACGTCGAGGCCCTCGATGACGCCAGCGTGAAGTTCCTCGGCTACTGGCTGGCCATGCTCACCATCGCGGACCGGCGGTCGCGCATCGACACGGAAGCCTTGGTGGACCGTCTTCAACACATCGAAGCGGGGCTCGAGGCGGCCACTTCGAGGTCGGAGAGGGCCAGGCTTCAAAAGACCCAGAGCGATCTCGAAGCTCTCATCCGGCGCCGCTCCACGCTCCAGACCCGCCAGGCGGAAGTAGAGACGGCCATGTTGACCATGGCCGACGCCCTCGAAGAGGTCTTCCAGCAGGTGGTGTCGAACCCCAACGGCCCTCAGGTCGGCACCCAGCTCCGGGAGGCGGCCGAACGCATGCGGGCGGAAGAGGCGCTCGATCACGCGATCGATGACGAGCTGGACGACTTTCTCTCGAGCCGGCCCCAGCGACCGGCGAGCGCCAAGAAGAAGAAGAAGAAACGCGCGGTCGCGGCCGGCCAGTAGGCGGGCCCACGGGCGGCCCCGTCGGGCGACGAGCGCTTCGCGACGGCGCGCGTCTGCGCAACCCCCAATTCGAGCAGAGCGAAGAGCGCGAGCACGCCCTCGTGTACTGCTGCCTTCGTGGATCGGCAAACGGCATCGAACCTGCAACCTGTATTTCGCTTCTCTTCTCGGCTCGATGGGTTCGGCGACGGACTCTCCCTCAGCGAGGACTCTCATCGCTCTCGACAGGCCGAGCGCGAGGGGGCAGCCGCTCGAGGAGTCCGTCCAGGTGCTCGAGCATCTCGTCCAGGTGCCAGAAGTGGCTCGACCAGTCCTCTTCGAGATAGCTCGCGAGGGAGAGCAGCAGGACGTCCGCGCGTCCGGCGGCGGCGGCAGCGGGGAGGCGAGCGTTCACCGCAGCCTGAAACCCGAGGAAGTTGAGGGCGAGCCGGTCGAAGACGTTGACGGGCAGCTGCGGGCCGCTCTCGCGGCCTCGCCTCTCTAGAAAGGAGGGGGCGAAGACCTCCTCGACCAAAGGGCGTGCCGCCTCGGCGATGCGCAGAGCGGCCCTCTGAGCCTCCGCCGGAGACAGGTGGGGGCTGAGGACGGCTTCCAGGGCCTCCGGATGGCGCGCGAGCTTCTCCACGCCCCGAGTTGCGACCTGAACATAGTAGGGCAGGTCCGAGAGCGTAAGGTCGAGGCGCGTCGGCTCCTCGGGGAGCCGACTCGAGGAGGGGAGCGGGGCGCCCGAGATTTTTCCCTCCACTGCATCGGCCAAGACCTCGGCCATGAGGCCCGCCAGGGACACATGCAGCCGCTGGTGAAGACAGTCGCGAAGGAAAGCCTCCGGCGAGGGTTCGGGCTCCCCGCGCGCGCACGCGGCCGCCACCTCGAGCAGGGAGGCATCGCCGTAGCGGGCGTCGAGCCCCGGCGGCTCTCCGTAGGTCGCGGCCGCTTGGTAGGACTCATCGAAGCGAAAGAGCAGGGCCTGCCATACATGACCCCAGGCGTCGTGGACGAGGTACTTATCGACCTCGTCCCGAGGAATCACCGAGACCGACGTGGTGAGTTGGTGGGCGACGTCGTCCTGGGCGAGACCGGTAGCGGCAGCCAGGGACGCGAGGAGCTCCGCATCCGCATGCTCGCCCCGAAACCCTCCGAACACCGGGAAATGAGCGAAGTAGCGCTGTTCGAAGCGGGTGAGGTGGGCGAGGAAACGGTCTAGGGCCTCTCGTCGTGGACGGACCGGAGCGGAGGGTGATGTCAACTCAGCTTTCGAAAAGGGGACGAGAAAGAAGGTGGAGGTCGCGGTTCGGATCCAGCTCACCTCGCCGACGGCGAGCGGATGATCCACGAAGAGGGCGCTGAAAGCTTCGTGCACCGCTTTGGGGTGATCACTCGGGAATCGGCCGTGAAGCGCGCGGCTCACGGAGCGTCGCCGCGCGAGGGCCTCGTCGCCGCGCTCCACTCGAGCGTCGACGTCCGCCCAGTCGGCCCTGGAGAGCAGGTCGTCGAGCGCCGCCCGCAGCGAGCTCTCGTCCTCGGGGTTCAGATCCGGTCGCCAGCGATCCAGCGAGGTTGGAGGGCGAGGGGGGCCGCCTTCCACGGTGCGCGCGAGCCGGGTCGCCCGCAGCGCTCCCGCGGCGAAGGCCCGGAGCACGGCCGGTCGGGGAATCGGATCCGTGCTGGCGGCCAGCGCTCGACCCTCGGCCATGAGCGCCGCGTGGTCGGCTCGAAAAGCCTGGTCGGACTGCGGAGGAGCCGTCGCGAAGGCGCGCAGCGCCTCCAAGAGAGCGCCGTAGTCGGCCGGGAGGGTCGGTTCGAAGAGCTGAGCGGCGACGAAGCCTACGGTCTCCACCCCCATCACTCCACGAGTCGGGGCTCGAAGACCGCCTGTAGAGTGTCTCCCCCGTACGGGTACCGCACCTGAATCTTATAGCGGCGTCCCTGCTCGAGGGGCAGCGAGCGAGGGAGAAAGATCACCTCGGGGTTGTAGAGGAAGCGGGTAGGGCGGGTGACGAGCTTCGGAGTGAGTTGGGCCTCTCCCTCAACGAGCACCGCGTCGGCAATGCGCGTCTTTCGAGCCACGACCTCGACCTCGCGGTCCACGCCCTCCGCTTCGACGGTGGCAAGATCGATTTCGTCGTAGCAGACGCGGCTCGAGACCGGCTCGTCGTCGTCCAGGACGAGGGAGCGGCTGTCGCAGTCGATGCGCACTCCGTAGAGTTGCTCTTGCCCGTCGAGGAGCCGGACGTAGCTCCGCACCTGGCTGGGGATCATTCGCGCGCCGGGCTTCAGAGACTTGCGGAGATGCCGGACGACCTGCACCTGGGGTTCGAAGAACTGCCCCGTGCTGAGGAGCTCGCAGATCAGAACATCCGCCGGCTCGGGAAGCTCCACCTTCGAGGCGTCTCCCTGGAGGACCACGATCTTGTCCTCCAGCCCGTTGCGGGCCGCGAGATGGCCGATGAGCTCGGAGAAGCGAGGGTGGAGCTCAATGCAATAAACCTTGCGGGCACCAGCCAGGGCCGCAAAAACCCCGAGTATGCCCGTCCCCGAGCCGGCGTCGACGACCACGTCCCCCGGGGCCACCGTGTCCTCGATCGCCTCCTTCCACATGCGGGTGCGGTCGACGTCGTGAAGGCAGAAGCTGATCTCGTAGGGGGTGAAAGCCACCTCGGTCCGGGCCGAATCGCTCACTCGCGCACCATCCCCGATGCGCGGCTCCGAGGCACCCCCTCCGTTGAGGGGCCGAGTGCATCATCCACCGTCGGGGCCTTCCTCGACGGCCGGGCTCAAGGCTCCGGCGGGGTCGGTCGGTTCGGCAAAAGACAGATGGCCGGCGTCGAGGTGCGCGTGGCGGGCGGTGATCCGGGATACCGCTTCTCGGGCGGCCTGGCGAAGGGGGGCGGGGGCGGCGAAGCGGCCGGTCAGCGGCTCGAGCCGGCGGAGGCTGTGGGGGCCCCCCAGCTGACCCAAGATCTCGGCTGCGACCACCTGCTGGGTGACGTCTTCATCCTCGAGGAGAAGACAAAAGCGCGATTCGAGGTCGGCATCCGCGGGCGGCAGATGGGAAGCGGCGGTCCGGCGTAGCCCTCGCGGGGTAGTGGGAGACTCCGCGAGCTCGACCAGAGTGGGGTGTCCTTCCGCTCCAAGGGCCAGGGCGGCGTCCAGGCGGAGCAAGGGGAGCCAGTCCTGGGTTGCCGCCACGGTCGTCTTACGCGTGCGCGGGTCGGCTTCGTGCCGCTCCCAAAGAAGGGCCAGGGCTCGGCGGCGAACGCTCGAGTTCTGATCGTGGCGGACCCGATGGGCCAGTCCGTCGACCACGTCGGGGCCCCGTTCGAGGGCCTCCTCGACAAACTCGATGACCTTCTCCGTCGAGGGAGTCAGGAAGTTTGGGGCTCGCAGCGCCTTCCACTCGAGCCTCCCCTCCTCGAGGGTCCACTGGCCCCCGTGTCCGAGCACGATGGCGCGAAGCTTGGTGGACAAGAGGGCGAGACTGACCTCCTCGGAGCCGGAGACGGTCATCGCCTCGTCGAAGGTGCGGTCCCGAGTGCGAACGCTCGGCGGCGGCGTCGGCCGTCGCTCGGGTGGAGCCGACCCAGGCTTTGGGCGGCGAGGCGGGCGGGGCTGGATCCGAACCGACGCGGCCGCGAGAGGGGTTGGGGCACGCACCGTCACGAGCTGCTCGAATCGCGTCTCTTGGTTCTTCCAGGGGATGCGCCGAACTTGAACCGCAACCTCGAGATCCCCTCGATAGCCCCGCAGGATCTTGACCTCCTCAGCGTCGGCGCGGTCGAGGCCGAGACGCTCCGCCGCTTGATCGAGGAGGTAGTCGGAGTCTTCCCACGCCCACGAACGGCGGGAGGGAAGCTTGAGATCCCCTCCTTCCTGCCAAAAAGCGACGAAGCCTCTCCACAGGGCTCGCACCGTCGCCCACCAGGCGTGCACGCGAGCCCTCGCTTCCATCCCTTCACGCTAGCACGACCTGCTAGGCTGCCTTCGTGAGAGACGACACCGTCAACTTCAGCGCGGGACCGGCGGGTCTGCCGACGCCCGCTCTCGAGCGGGCGCGCGACGAGCTGCTCGACTATCGAGGGCTCGGGGCGTCCATCATGGAGCTGTCTCACCGCGGGCCCGAGTACGGCGCCGTGCACGAAGAGGCGCTCGGGAAGATGCGCGTCCTTCTCTCCGTGCCCGACGACTTCGAGGTGCTGTTCCTCCAAGGGGGGGCCACCGGGATGTTTGGGATGCTCCCCCTGAATCAACTCCATGACGGAGGCTCCGCGGACTACGTGATGACGGGAGTGTGGTCCGACAAGGCTCTCGCGGCCGCGCAGAAGGTCGGCCAGGCGCGGGCCGTGGGCTCGGGAGCGGTCGACGGAGCCCAAGTCCGAGTGCCGGGCCGCGATGAGCTCGATCTCGACCCGGCCGCGAAGTACCTCCACTTCACCTCCAACAACACCATCGTGGGGACCCAGTTTTCGAACTATCCAGTGGGTCGCGGGGTGCCCCTGGTGGCGGACATGTCCTCCGACATCCTCTCGCGCCCCATCGACTTCGCGGACTTCGGGATGATCTACGCGGGGGCCCAGAAGAACTTGGGTCCGAGCGGGGTGGTGGTGGTGATGGCGCGGCGGGACTTCCTGGCTCAGGGCTCGAAGAACATCCCCACCATCTTCCAGCTCGCCGCTCATGCCGAGAAGGGCTCGCTCCTCCATACCCCGCCCACCTTCTCTATCTATCTTCTGCGCAACGTCTTGGACTGGGTCGAGGCCGAGGGCGGGGTCTTGGAGATGGAGCGTCGCAGCCGGGCCAAGGCGGAGCGTGTCTACGGCGCGGTGGAGGCGAGCGACGGCTTTTATCGCTGCCGCGTGGAGCCCGCCGCCCGGTCCCGGATGAACGCCGTCTTTCACCTCCCCACGCCCGAGCTGGACACCCGTTTCGTGGCCGAGGCGGCGGAGCGTCGGCTCATCGGCCTGAAGGGTCACCGGACCGTCGGAGGCATCCGGGCGTCGCTCTATAACGCGGTGCGTCTCGAAGGTGTGGACCGTCTCGTGGCCTTCATGGCCGATTTTGCGCAGTCCCACGCCTGACCGCGCGGTCAGGTCCTCAGACCATCGACCCCTTTCCGCGCGTTTATTCCCGGCGCCGACGGAACTTTACGAATTTCGCAGTGCATCTAAGGGTAAATACGGCTTGCCGGGGATCCGGAGGTGTAGGCGATGTGGCCCCGCGCACCCCTTGCGTAGGAGCAAGGCCGTGGGGAGCGGGAACCTGTCGCCAATGGAGGCGGCAAGTCTGGGGCGCGGGAGGAAGCATGCAGCTCTTGTCTCGGCGCGGACGCGCCGTCTCTTTCGGACCCCTCGTGGTTGCTGCCGCCGTTGGCCTTCTGAGCCCCGGCGCTGCCCACGCCCAAACCGCCGACGGGGTGGAAGAAGAAACCCCCTCGGACGAGGCCACCGAGGCTACCGACGAGCAGACTGAACGGCGAAGCCGCGGCGGCGCCGACGCGGCCACCGAGAATATCGTCATCACCGGTACCAAGAAGGCGCGTCGTGAGTTCGCTTCCGACGCTCCGGTGGCGGTGAGTGCCTTCAGCGACGAGAAGCTCGAAGCCATGCAGTTCAGGGATATCGAGAGCCTCTCCTTCTCTATCCCCAATGTCTCTCTCGACTCCGTGGGCACCGCCAAGGGCGTTGCGAACTTCTCGATTCGCGGCCTCGGCGCCAACAGCTCGATTCCCACCATCGACCCCACCGTCGGCCTCTTCGTGAACGGCGTGTACTTCGGCACCAACGCCGGTGCGGTGCTCGACTCCTTCGACCTCGAAGCGGTCGAGGTGCTGCGCGGGCCGCAGGGCATTCTCTTCGGCCGCAACGTGACCGGCGGCGCCGTCCTCATGCGGACGAAGCGCCCCGGCGACACCTACGGCGCGAGCATCAAGGCGAACGTCGAGACGGGCCTCGAGAGCCGAATTTACGGAGCCGTCGACCTCCCCGTGCTTCCCGACCTCCTCAAGTTCCGCGTCGCCGGTCAGTTCCGTAACGACGACGGTTGGTTCACCAACCTCCGAAACCTCGATGATCCGGACGACGATACGCAGTTCGGCGCCGAACAGACCTGGCTGGTCCGACCCACGGTGAGCTTCACGCCCGGGCCCCTCACCGTGCACGTCATGTACGAGCGCGGCCAGACGGAGGCCCAGGGACCACCCGCCCAGAGCACCATGGACCCGTCGGGCACCCCCGGACCCTTCACCGGCTTCGACTTCTCTATCGATGAGGAGGGTGTGGCCAACTACTTCTGGAACCATCTCTTCGTCGAAGCCATCTTGGACCTCGGCGACGCTGGACAGATCGTAGACATCTTTGGCTTCCGCACCGTTTTGGGCGAGGCGATCTCGGACATCGACGCGCAGCCTATCTCTCTGTTCCACGCCGACACCCTCACCGACGTCCAGCACATCAGTAACGAGCTCCGGTACTCTGGCTCGTGGTTCAACAACCTTCTCGAGCCCACCATCGGCGTCTACGTATTCCAGCAGACCATTCAGTATCGCGAGCGGCGCCTCCTTCTCGGCGTGGCCGTGCCCGACGACCCCACCGCGGGCGCGCTCGACTCGACCTACGGCGGTGACCAGGACCAGCTCTCGCTCGGCGCCTTCACCCAGTGGGACATCAATCTCACGGACGCCTTCACCATCATCGCCGGCGCTCGCGTCACCTACGAAGAGAAGACGGCGGACGTCGCGACCTTCACCGCGGGCGATCCGAACCTTGGCCCTTGTCCGACCCTCCGCACGGGTTTCGACGGCTACAACCTCGACTGCTCGGCGGGCTTCACGTTCACCGACACCGAGGACTGGGTGAACTTCTCTCCCAAGCTGGGGCTGAAGTGGGCCTTCGCAAAGAACAACCAGATCTACGGTCACTACACGCGCGGCTTCCGCGGGGGTGGCTACAACCTGCGTAACACCAGCGCGGACCCCGCCGCCGTCCCCGGTCCCTTCGGCGAAGAGCAGCAGGACGCCTTCGAGCTCGGCCTCAAGGGCTCGATCTTGAATAACCGGGTGCGCTTCAACCTCGCCGGGTTCGTGAACCTCATGAGCGACCTTCAGCGCGAGGTGAACATCCCCGCGGAAGGGGCCGGCGTGGTTCAGCTCATCCGCAACACGGCGGACGCGACCTTCTACGGTGGCGAGCTAGACGCCACCATCGTTCCGGTAGCGGGGCTCGTGTTCACGGGCTCGCTCGGCATCGTGGATGCGCAGTACAGCAACGTGGTCTTCGACCTTAACGGCGACGGCATGGTCAACGCCGCCGATGAAGACCTCACCCCGCCCCGTCTGGCCAACATCACCGCGAACATCTCTGGCCTCTACGACCTGCAGCTTGGCGGGGCCGGCACCGTGACCTTCCGAGCGAGCTACGCTTACCGCGACCAGACCTTCTTCACGGACAACAACCTCGGCATTCTTCCCGGGGGTCACGTGGTCGACGCGAGCATCGCGTACTCGCTGCCCGACATCGACCTGGGCTCGACCTATCTCTTGCCCCAGATTAGCGTCTACGGCCGCAACCTGGCCGACGAAGTGTTCCTCGGCGGGCAGACTCCGTTGCCTCCGGCTCTCGCGCCTATGACTCCCCCTCTTGGCGGCAACTTCTCGCCGCTCAAGGAAGGTCGGGTCATCGGCGCCGAGATCCGGGTCGACTGGAACTAACCTAGCTCTTTATCTCGCTGAAGCGAGCCAGCTGGCGGCTCTGCACGACCAGCTGGCCTCTCGCATCCCACACCAACGCGTCCTCTTCGAGGAAGCCCTCCCCCAAATACCGCGTCTGCACGTCCAGCCGAAAGGGGCCGGGCGCGGGTCGGGCCCGAACGTGGGCGGTGAGCTCCACGGTGGGAACCCACCCCGTAAAACCGACCGCGTTCCAAACCGCAGGAGGGGTGATATCGCAGCCTACGAGAGCCCCGAGGACGCCTCCGTCTCCGCGCATACGGCCCCGAAACCGCGCTTCGGCGAGCGTCTCTCCGCGCGCAAAACCCAGGTCCGCCCCGTGGATCTCGAGCCCGAAGCGCCGGGCGACTTCGGGGGGGGCAAAACCGCGCTCCTCGCGCTGGCTGGCCATGACGTCGAGGTCGAGCCCCTCGGCGTCCCAGGCCGGATTCGAGGTCCAGGTAGGGCCTTGGATCCCGGTACGATCGCCCACGAGGCCCATCACCTCGAGAACCACCTTCTCGCCTTGGCGGGCCGTGGCCGTCCAGGAGCCGAACCTTCGACTGGCCCCTCCGGGTCGGACCTGGAAGCGGATGGGCCCGAAGTTGGCCTTGCGAACATAGTGCGTGGTGATCGAGAAGAGATCCGGGGCGCTGGAACCCTGCAGGATAGCCTGCGCTCCCAGCGCGGCGAGGTAGCCGCCGTGAGGGATGCCGAAAACGTCGTAGCCTTCGGCAACCTCGCCGACCCACTCCTCTCCCTCGGGACGGAGGGCCATCGCCTCCTCGGGCGCTTTGAAGGTGCTCACCCAGGCCGCGTGACACGCTCGGGCATCGATGTCATCCGTGACTGAACCATGGCTCAGTCAGACGCGCGTACCGGGCAAGCCTCCCCATAAACGGGGCTCGAGTAGCCCATCAGAGCCTCGATGCGGCGAATGAGCGCGCATTCCTCAGACGAAGCGGGATCCTCTCGACTCCAGCGGAGGTACGCGTCGCGGTCGCGTCGATCGACGATGCCCCGACCTGGGTATCGGGCCTCCATGTGCAGGTAGATACGGGCCACGTCGCCCTTCACGGGGTCGGGAGGCTCGACCTGGCCACGATGGACCTCGAGGTCGCACCGACCCACGCCGTCGTCCCCGCGAATCTCGCTCATGGCGCGGCTTCCGCGGAGCTCGTTCACGGAACCGACCACCGGCCTGAGGTTGTAGAGGTCTGCCTCCATGCGATTGAAGGCGGGGGACACCATGCGGAGACACTCGCGGCCTCGTTTTCGGGCGCGTTCGCACTCTGGATGCGCACCGTCCCAGGCGGGAAGCCTCTTGCCGAAGGTCGCGGCGGGGACCACGTGCTCCCATTCCACGCGGCCTCGGCGCTCCGGAGCACCCAGGTCGGTCGGAAGGCCGCAAGCCCGGGCATCCACCTTCCGCCGGCCGTCGTAGCGACAGGCGCAATACCAGGTCTTCCCGGGACCCTTGAAGAGTCCAGCCAGCAGACCCCGCGCGTCGTCGTAGTTCTTGGGACCTTTTTCGACTTCACGGGAAGGCGGCCCTTTCTTGTCTGCCTGGCTCGCCGATGGCCGGGACGAAGGATCGGTGCAGCTCGCGGTGAGTACGCTGAACAGAATCGCTGAGCGACGCATGGCGCGAAGATACCGCCGATGGCTCATGACCGCAGGTCCCTCTGCGGGGAGGGTCGACAGGGTGCGTTGCGATGACGCTGTGATCACGGCACGTGACCTGGAGTGGGCGGTCGGGGTATTACAGGACTTGTCCGTGAGCGCGACCAAATCTTCCTCCCACCGCCGCTCCTCCGTCGTCGAGTGGCTGCGCACGGCCGTGGCGCTGAGCGCCGTCGCCCTGAGCGTGAGCACCGCTCGGGCCTCCCTGGCCGACCACTACGTCGTCCCGTCCGGCTCCATGCGCCCCACCCTTATCGAGGGGGACCGCATCGTTGTCGACAAGATGGCTTTCGGGCTCCGCATCCCCTTCACCCACACATGGCTCGTGACCACCGATGCTCCGGACCGGGGCGACGTGGTCGTTCTCGAGTCCCCCGAGGATGGCGGGACGCTCGTCAAGAGGGTCATGGGGCTTCCCGGAGAGACGGTGGCGGTGCGGAACGGGGTCGTGTTCGTCGATGGCCAATCGGTAGAGAAGCGCCCTTCAGAAGTCCCGGGCTGGCTGGATTTCGGACCGTCCACGCTGGGTACGGATGAGTATCTCGTGCTTGGCGACAACCGCGGTAACAGCCACGACGGCCGGGCCTTCGGACCGGTTCGGGGGCGAGCCATACTCGGCCGAGTGAAGGGCGTGGTCTGGCGTCAGGGCGGTTTCACCTGGCACTCCCTATAGGCTTCGCTCGTCACGCATTTCCTGGCGTTGGCCCGTCAGACTTTGCGTTTTCCATAGCTTCGGTTTTCTGAGCACGCGGTGCAGCTGGTTTTTCGTGCCCGGCGCAGCACAATCCCCGGACCGTGAAGAGTCCCCGCGTGGGCGGCATCCTGCTGCTTTCTGCCCTTCTCATTGCTTGTCCCGACAACGACCCGGACCCTGACCCGATGGGCGGAGGGGACCGCGGAACAGTTCGCGATCTCGGTGCCGATGGCGGCGCAACTATCTCCGACGGCGCCGTCGGGGCGGACGGAGGATCCGACGCCGCCACAGATGGCAGCCTCCCCGGGGATGGAGGAGCCGATGGCGGCGCGGTGGACGGGGGAGCTACGGACGGCGGCGCGATCGATGGCGGGGCCGAGACCGACGGCGGCGGAGCCATCGACAGCGGCGTCGCCGATGGCGGCCCGCCCGATATGGGCGGCCCGATCACCTGCAACCCAGCGTCGCAGCCGTTTGGGGGGGGCGCCGGGACCACAGCTTCGCCTCACCTCCTATGTACGGCGAACCATCTCGACCGCATGCGCGACCCCGGCAATGAGGGCTTCGTCTATCGAATGACGACGAACATCGATCTCAGCCAGTCGACGGTTCCCTTTGCCCCCATTCCGCGGCTCACGGGTGTACTCGATGGCCAAGGGTTTGCCCTTTTCAGTCTCGATCTCAACGACGCTTCCGGACAGGACCTCGCGCTGATCGCTCGTCTCGAAGGCACAGTCCGAAACCTCAACCTTCCCGACGTCCGGGTGACCGGAGATCAGCGGGTGGCCAGCGTGGCCTATCAACTGGCCGACAACACCGGAGCCCGGGTGGAGAACGTCTTCGTCAGCGGTGAGCTCACGGTGGCCCGAGGCGAGGCCGGGGGCGTCGTAGGCACCGTGGGGCGCGGCGCGGTGGTGGACGGTGCCGTTTTCAGCGGAGCCATCGTCAACACCCTCGCTTCGGGGGACGGCGCTATTGGTGGATGTGCCGTGACGGTCGCCGACGGCGGGAGCATGCGACGGGTGCTCTCTCAGGCCACGCTCACCACCGCGACCCCGCAGGCCGGAGGGGTTGCCGCGGAGGTCGCCGGCGAAATCTCCGAGTGTCTGAGTCGAGCCATCATCGATTCCACCTCGTCGCAGGTGGGGGGTATCGCCGGGGTCCTGACCGGCTCGGGGACCATTCGGGACTGCTTCGTGGGGGCCGAAATCGGGGTCGACTCGATGCTCTCGGGCGGGGTCTACGGCGATGCGACGCAGCTCGTCCTGCCTCGTCTCGAACGCGTCATCTCGGTGGTGAGGTCGGGCCGGACCAACGTCGATGCTCTCGGCGGGGCGGATCTCAACGCTTCAGCCGTCTCCTCGGCCGTGTTCGATAGCGACGTCGTGACCGCGGGCACCCGATTCGCCGCCGCGACCGGGCTCACCACCGCGGTGCTGACCTCTGGATCCACGGCCATGGCGCCTCTTCCCGCCTTTGCTCGTCCCGAATGGAGCTTTCAGCCCGGTTTCTACCCGACCCCCGCCTTCGCGGTCAGCCTCGTGCCTCCGCAAGTGCCCTGTCTGACCACCGGGAGTCCCTTCGGTGGGGGAACCGGAGCTCGCAACCGGCCTTTCGTCGTGTGTAGCGTCGCCCAGCTCGACGCGATCCGAAACAGCCTCGACGCTCACTTCGTGCTGACCCAAGACATCGATCTGCAGGGGGCCACCTTCTCGCCGATTCCGGGCCCCTTCACGGGGAGCTTCGACGGGCGCGGCTTCGCTCTGCGCAACTGGAGCCACAACGCCCCCAACGATGCCAACATCGCGTTCTTCTTGGAGGTCTCGGGCCAGATCGAAAACCTCAGTCTCCTCGACGTCGATCTGAGCGCCAGCCAGAACATCGCCGGACTCGCGCTCGACACCACCGCCGGGACGTCCGCGTCGCTCACCAACGTTCGGGTCACCGGCCGGCTCTCCGCCGCGAACGGCAACCTCTCGGGCATCGTCGGGGCGCTGCGCAGCGGAGCGGTCCTCGAGTCGGCGAGCTTCGAGGGTACGCTCACCAGCTCGGCCGGACAGTTCCACGGGGGCGTGATCCGGGCTCTGCTCGCGGGTGGGTCCGCTCAAGAGGTCTCGGCCCGCGGTCTTCTCGATCTGAGGGGGACGGCGCAGAAGGCCGGCGGTATCGCGAGCGACGTCAACGGGGAGCTCCTACGCGCGGCGTCCCGCATGCGCATTGTGTCCGCGTCCGGAGTGCGGGTGGCCGGTATCGCGGCGGTGCTCGGCACCGGAGCCCTCGTCCGGGACGTCTACGCCTCGAATCGCATCGAGCTTCCGACGACGACGACCCTCGTGGGGGGCCTGTTCGGAGAGGAGTTTCAGACCGGCGCTCGTACCGTCGACCGAGCCCTCTTCTTCGGGAACTTCGTGGGGCCCGCGATGCGACCGTCTCCGGTGTTCGGACGGTATGATAACCAGGCTGCCCTGTCGGACGTCGCCTTCGATTTCGACCTCAACCCCGTCACCCTCAACATCATGGGGGTGGACGACCTGAGCACCGCTCAAATGCAGGATCCGAACTCCTTCTTCGGTTTCCCGCAGCCGCCCTGGATCTTCAGCTCCGGTCAGTACCCTCGCCTCGACTTCGAAGCCCCGTAGCGTATCGGAACCGACCGATGGGGCCGGACGGTTCGGATCGTCGCGACGCAGGCGTCTAAGGCGCAGATAGGCCTCGTCCGTCTCGGGTCTTCACACCCGCGAGGCTCCCTAGATCCCCCCGCTGAAGTTTCGCGTCCGTTTTCCGACCTTCGCCTTCGTGGCCTCTCGAACGACATGGGCATTGACCGCCCTACCTCTGGCGCTGGTCCTCACCGTGGGTTGCGGTGACGACGGGACTACGCCTCCTTCCAACAATCCTCCCTCATCCGGCGGAAACCCGGATGTCGGTGGAGGCTCCGCAGATTCCGGCTCGGCGATGGACGCCGGCGTCATGGACGGGGGGCCCGACGACGGAGGCGCTTCCTCTCCTGACGTCGGGACCCCGGACGCAGGGAGCGTTCCCGACAGCGGCACCTCCGATATGGGCGTAGCTCCCGTGACCTGCAACCCAGCTGGTCAACCCTTCGGTGGGGGCCAAGGTACGGAGGACTCGCCCCACCTCCTCTGCTCTCCCAGCCATCTCGACCGGATTCGCGACGCCGGGAACGAGGGATGGGTCTACCGCATGGCTTCCGACATCGATCTGGCCCAGCTCCCGACCCCCTTCGTGCCCCTGCCTCTCCTGACCGGCGTTCTCGATGGTGATGACTACGCGATCTACAACTTCGTCATCGACGACCCAGATGGTCAGGAGCTCGCGCTCGTGAGCCAGCTCGAAGGCACGATTCGGGATCTCAACCTTCCTGACGTTCGCATCAACGCGAACCAGTTGGTGTCGGCGTTGGCCTTCCGGCTCGTCGACGACACCGACGCACGGGTCGAGAACGTCTTCGTCTCCGGGGACATCGTGGTGAGCGCCGGGCGCGCGGCCGGCATCGTTGGCTCCGTAGGCAACGGGGCCGTGGTGGACGGGGCCTATTTCGCGGGCAGCGTGACCAATACGGGCGGGGGAACGGGGTTCATCGGCGGCATCGCCGTCAACGTCGCCGACGGCGGACGGATGCGCCGCGTGGTCTCGCAGGCCTACATCAACAGCAACGCTTCTAAGGCGGGAGGCATCGTGTCGGACGTCTCGGGTGAGATCTCCGAGTGCATCAGCTCGGCCATCGTCCAGGGCACCTCGAGCCAGCTCGGTGGGGTAGCGGCGGTCCTCGCTCGCTCTGGAGTGATCCGAGACTGCCTCGTGGTGAGTCAGATCGTGGGCAACACCACCGCCGCGGGCGGAGTGTACGGAGCGGTCTTCCAAATCGCCGAGCCCGTCATCTCGCGGGTGGTGTCCGTGACCGGCTTCGCCCAGACGGCCGGAGATCCCATCGGACCGAGCAACCTCGACGCCATGGTGTACGACTCGGTGGTCTTCGATCGCGAGGTCTCGGGTGAGACCTCTGTGGTCCCCTCGGCGGCGGGATTGACCACCGCGGAGCTCGTAGCGGGCACCGGGACGGGCACCATGGCCGCCTTCGCCCGCCCCGAATGGCTGCTGCCCCAAGGTAGCTATCCCACGCCTTCTTTCTTCGCGTCTTTCGGGCCCCGCAGGGTGCCCTGCCTGTCCACCGGGACCCCCTTCGGCGGGGGCGACGGTTCCCCCACGCGACCCTTCGTGGTCTGTACGGCCGCCCACCTCGACCAGGTGCGCATCGCGCCCGCGGCGAGCTTCATCTTGGGGAGGGACGTCGACCTGGCCGGCTTTGGCTTTGAGCCCATCGCGCCGGCCTTCACCGGTGTCTTCGACGGCCTGGGCTTCGCGATTCGCAACTGGACCTTCGGTGGCACCTCGGCGTCAGGCGTCGCTTTCTTCACGGAAGTCTCCGGCCGAGTACGAAACCTCGCCCTCCTCGACGTAGATCTCAGGGCCGACTCGCAGCTCGCAGGCTTGGTCCTTGGCACCACGAATGCGGCTCCGGCCCTGATCGAGAACGTCCGCGTGACCGGAAGCCTCTCGGTCGCCAACGGCAATCTCGGGGGCGTGGTGGGCGTGCTACGCGCTGGAGGATGGCTCGAGGGAGCAAGCTTCGAGGGGACCCTCACGAGCTCCGCAGGGCAGTTCCACGGCGGCGTCGTGCGTAACGTGCAGCCCGGGGCTCTGGCCCGGAAGCTGGACGCACGAGGGGAGATGAACCTCCTCGGTTCGGCTCAGAAGGCGGGAGGCATCGCCAGTGATGTGAACGGGGCCATGGTGGGCGCGGTGTCCAACATGCGCATGACCTCCCAGTCCGGTATCCGGGTGGCGGGGATCGCCGCGGTCCTCGGGGCGGGGTCGGTGGTGACCGACGTGCGCGTCGCGGGGAGCATCGAACTCGCCCAGGGGCCCACTCTCGTGGGCGGGCTCTTCGGTGAACCCTTCCAGGGGGGCGGACGCCTCGTGGAGCGGGCTCTCTTTCACGGAACCTTCTCCGCGCCGTCCGGTGATTTCCCTCCGGCCTTCGGTCGGCACACCGCGGACATCTTCCTCTCCGAGGTCTACTACGACCAGGACCTCGTGCCCGGAAGCACTTCGTCGGTCATGGGGGTGCAAGCCCTCACGACGACCCAAATGCAGGACCCCGCGACCTTCTCGGCCTGGCCCTCCCCACCGTGGCTGTTCACGGCGGGTCAGTATCCCCGGCTCGACTTCGAGGCGCCCTAGTCCCCTGTCAGGATGATTCCTTACATAATTCGCGGGCGCTTTTCGCCCCTGGCGCCCCCGCCGGCTTCGCCTCTCGTCGGTTGCATATGGCC